>DATKZB010000308.1:0-3137 GCA_035528235.1 Phycisphaerae bacterium
ACTTCAGGTTGCACCGGTTCGTCAGGTCGATGTTCCCGAGGGCCGTGTTCGACGCGTGGTCGGGGCACAGACCGCACTGGTCCGGGCACTGGCTGGTGGCGGGCGCCTGGGGGTCTTCCAGACCGTCGCCATCGCCATAATGGAATTCCTCGGCCTTCAGGTACAGCCGGGCGTCGCGCCAGTAGATGTCCTCGAAGGGGCCGTGCTCGGGGCAGGTCTTCTCCATGCGGACCTCGCCGGCGCGCTCGACCAGCCGCGCGGGGATGAGGCGCATGCACTCCGGGCACACCGACTCGACCGTTTTGGGCAGGCCGCGGGGCAGCGGCGGGATGGGCCGTCCGGACAGCGTGCACTTGGCTCGGGCCGTCTCGGGAATGCTGGCGGTGGACGGTGGGTTCATCCTGCTCCCTTCAAGCCCCCGGCGGCGCCTGGGTCCAAACGACACACGCAAGCGCGCTTGCGCCGCCACAGCACAGACGTGGGATTATAGCCCGGAATTCGTCGGGACTTCAAGGGTGTTCGGTCGGGACTTGGTTCGGTGGGACCCGCGAGTGCACCGTATCCGAGCCGCGACCGCTAGGGAGCGGGGCTGTGGGGCTGCGGGGCCGGTGTGCCGCTCCCTTACGGTCGCGGCGCGGTGTCAGGGGGTCGCGGCGCGGTGTCGCCCGCGTCGGCGGGGGGTCACTCGACGGGCACGGCCTCCTCGACCTTCATGACGAGTTCGTTCGAGCCGGTCACGCGGACCCAGAACTGGCCGGGTTTGGCCCGGACGTACTTGGCGCCGGTCTGGCCCTTGAAGGCGGTCACGTGTGCCGATGAGGTTTTGACGTTCCACTTTTCGTCGACGCGGTAGACGTTCAGGTTGATCGGTCCGCGGACCCGCACCGGTTTGAGTGTCCACGAGATGCGCCAGAGTTCCGACGTGACGGCGAACGTGCCGCTCTCGCAACTGAGCGAATCGGCCTTGCCCTTGGGCACCGTAACCTCGCGCCAGGTGAACTCGGGGTCGCCCGGCTTGCCCGATGACGTCTTGGTCGGCGTGGTGCCCGGGTCGGGGGTCGTGCCCGTGTCGGGGTCTTTGGTGGGCTTGGGCGTGGGCGGCGGTGTGGCGGAGGCCGTCTGGATTTCGGCCTTGAACGGGTCGTCGTACCGTGTGGCGAGTTTTTGCTTGAGCAGTTCGGTCGCCATCCATCCCCGGCGGGTCCAGACCCGCACGCGGGCGTCTTCTCCCGCCTTGGCGGGGCAGCAGGGGAAGACCCAGACCGGGTCGTCGCCGGCGCATTTCTGGGCGGCGGCGTCGGCGGCGGCAGGCTGGTCGAGGCCCTGGCACGTCACGTAGAAGAGGCGGACCCGCACCTTCTTGCCTGCCCGATCGACCTCGAACGTGTCGCCGCCCGACGGCGCGCACCGGGCCGAGGCAAACGCCGGATCGGCCGGCACCGGGCCCTCGGTGGTCGTGCCCGTGGGGTCGAACGCCGTCAGCGACGCCACGTCCAGGTCTTTGCGGCGCATGGCGTAGCCGGCCCGGATGAGCCTCTCCGACAGCCACCCCTTCGGCGTCCAGACGTCGGCCCAGACCTCTTCCGGGCGGTCCTTCGGGCTCCCGCACGGGAAGACCCAGACCGGCCCGGTCTCCAAAATGTTCCGGACGATGGTCTCGGCCATGCCCCGGATGCGGTCCGGGACGTTCAGCGTGTCGGCGCAGGCCAGCCGCACCCGGGTGCGTTTGCGGTCGTCGCGCTCGAACTCGAAGCAGTCGGCCTGGATGTTGCGGACGCGGCCGATGGAGACCGTGTAGAAGGCCGGCGCCGCCGGCCGCGCGGGGCCCGACGTCGGCTCGGCCGCCGCCGCGACGGCGGCGGCGAGGACGCAGACCACCACCCCGGCAAGCCATGCGCTCGCCCTTGATGCAAGGCCCGATGGTCGCTGTGCGCTCTCGACAGACATGGCGGTTACCCGCAGTCAGAACCTGACCAGACGGCCATTCTACCAGGATTAGTCCTACAACGCCACTTCGCGCGGCGGGTCCCCGCACCCGCCGCGCGAGGCCCCGTGGTGCGGCCAAGAACGCCGTTTCTTGCGCGGTGGGTACGGGGACCCACCGCGCAAAGTCTCAA
Source organism: Phycisphaerae bacterium (assembly GCA_035528235.1). GTDB lineage: Bacteria > Planctomycetota > Phycisphaerae > FEN-1346 > FEN-1346 > DATKZB01. The sequence goes on from DATKZB010000308.1 coordinate 2,118, forward strand.
GTGGCATTATGGTATTAGACACGCTGCGGAGCGCGAAGTTCCTGTAATTCCCCGGCGCCCGGCCCGGGGGGAACCACGTGGCGCGAAAAACCGTGGCGGGGCGGGGGGCCGGCGCGCGAGAATGCGGCCGCACAAGGACCGAGAGAAGAGACCATGACACGCTGCGGCAAGGGCGTTCGCGCGGGTGACTGGCGCCGGGTGGCGTGGGCCCTGGTGGCGGCCGTCGTGGCCGGAGGTGTCGCCATGGCCGCCGAGGACCTCGGAGCCCCGCCATCGTGGACCCTGTCGCCGCCGCGCATCTCGCCCGTGCCGACGGCCGAGCCGAAGGCCATCTCGGTCAAGGACCCCACGGTGGTGTTCCACGAGGGCAAGTGGCACGTCTTCATGACGGTCCGCAGTGCCGCGCCCCCCGTCCACATCGAGTACGTGACGTTCGAGAAGTGGGAGGAGGCCGAGAAAGCCCCGCGGCACGTCTTCCGGTGGCACGACCGGTACTTCTGCGCGCCGCAGGTCTTCTACTTCCGGCCGCACCGCAAGTGGTATCTCGTCTACCAGCTGGGGGAACCCTCGCGGAACCTCAAACTGCAGCCGGCCTTCGCGACGACCGAGAACCTGGCCGACCCCGCCTCGTGGGCACCGGGCAAACTCTTCTTCCCCGACGCCGACCCGAAGGGCGTCTCGCGGTGGCTCGATTTCTGGGTCGTCTGCGACAGCAAGCGGGCGTACCTGTTCTTCACGTCGCTCGACGGCAACATGTGGCGGATGTGGACGCCGCTGGAGAAGTTCCCCTACGGGTTCGACCACTGCGAACTGGCGCTGAAGGCCGACATCTTCGAGGCCAGCCACACCTACCGCCTGGCCGGCCGCGAGGGGTACCTGACGGTGATCGAGGCCCAGGGCGCCGGCGGCCGGCGGTACTACAAGGCCTACACGGCCGAGAGTCTGGGCGGCGCGTGGAAACCGCTGGCCGATACGGAAGGCCGGCCCTTTGCCGGGGCCGCCAACGTCCGCCAGAGCGAC
>DATKZB010000309.1:0-25227 GCA_035528235.1 Phycisphaerae bacterium
CCGAGGTTGTCCCGGGCGGCCGGCCACGCTATGATGACGAGGGCGCCGGCAGGCGGACGGCCCGGAGCGGGGACGGGGATGCGGACAGTGCGGCAGATCATCCTGTGGGTCGTCCTGGGTTTCATCTATGTCCTGGCGGCCCTGTCGATGGTGGGGGCGTTCCTGGGTGCCGACCGCGCCAAGGGTCTCTTCAACTCGCCCGGTGTCGTCGTCTACTGGTTCCTGCTGGCGGCGGTGCTGGCGGCGGGGTTCGTCTTCTACCGGCGTCTTCTTCGTTCTCCGGCGGCGCTGGCGATGCACCTGGGGTCGCTGCTCATTCTGCTGGGGGCCATGTGGGGATCCGACCTGGCCCACAACCTTCGCCGGGCGTGGCTGGACACCGAGAAACTCTCGCGCGGCATCATGGTCATCGACAAGGGCCGGCGCGAGACCCGCGTCATGGACGAGGACCTGTTCGCGGCCGAGGGACGCCTGGTGCCCATCGGCGAGATTCCCTTCGCCCTCCACCTCAAGGACTTCTGGATCGAATACTACGGCCGCTGGGAACTACTCGTCGCCGCGCCGGTGTTCGACAAGGACGGCCACGTTACCGACGAGCGGCAGACCGCCGTGCCGTGGCAGATGGGCGAGCCGGTTGACGTGCCCGGTACGCCCGCGCGGCTGACGGTGATCCAGTACATCGACCGGGCCGTGCCGACGTACGCCCCGGGCGCCGTCCCGACCATCGAGATTACCCTGGCCGACGGCACCACGACGACGTTGCCCGCCAAGGCGGGTGCCGAGGTGGACCTGGCCGACCCGCCGATGAAGGTCCGCGTGGCGCAGGTCTTTCTGAACCTGCGGGTGCACGGCACGGACGAGGACCGCCAGGTCGTCGACCTGCCCGGCGAAGGCGTCAACCCGGCCGTGCTGGTCGAACAGACGCCGACCGGCGGCACGCCTCAGCGGCGCCTGCTCATGGCCCTGTTTCCGGAGCACGGTCGCGGCGACGACTCGCCGCCCATGCGGCACGTCTTTCCGGAGCCGACGGGCGCGAAGGCCGACCCGTCGAGCCACGTGCCCGCCGTCGAGGTGCACCTGGAGTGCGACGGCCGACACGTGCACCACTGGTTCCTGCCGGGCGACGGCCAGATGCACGCCGGCCTGGACCTCGGGGCGCTGCTCAGTCAGACGTCCGATGGCGAGCCGCCGACCGAGGCCACGACCGGCCTCTATCTCGTCAAGCCCGTCGGCACCCCCGTCCGCGACTACTACAGCGACCTGGCGGTGCTCGAGGGCGACGAGGAGGTAGGCCGCAAGACCATCGAGGTCAACCACCCGCTCCATTGGCCGCAACTGTGGCCGTCCGTGGCCAGGATGCATCTTGGGCGGTGGCTCTGGCCCGGCGGGTACCACTTTTACCAGAGCGGCTGCGACGACCGGAACGAACAGTACACGATTCTGAGGGTGGTGTCGGACTCGGGGCTGCTGGCCGTCTGGGTAGGCATGACGCTGCTGGTGGCCGGGACGTTCTGGCGGTTCTGGGTGGCGCCGGCGGCACGCTACGTCGGCCGGCGGCAGGCGCGGGCCGTGGCGCCGACCCAACCGCTCCCTTGCGGTCGCGGCTAGCACACGGCGACCCGAGCCGCGACCGGGAATCTAAGCCGCGACCATCAGAATCCGAGCCGCGACCGTAAGGGAGCGGTGAAGCGAGAGGCATGCATGGCCGTCAAGTGGACCATCCTGGGCCTGGCGATCTATGCCGCGATGGGTCTATACCTTGCGGCCGCGATCATGCTGCTGGTGCGCGTGCGGCGCCTCGGCATGGTGCTGTACGGCGCGGGGTGCGCCGTGGTAGCGGCAGGATGGGCGTACCGCTGGGCCGAGGCGGGCCACGTTCCGCTCCAGAACATGTTCGAGGTGTTTCTGACGCTCGGGATGCTGCTGCTGCCGATGACGCTGCTGTGCCGGCGGCTGCTGGGCGTGGGGGGCGAGGCGGCCGATGCCGTCATCGGCGTGGTCGTGCTGTTTCCGGCGGGGCTGGTCTTCAGCGCCGAGCCGAAGGTGCTGCCGCCCGCGCTTCAGTGCTGGCTGTTCATCCCGCACGTGGCGGCGTACATGCTGGCTTACGTGGTCATGGCGAAGGCGGCGGCGCCGGCGCTCGCGCAACTGCTGGGCTTTGCCGCGCCGCGCGAGGCGGGGCTCGTGGGCGCCGAGGTCGCCACCTACCGGATGGTGTCTCTCGGGTTCCCCCTGCTGACGCTCGGCCTGGTACTCGGTGCCGTGTGGGGCAAGATCGCCTGGGGCGATTACTGGAACTGGGACCCCAAGGAACTCTGGTCGCTCATCTCGTGGCTCGTGTACCTGGCGTACCTGCACTGGCGGCACATGCACGGGGCGAAGTACCCGCGCACCAACTCGGCCCTGGTGCTCCTGGGCCTGGCGGCCATCGTGCTGACGCTGCTGTGGGTGAACCTGGCGCGGATCTTCGGCGGCGGCCTGCACTCGTACGCGTCGTGATGCCGCCTAGTGCTCCGTGACTCGTCACTTTCGGGGTGGCATGCCCGCGGCATCCGTTCCGCGGGCATGCATGCCCACGCAAAGGCGGCCCGCCCAAGGCGGGCAGGCCAGTGGGCATGCCACCCGGCTATTCTTCACTTGAGGTGTAACAGAGCACCAGCCGCACTCGTCATGGCATGCCGCGGACTCCTCATGGCGCGGCAGGTTACTCGTCGAACCCCGGCGGGTCGAGCAAATTGCCGGTGGCCGTCATCTTCTCCCAGGCCCGGCGTCCGCGCGGCGTGACGAGGACCCAGGGGTCTGCGTCGAGCGCGGCCAGGGTGATTTCGCGGAGCATCCGGGCCCAGCACAGCCGCACGGGTGCGGCCCCGATGCGCGTGACGGTCTCGGCCCCCTCCCCCAGGTACCGGCTTTCGAGCCGGCCGAGTTCGCGCTTGACGTGGAACACGTGCAGGCGGGTCTCGGCCAGGTCTTCGCCGCGGGGGGTGCGGATGGGGATGCGACAGACCTCGGGATGCTCGACGTACACGAGCCCCGAGAGTTCCTCGAACCCGTGCATCGTCGTGTTGACCTCGTGGCCGACGCCCAGGAGCAGGATGCGGCCGTCGTCGCGCCGCGTGATCCGCTCGTACGGCGAGTCGCGCCCGCACGCCGGCGCCCGGTGGTGCCCGGCCAGCAGCGGCTCGGCCAGCGGCCCCGCGGCCGTCACGCTGTGCGAGGGGTGCCAACTACGCACCACGCCCGGCATCGTCCGGAACGCCTGGGCGATGCGGCCCGCCCACGTCGGCGTGGCCGCCACGTCGAACATCGGATAGGCCCGGTCGATGCGGCCCTCGCGCGCGGCCCGGACGTGGGCCGCGACGAACGCCGGCGTAATCGTCAGCGCGCTCATCATCACCGTGCCGCGCGGGCCCACCGCCTCGCCGAGCGCCGCGATGACCGCCTCGGCCCCGCCGTCGACGTGGCCGAACCGGCTGAGGCTGCTGTGGACCATGACCGTCTCGCCGCCCTCCAGGCCCAATCGCCGCAGACCCGCGACGATGGCCTCGCGCGTGACGGTGGGTCGGCTCATGGTCGGCCCTCGATGGCCTCGCGCAGGGCGGCCCGCGCCAGCCGCGCGGCCGAGTCGAGCATCAGGTCGGCCACGGCCTGCCAGTCGCCCGTCTCGATGGCCGGCATGTACCGCGCCAGCGGGTGCGTGTGCATCGAGAGTTCGGGGTGATTGTGGCGGCCCATGCGGTCGGCGGCCTCGGCGCAGATGGTGCGGTAGCAGAGGGCCGCGCCCTCGGCGCTGCACGCCACGATGCCGATGTGCTTGGCCATGCGAACTTCCCCGGAACCCCGGGCCAATTGGCGCCATCGTTTAGCCGTCGCCGGCACGGCGACGGGGCGCCTCATACCACTGTTTGGGCGCGGTGGGTCTCCGTACCCACCGCGCCTGCCCACAGTCGGACCTCGAGCGCGGCGGGTGCGGGGACCCGCCGCGCAAACACGCAAAGGCGCGGCCGTGCCGGCCGCGGCTAAACGTACCAGCGCGGCCGTACCGGCCGCGGCTAAACGACGGCGCGGTGCGAGTATAGGCACCCTGGCGGCGACTGGCAAGCGTCCTGGCGCGCCGCCCGGAAACCGCTTGTGTTCGGCCCGTTGCCGCGCATCATAGTGATGGTCCGCGGGCGGACGGTGGCTCGCGGCACGTGGCCCGGAAAGGATTCCTCCATGAAACGTCTCGTGGCGATGGCGGCCGTTGCGGTGTGCGTGGCGGCTGGGTGGCCGGCGTGTGCTGGGGCGGCCGAGAAATCGGCCGGCGCCCCGAAACCCGACAAGGACGGCTGGTTCAGCCTCTTCAACGGCAAGGACCTGGCGGGATGGAAGGTCAGCGAGAACCCCGACTCCATCAAGGTCGTCGACGGGGTCATCGTGTGCAGCGGCCCGCGGGCCCATGCGTTTTACGTGGGGCCCGTGGCGGACGCCAACTTCAAGAACTTCGAGTTCCAGATTGACGTCAAGACCAAGCCCAAGGCCAACTCGGGCATCTACTTCCACACCGAGTACCAGGAAGACGGATGGCCCAACAAGGGATACGAGTGCCAGGTCAACGCCACCCACTCCGACGCCAAGAAGACCGGCGGCCTGTACGGCCGCAAGGACGTCATGAACACCGCCCCCCACAAGGACAACGAGTGGTTCACCTACCACATCATCGTCAAGGGCAAGACGGTTACCATCAAGATCAACGGCAAGACGACCTGCGAGTACACCGAGCCCGACGACGCCTCGGGCGGGCGGAAACTCTCGAGCGGCACCTTCGCCCTCCAGGGCCACGACCCCGAGTCGAAGGTCCTTTACAAGAACATCAAGGCCAAGCCGCTGCCCGATTGACGTGGCACGCCGGCGCCGGAGGGGCCCGTTGCTCGTCGACCACGCCGTCCGCGCCCATGCGCCGGCCGGCAGGGGCGACGTCCGGCCGCTGTCTGGCCCGGCCCGAAAAAAGTCTCCCTCCTTGCCGCCTGCCGGGTTAGAGTAATCGGGCCTGTCTCTTGAAAGGAGCCTGCGATGACCCGGTGGCGCGCCGTGTCCGGGATGTGCGTGGTGCTTACGGTATCGGCGGTTCTGGCGGTCTTTGCCGCGCCCGCCCGCGCGGCCGAGGGGGCCGCCAACAAGCCGCCGGAGGGGTTCACGGCCCTGTTCAATGGCACCGACCTCTCGGGCTGGCACGGCCTGGTGGGCGACCCGAAGTCGCGGGCCGGGATGACGCCCGAGCAACTGGCCGCGGCCCGCGAGAAGTCCAATGCCGAGATGCGCAAGCACTGGCGGGCCGGGGGCGGCGACATCATCAACGACGGCGGCGGGCCGCACCTGTGCACCGACAATCCGTACGCCGATTTCGAGATGTGGGTGGACTACAAGATCGCCCCCGGCGGCGACAGCGGCATCTACATCCGCGGCAGCCCCCAGGTCCAGATATGGGACCCCGTGGCCGGCATCGACCAGGCCAAGGTCGGTTCGGGCGGACTCTACAACAACCAGAAGCACCCCAGCAAGCCGCCCGTCGTGGCCGACAAGCCCACCGGCCAGTGGAACACCTTCCGCATCCGCATGATCGGCGACATCGTCTCCGTCTGGCTCAACGGCCAACTCGTCGTCGACAACGTGCCGCTCGAAAACTACTGGGATCGCGCGCGGCCCATCTACCGGTCCGAGCAGATCGAACTCCAGACCCACGGCGGCGAGACCCGGTTCCGTAACGTCTACCTGCGCGAGATACCCGCCGAGGAGGCCAACGCCTTCCTGCGGGAACTCGGCGGCGAGGGTTTCACGCCACTCTTCAACGGCAAGGACCTCGACGGCTGGCAGGGCGCCGTCGACGGGTACCTCGTCCAGGACGGCGTTCTCATCTGCGACCCGGCCAAGGGCGGCACGATCCTGACCAAGGACGAGTTTGCCGACTTCACCGTCCGGTTCGAGTTCCGCCTGCCGCCCGGCGGCAACAACGGCCTGGGCATCCGGGCGCCGGCCTCCGGCAACCCCGCCTACGCGGGCATGGAGATCCAGATTCTCGACGACACCGCCCCCAAGCACGCCAACCTGAAGCCCTGGCAGTACCACGGGTCGGTGTACGGCGTCGTGCCGGCCCATCGCGGATACACGCGGCCGGTGGGCGAGTGGAACTTCGAGGAGGTCACCGCCAAGGGCTCGCAGATTACCGTCAAGGTCAACGGCACCACGATCGTCGACGCCGACGTCGAGAAGGTCCAGATACCCGCCGACAGCGGCGACCACCCGGGCATCCACCTGAAGAGCGGCCACATCGGCTTCATGGGCCACGGCGACCGCGTCGAGTTGCGCAACATCCGCGTCAAGCGGCTGAAGTAGGCCCGTGGCGTGCGACACGTTAGCCGCCGCCCTTGCCCGCGGCGCACGACAAGTCAGCCGCCGGCCTTGCCCGGGGCATACAACAAGTTAGCCGCCCGGCTTGCCGGGCGCGTTGTTGGGGGCTACCCATGGCGACAACACGAACCCTCGCGATACTGCCGCCCCTGCTCGCGGCGCTCGTGTGCGGATGCGCCTCGACGGCCGACCGCCTGGTGGGGCCCGCCGCGCCGCCCGCGCCCGCGACGTACGCCCGCTTGGCCGACGCCCTCGACGCCCACCTGCGGCGCGACGTCCTCGCCCGGTGGTATCCGGCGTGCGTCGACCCGGGCGGCGGTTTCTACCAGGCGCTGGCCCGCGACTGGACCCGCCGGCCCGACGAAAACCGGTTCCTCGTCTACCAGGCCCGGCAGACGTGGGTGGCCGCCCAGGCCGCCATGTACGACCCGTCGCTGCGGGAAGCGTACACGTGGTACGCCCTGCACGGCCTCGATTACCTCGACAAGGTCATGTCCGACCGCCAGTGCGGCGGCCTGTTCTTCCTGCTCGACCCGACGAGCCGGGTGAGCGACCAACTCGGCGGCGGGAAGCACGCCTACGGCCTCTCGTTCGCCATCTACGCCGGGGCGGCCGTCTACGAGGCCACCAAGGAACCGCGGGCCCTCGCCCTGGCCATGGAGACGTTCCGCTGGCTCGACTCGCACGCCCACGACGCCCGCAGCGGCGGGTACTTCGAGGCCATGGCCCGCGACGGCACGCCCATCCTCGCCCCGCCCCGGCCGGGCGCCGTCGACGGCATCGGCACGCCCCTCGGCTACAAGTCGATGAACACGCACATCCACCTGCTCGAGGCGCTGAGCGCCCTGTACCGCGTCCAGCCCGACCCGCAGGTCCGCGAGCGGCTCGAGGAGTTGCTCGGCCTGGTCCGCGACCGCATCCAGGTCGAGCCCGGGGCGCTCAACTACTACTTCACGCCCGACTGGCGGGCCGTGCCGATGCACGATTCGTTCGGCCACGACATTGAGACGGCGTACCTCTTGGTCGAGGCCGCCGAGGCCCTCGGTCGCCCCGACGACGCCGAGACCTGGCGCGTGGCCCGGCGGATTGTCGACCACGCCCTCGAGTGGGGATGGGACGCGAAGCGCGGCGGCTTCTACTACAGCGGCCAGGCGTTCGCCCCGGCGTTCGAGCGGTACAAGTCGTGGTGGACCCAGGCCGAGGGGCTGAACGTGCTCCTCGTGATGCACGAGCGATACGGCGGCGAGACCGACGCGTACTGGCGGGCGTTCCTGGCCCAGTGGCGGTTCATCTGGGACCACCAGGTCGACCACACCTGCGGCGGCTGGTACAATCAGGTGACCGAGGACGGCCGGCTCGACGGTTCCGCCGACAAGGCGACCCAGTGGAAGGCGGCGTACCATAACGTGCGGGCCCTGATGAACGTCGTCCGGCGGCTCCGCCGCCTGGCGGGCGAGAGTGATGACGATGCGAGTCTTTGAGTTGGCGATGACGCTGGCGATTGTGCTGGCGACGGTGCCGGTCGGCCAGGCGGCCGCCCCGGCCCCAGCCGACGGTCTCATCGCCTCGCCCGAGGCGGGGTGGCCCCAGTGGCGCGGGGCCCGTCGCGACGGCATCTCCCAGGAGAAGGGTCTCCTCCAGGCGTGGCCCGAGGGCGGGCCGACGGTGCTCTGGACGGCCGCTGACCTCGGGCGCGGCTGGTCGAGCCCCATCATCGCCGGCGGTGCCATCTACATCACCGGCGACGTCGGCGACGACCTGCGCATCGTTGCCCTCGACCTCGACGGAAAGAAAAAATGGGAGGCCACCAACGGCGCCGCCTGGAAGGAGCCCCATCCCGGCGCCCGGGCCTCGTGCGCGTACGCCGCCGGACGCCTCTATCACATGAACGCCCACGGCCGCGTGGCGTGCCTCGATGCCGCCACCGGCAAGGAGGTCTGGGCGGTGAACGTGCTGGAGCGTTTCGCCGGGCGGCAGATTACCTGGGCCCTCAGCGAGTGCCTTCTGGTGGACGGGCCGCGCGTCATCGTCACGCCGGGGGGCGACAAGGCCTTCATGGCCGCGCTCAACAAGGATACGGGCGAGACCGTCTGGACCAGTGCCCCGCTGCCGGAGGCCGAGATCGGGACGCGGCGAACGGGCTACGCCTCGCCCATCCTCGTGCGATTCGGCGGCCGCCGGCTCATCGTCACCATGGGGCTTCGGTGCCTGGTGTGCGTCGATGCCGACACCGGCCGCCTCCAGTGGGTCTTCCCCAAGCGGACCAAGCACGACGCCCCGTGCATGACGCCGGCGTACGCGGCGGGCGGCGTGTTCGGCGCCATGCCGACCCAATCGGGTGGCGTGTTCCTGCGGCTCGTCGCGGGCGGGGACACCGTCGGTTACGAGAAGGTGTGGGAATGCCCGATGGACAACCTGGGCGGCGGGGCCGTCGTGGTCGACGGTCTCCTCTACGGCAGCGGGCACACCAACGCCGGATGGGTCTGCATGGACGTGGCTACGGGCGAGCAGAAGTACATCGACAAGACGCTTTCCCAGGGCGCCGTGGTGTACGCCGACGGCCGCCTGTACTGCCTGGCCGAGGAGGGCGACATGGCCCTCGTCAAGCCCGGGCCGCAGGGTTTCGGCATCGCCAGCCGTTTCCGCCTGGTCCCCGGCAAGTGCAAGGACGCCTGGGCCCACCCGGTTATCCTGGACAAGCGGCTGTACCTGCGATACCACGACCGATACCACGACCGGCTGTATTGCTACGACATCGCCCGGCCCGGCGGCGGGCCGTAAGAAACTATCGCCGAACCGAAGATCACGGCCTGCAAGCAGGCCGTGGCACGTGAAAAGGAAAGACGGAATCGGGTTCTGAGAGGGTTTCTGAGGACGGAGGGCCGACGCATGAACCTGGCGCACCTGTTGACGGCGGCGCTGGCCGCCCTGGCCGTCGGGGCGGCCGGCTGCGCGCGCGGCGAGGCGGCCGCCGACCGGTACGTCGGGCCCGCCCGGCCGATCCGCGTGCTTTTCATCGGCAACAGTTACACGTACTTCCATAATATGCCCACCATGATCGGGCAACTGGCCGTGGCGGCGCGCGATGCCCGGCCCCTGGTGTGCGAGATGGTGACGGCGGGCGGTGAGTCGCTCGAGGGGCACTGGAACAAGGGCGACGCCACGGCCCGCATCCGGCAGGCCCGGTGGGACTATGTCGTCCTCCAGGAGCAGAGTCTGCGGCCGGTCGAGGACCCCGCCCGCATGCTCGAGTTCGTCCGCCGATTCGACGCCGAGATCCGCAAGGCCGGCGCCCGGACCGTCCTCTACCTCACCTGGGCCCGCAAGCACACCCCCGAGGCGCAGATCGACTACAACCGGGCGTACCTCGATGCGGCGCGCGACGTCGGGGCCGCCGTTGCGCCCGTGGGCATGGCGTGGGACCGCGCCCGGCGCGAGAACCCCACCTGGCCCCTCTTTGAGGACGATAACAGCCATCCCCGGCCGCTCGGCTCGTACCTGGCGGCCTGCGTGTTCTACGCCACGCTGTACGACCGCAGCCCCGTCGGCCTGCCGCTGCTGACCCTGCGCGGCGAGGTGACGGGCACCGCGGCGCACAAGGAAGAGGTCGCGCACCTCCAGTCCATCGCGTGGGACTGCGTCCGCGAGGTGACAGGCGCGCTCGGCCCGCGATAGCCGCCTGGCGCGGCAGCCCGGGAGGGCCGCCGCGCCTCGATAGAGGGCAGTTCCGCGCGGCGGCCTTCCCAGGCCGCCGCGCAAGAAGGCGAGGGGGGCCCGGAGGACATCCGGTCATCAACGGGAGAGGACATCGCACATGGCAGAACTGACCAGCCGCGAACGCATCGCCCGGACTCTTGCGCGCCAGCCCATCGACCACATCGGCGCCTACGAGGGTTTTTGGGGCGACACCCAACGGGCCTGGGCCCAGGCCGGGCACGTCCGCGAGGACGAATCGCTGGAGGACCATTTCCATCTGGACCTGAGGCAGCGGTGGGCCTTCAACATGGTGGCCGACCTCGACTTCAAGGAGGAGATCATCGAGGAGGACGACGAGAAAAAACTCACCCGCAGCGGCAACGGCGCGGTTCTGCGGTGGTGGAAGCACCAGGCCGGCACGCCCGAGCACGTCGACTTTCTCGTCAAGGACCGTCGCGGCTGGGACGAGCACATCCGGCCGCACCTGACCAATGCCGACACCCTTCGCCGCCGCATCGACTTCCAGGGGTACCGCGAGGCCAAGGAGAAGTGCGCCCGCGAAGACCTCTACTTCTGCTGGGGCGGCGTCAACGTCTTTGAACTCATGCACCCGGTCTGCGGACATGAGTACATGCTGATGGGCATGGCCCTCGACCCCGACTGGGTCAAAGACATGTGCACCGTGTACGCCCAGCTCACCATCCGCCTCATGGAGATCCTGTTCGACGAGACGGGTCTGCCCGACGGTTGCTACTTCTTCGAGGACATGGGGTTCAAGGGCAAGCCGTTCATGTCGCCCGCCATGTACAAGGACATCATCTGGCCGGCCCACAAGCGGACGTTCGATTTCTGCCACGCCCGCGGCCTGCCGGTCATCGTCCATTCGTGCGGGTACGTCGAGCCGCTCGTGCCGGACCTTATCGAGGCCGGCATGGATTGCCTCCAGGCGATGGAGGTCAAGGCGGGCATGGACCTCGTGCACCTGAAGAAGACCTATGGCTCTCGCATCGCCCTGTTCGGCGGTCTCGACATCCGGTCGCTCGAGACCAACGACACCGCCCAGGTCGAGGCGGAGTTGCAGAAGAAACTCCCCCTCGCCATGGCCGGCGGCGGGTACATCCTCCATTCGGACCACAGCGTCTCGGACCGCGTCCGGTACGAGACGTACAAGTTCTTTCTCGACCGCGGCCGCGAGATCGGGACGTACTGAAGCCTCGGCGGCGCGAATACCCGGCCCCGCCGGGACGTACAGCAGGTGAAAGGGGCAACGACCATGACCCAGATCCAGCCGCCGCTGCCGCCGGTGCCGGACCCGCAGCGCGGCATGGCGCCCATCCAGGGACAAGTGGTGCCGTCGTACGCCCCGGCGCCGCCCGTCAACGGCCTGGCGGTTGCGAGCCTCGTCCTGGGCATCGTTGTCGTCGTGGCGCTCGTCTACGCGGTCATCATTCTGATGGCCGTCTTCGGCGCGGCTGTCGCGCACGCGGGATAACAGCCTCTTGGCGCAGCGCGGCTGCCGGGCCATACTGAAGACAGGGGCCCACCCCGTCTGACCGCTCGCGATCCCCCCAGGCGAAGGAGGCGAGCCATGAGGCCCGAACGTTTGGCGGTGCGGGTGATTCGCGCGGCCGTCGTCGCGGCGATGGCGCTCGTGCTGGCGACGATCCTGGGGTGCGCGACCGCCGCCGAGAACTCCAAGCCGGCCGAACCGCCCAAGGCCGTGTCCCTCGGGCCGGCCAAGACCGAGACCGAACCGGGCGCGTGGTCGCCGCCCACTTTCACCGCCCGCCAGGACGAACGCGACCGCATGTGCGAGGTCATCAAGGCCTACGGCTGCACCGACGCGGCGGTGCTGGCGGCGATGGCGGGCGTTCCGCGGCACGAGTTCGTCCCGGCGGCGGTCCGGCCGATGGCCTATCGCGACAGCCCGCTGCCCATCGGTCACGAGCAGACCATCTCGCAGCCGTACATGGTGGCCGAGATGACCCGCCTGCTGGCCCTGAAGCCCGGCGCCAAGGTCCTGGAGATCGGCACCGGCTCGGGGTACCAGGCGGCCGTGCTGACGCACTTCACGCCGCACGTCTACTCCATCGAGATCGTCAAGCCGCTGGCCGAGGAGGCTGCCAAACGCCTGGGGCGCCTCCGGTACGACGTGGTCCAGGTCCGCTACGGCGACGGGTATAACGGGTGGCCCGAGGCGGGGCCGTTCGACGCCATCATCGGGACGTGCGTGGCGGGCGAGGTGCCGCCGCCGCTCATCGAGCAACTCAAGGTCGGCGGCCGCATGGTCATTCCCATCGGGCCCGAGCACGGCATCCAGCGACTGATGCTGGTCGAGAAAGACCGGCCGGGCTTCGTGCGCAAACGCTCCATCATGCTCGTGCGGTTCGTGCCGATGCTGCGCGAGGACCCGACGCAGCAGAAGTGACGCCGCCGCGCACCACGGCATTTCAACTCTGCGTGTTTGCGCGGCGGGTCCCCGCACCCGCCGCGCTCACCGCAAGATGGTGAGTTGGCGCGGTGGGTACGGGGACCCACCGCGCCAAGATCCAATCTTGAACCGCTATAGGCGCCCGGAATCCGAGCCGCGAGCGTGAGCGAGCGGGAGGGCCGCCCTAGGCCTTCGGTTCCTGCATGGCCTTGAGCACGCGGCCCGAGAAGTCGTCGATCTCGGCCTCGCTCAGGAACCCCACGATCATCGTGCTGACCGACCCCAGGCCCAGGACGTACCGGACCGACTCGTCTTTCTTGGCGTCGTCGTTGCGGAACCGTCCCTCGCCGATGAGTTTCATGCCAATGACGCCCTTGCCGGCGGCGTGGGCCTTGGCCAGCAGCGGGGCCACCTTCTCGGGCGGGCCGTCCATGACGGTGCCGAAGGCGTTGATGCGGGCGTGCAGACAATCGACCCACGGGTGCTCGACGGCCGTCTCGAGCGCCTCCAGCGAATGGCACGACACCCCGTGGGCCCGGATGACCCGCTTGGCCTTCAGGTTCTCGAGGAGGTCCATCTGCTGTTTCTGGGCGTCGGTCCAGGTGCGGTCGGTCATGCAATGGATCTGAACGATGTCGATGTAATCGGTCCCGACTTCCTTGCGGAACCGGTCTACCAGGACATTGGCGCCGGGTCGCTCGCGCTCCTGGAGGCCGCCGCGACGGACCCAGATCTTGGTGCTCAGGACGTACTGGTTGCGCGGCATCTTCTTGAGGGCCCGGCCGACGTAGGCGTGGGTGCCGTACATGTCGGCCATGTCGAAGAAACGCACGCCTCGCTGGTACGCGGCCCCCAGGAGCGCCTCGAAGCGTTCCTGGCCGAGTCGGGTCTGGTCGGAGTTGCGGCCCCCGCCGCGCATGCCCGTGCCGAAGCCGATGCGACTGACCTTGAGGCCCGTCTTGCCGAGCGGCACCAGTTCATACGGGTTGGCCGTGTCGGCGGCGGGGCGTTGGGCGTCGGCGCCCGAGCATCCCAGAATCATCCCCCCCGCGCCGGCGAGGCTCGTCGTCAGGAATTGGCGGCGGTCGATTCGCATCCGTCGAGTCTCCTTGGAAGGTGTCCGATCACTTTACTATACCTTGGGCGTGGGGCAGTGCAAGACTCCAGGCGCGCCGGCGGCCGCGCGGGTATTGACCGGGGCCGGCTGCTGGGGGTATCGTACCGGTGGAGGCGGCCCGAGCCGGGTCGCCGATGGTTCCGAGCACAAGGAGCAGACTATGCGTTCCACAGGGTTGACGAGGCGTGACCTTCTACGGGCGGGAGCGGCCGGTGCGGCGGCTTTCGGGTTGACGGGCCTGGCGCCGTTGGCGGCGCTCGGCGGGCAGAAGAAGCGCATCCCGGTGGCGCTGCAACTGTACTCGGTCCGCGACGACGCCGGCAAGGACCTGCCGGGTGTCCTCGAAAAGGTCGCCAAGATGGGCTACGAGGGCGTCGAGTTCGCCGGGTACTACGGGCACAAGCCCGAGGCCATCCGTAAACTCCTCGACGCCGACGGCCTGGTGTGTTGCAGCACCCACACCGGTTTCGGGGCCTTGCAGGGCGACGCCCTGAAAGGCACCGTGGAACTCCACAAGACGCTCGGCGCCAAGTTCATCACGGTGCCCGGCGGCGTGGGCGGTGACACGAAGCAGGCGTGGCTGGACGCGGCCAAGAAGTTCAACGACGTCGCCGCGAAACTCAAGGCCGACGGCATCCGCGTCGGCTACCACAATCACAGCGCCGAGTTCAAGGTCGTCGACGGCGAGATGCTCTGGGACACGTTCTGCTCGAACACCGTCAAGGACGTCGTCATGCAACTCGACACCGGCAACGCCATGGGCGGCGGCGGCGACCCCGTGGCCATCCTCAAGAAGTACCCCGGACGGGCCGGGACCATTCACCTCAAGGAACACGGCGGCGACGGCAACTTTGGCGCCGGCGACTGCCCGTGGAAAGAGATCTTCGAGCTCTGCGAGACCATTGGCGGCACCGAGTGGTACATCGTCGAGCAGGAGACCTACAAGTACCCGCCGCTGAAGTGCGTCGAGCAGTGCATGGAGTTCATGAAGAAAATGGGCAAGGCCAAGGCGTAGGCTGAGGCTGGGCCCGAAGGGTTATTTCGTGCGCGGCGGGTCCCCGTACCCGCCGCGCGTTTTTGCGGGTGCCACGGTGCCTGTGCTCAGCGTTTCATCTTCCGGGCGAGGTCGGTCATCGTTTGGACCCACGCCGGCTTGTGCTCGTCGGGCACGACGAGGCAGGCGGGCCCGTAGTCGTTGGCCACCTTCCCGAGGGGCGAGAGTTCCACCGTAATCCGCTTGGGCGAGAACTTGCTGGCTTTTCCGATGACGTTGTTCGCCGCCTCGTCCATCATCCCCACGTACGCCGGATTGTGCCGCGCTACACCGCCACCCAGGCCGAACACCGTCAGGCCGTGCACGTTGGCGATGCTGGCGATGATGGTGCCGGCCATCCCGGCGCAGCGCCCGACGATGTACCGCGCGAAACCGTCGCCGCGCTTGTGGCCCAGGCGGGCGTGCTTGAAGACGTGCTCGGCCCGGAGGTCCTTGACCTTGCGCAGGGGCGAAGCGTCGATGAGGGCCGCCAGGTCGCCGTCCAGGCGGCCGCCCAGGCGCTCGTACTCGCTGACGGCGTCGAGCGTCCGGGGCCTGGTGCGGCGGAGTTCGAGCAGGCGGCGGGTGAACTTCGGGAACCCGGTGCCCGAGGCGAACGCCTCGATGCAATTCCATTCGCCGCACCCGCATTCCAGATGCAGGGCCGGGTGAAGGCCGTCGACCTTCATGTGTCCGACCTCGTCGACGTCCTCGAACGCCCCGCCTCCGCCGAAGCCCTGGCCCATCGTAATGAAGAACGTCTGGCGGGGCGCGTGACCCAGTTTCTCGTACACCATGGCCTGCGCCACGCCCGTGCAGTTGCAGTCGTTGGCGATGCCGACCTCGACGGCCGGGTCCGGGAAGAGTTCCAGCAGGTCGCCCGTGACGTTGATCTGGGCCTGTCCGAACCGGTCGCGACCGGCGAAACGCTTGGGCGTGTTGCCGCCGATGAACGTGGCCGCGCGGCGTCCCCGGCCGTTGCTGAAGACCTTGCCGGCCACCGAGATGCCCACGGCGACGACCCGGTCGGGCGGGCATCGCCACCGCTTCAAGACGCGCGCCGTCTCGTTTCTCACGTGTCGCGACAGACGCTGGGTCTTGCCGACCTTCGGCAGGACCGTGTCGAGGATGCGCCGGTCTGCGGCTCCCCTCAGCCGATAGAACGGTCCGCGCGGGTTCGGATGGGCGCGGTGCATCCGGCCCGTCTCCAGGTCGAACAGGACGTGCTTCAGTTCGGCGCCGCCAAGGTCGAGGGAGAGCACGAACTGCCGAGCCATCGGGGCCTCCTTCATTGTGTTGCCTGCCGGGTCTGGGTCGTCTGGACCGATTTAAGAAGCCGCGGCGGCGGGGCGTTGCCCCGCCCTACATTCTCCTCGCCCGGCAACGTGTAGGGTGGGGCGTGCCCCACCTGTTGGGCTACCAGATCTTCTTCAGGGCCGCGCCGACGCGGCGGACGGACTCCTCGGGCGGCAGCGACCCGAGTTCCTTGACGAACGGCTCGGGCACCACGGGCCCGTCGTAGCCGATCTTCCGCAGGGCGCCCAGGAACCCCGCCAGGTCGATGACGCCCGTCTCGCCCGGCAGGGCCCGCACGTTGTCGACTTGCTTGTCGACCGGGATGCCCGCCGGCGCGTCGTTGATGTGGACGTACACGACCTGCTTGGGCGCCAGGGCCAGGATGTCTTCGACCGTGCCGAGCGACGTGTACCAGTGCCAGGCGTCCAGCAGGAGGCCGACGTTGGGTCCGGTGGCCTCGCCCAGGTCGAGCATCTGCTGGAGGTTCGAGACGAAGGCGTACTTGTGCCCTTGCCGCATGGTCTTGGGGCCGATGAACTCGAGACCCAGCGCGCACCCCTGGTCGGCCAGGATCTTGGCGGCCGGGCCGAGACGGTCGGCGTGGAACCGGAAGTTCTCGCGGAAGGGCAGCGTGTCGGAGAACGGCAGAATCCACGTGGCGAACCGCGTGACGCCCACCTGCGAGGCGGCGCAGGCCACCTGCCGCAGACGGTCCAGGCCATCCTTCCATTTGTTCTCGTCGCCGCGGAAGTCGAGGGGCAGGCCGGTCCCGCCCGCCCGCAGACCGTGGGCCGCGAGGGCCTCGGTAATCTCGGGCGCCGACACCGACGGGTCGATGTTGACGTCGATACCCTCGAACCCGCCCGCCTTGGCGAGCGGCAGACACTTGGCCCAGGGCAGACCTACGCCGATGGCTCCAGGGTTGAGGCAGCGATACATGTGGCGGTCTCCTGACTGGTTGCGGGTTCGGTTACGAGCGGTGCTCGATGCAACCGCTCCCTGACGGTCGCGGCTCGGATATTCGGTCGCGGCTCGGATATTCGGTCGCGGCTCGGATACTTGTGTTTGGGCGGCTCAGGTTTTCACGGCGTCTTGGGGCGCGGCGTGGCGTCGGCCTTGAGGTCGCCCAGGGCGAACTGGAGACCGTCCAGGTAATGCTGCAGGACCACGGGGTCCCAGAACAGTTCGTGCATGTGCCCCAACGCGTTGTAGAAGACCCGGCCCTTGCCGTACGTCTTGATCCACGTCATGGCGAAATCGTTGTCCTTGCGATTGATGCCGCCCACCTTCATGTTGCTCTTGTCGGTGTCGATCGAGACGAGCACCCGCAGGGCCTGGCGCGAGTAGGGGTCCGTGACCTGGTAGATCTCGTCCTTGACGACGAAAAGGGGTTCCTTGAAGGCCTGGGTCAGCGGGTGGTCGGGTTCCTCGATCTTGAGGGTGACCTCAGAGCCCGCGCCCCAGGGGTGGTTGTCGAACCGGGCGCCGATGATGTTGCCGTACTCGGGCCACTGGCGGAAACAGGCGACGCCCGCGTGGGTCACGGCCAGGCCGCGCCCCGAGGCCAGCCAGGCGGCGAAGGTCTTCTTGAGTCGCTCGTCGCGCTCGGCGGCCTTGGCCTTTTCGTCGGGCGGGAGTTTGTCGAAATTGGCCGGCCGGAAGATCTCGTTGTTCGTGTTGTTGAAGAACACGGCGTCGAACCGGGCGAGCGAGGCGGCCTCGAACAGGGCGGGGTCGTCGCTGACGGTGGCCTCGAAGGCCCCGGTCTTCTCGCCCAGGAGCCTCGCGGCCGCCTGGCCGTAGGGGATGGCGCTGTGGAAGTATCCCCACGAGACCGAGTAGACGAGGAGTTTCCGCGGCTTGGCGGGTTTGGCGGCCGCCTTGACCTGGGCGACGGCCGCCTCCATCTTCGTGAGTTCGTCGGCCGAGGGGCCCTTGGGCGCTTCGGCCAGCGCGGCCAGCGGCACGGCGCCGGCCGTCACGGCGATGGCCAGCAGGAGACAGGCGGATCGGACTCGGCGATGCATCGGGTGCTCCTTTCGCTGGGCAGGCGTCGCGGCACCGGCGCCGATTGCATCACACCCGTGGCGGGAAAGCAAGGGCGATTCCGGCGGGGCCGTGACCTTCGGTTTCGGGGTTGCCACCGCCCCGCGACGGCGCCGCTCGCTTGCGCTCGCGGCTAGCAACGCAGCGCCCGAGCCGCGACTGAGTATCCGAGCCGCGACTGAGTACCCGAGCCGCGACTGAGTATCCGAGCCGCGACTGAGTATCCGAGCCGCGACCGTAAGGGAGCGGCACGTTGGCCCCACCGCCGCGACGGCACCGCTCCCTGACGGTCGCGGCTCGGTTTCAGCCCCCCTACCTGTGCCACTCGGGCGCGCGGTCGCTGATGGACTCGGCGAAGGTGGCTTTGCGTCGGAGGTCGGCCGGGTTGTAGGCCGGCTTCGCGGGGTCGGGGATGCCCCAGTGCGAATGACGCCGACCGTAGTAACTGCCGTAGAACTGGTAGTTGCTGTCCACCCAGCGGCTGAGGATCATCAGTTCCCGGTCGGTGAGCATCGTCGTGTGGTCGTCCTTGGCGTTCTTCGGGTGGTCGCGGCGGGTCAGGATCTCCACGAGGACGCTCTTGTAACCACCCAGGCTCTTGGGGGGCAGGTAGGCGCCGTTGTAGTTGCCGCGGTCGCCCTGTCGGAATGACGTGAACTCCGCAATGATCGGGCCGGCCAGTTCCTTGCCGGCGAGTTGCTCGTAGGACACGCTGTAGTGGGGCGTCAAATCCCCGGTCAACGGGAGGTTGCCGTCCGGGTCCTTCTTGCCGTGGCACGAGACGCACTTGGCGTCCCAGATCGGCTGGATGTCCGCCGGGTAGTGGATGACCTGCCCGGCCTGGCCGGTGCCGCCGTTCTCGACCAGGTCGCACGGCTGCGGCTGGGGGACGCTCGGGGGCCGCTCGAGCGCCAGCGGGGTGGCCGCGGAGGCGGGGGGTGTGCTCCGCCCGGACTCGCCGTGACAGCCGGTGCACGAGCGGACCTCGCCGGGCTTGTAGGTGACGTAGGTTCGCTCGCGCTGGACCTCGCGGAAGTTCGCGTCTAACGCCTGGAAGAAGATGCTTCGGTTCGCGGGCACCTCGAAGCAGGCCGATCCGTCCTTCTCCACCGGCACGACGCCCCATTGGACGCGTGGCCAGAGGGCGGCCTTCCATTCGGAACTGCTCAGCGCGGGTCCCCACCGCCGGGCGGTGGCCCAGTATCGCGGGATGGCTTCGTTGATGCGGAGCCACTTGACCTCGCCCGGTTCGACGCCGGCCATGCCCAGGGTGACGTTGGCGACGACGCACAAGGCCTTGTCGCTCGTGGCGTAGGCGAGCTCGGGGACGGAGCGGACCACCGGCGGCCTCGGGCGGGCGACCAGCGGGGTCGGATGCCAGCAGGACAGGTTCGCATCCTTGTGGACCGGCCAGTGGTGGCCCTGGGTGTCGATCAGATAGAGCGCGTACGCGTTGGGGACGTCCTTGTAGTGGTCGGCGGCCCGGACCTTGTACGAGACCAGGAACCGCGTGTCGCTGACGGGCCAGGGATGCGTGTACAGGTGGCCGCTCCGGCCGCTCGAGTCGTGCACGTACCGGCCGTCGGCGGTCAGAAGGTGCCAGCCGGGCTCGGTGCGACGCTGGATGAACACGTGCGGCGTGAGATTCGTAACGGCGTACCGGTCATCCCACTGGGTGTAGTCCTTGGCGTCGGGGTCGGGGCCGCGGGCGCGATTGCTGTGGTAGCTGTTGACCAGCATGATCGCCCCGAGGCATCCGCCCTGGGGGTAGTGGCAGGTGCCCACGCAGACGATGCGGCCGTCGTCGGCGGGCAGCGGCTGGGGGTACATGTAGATCGTGGTCGTGTCGTCGGCCAGGCCGTAGACCTCCTGGCACTTACTTCCGTCGGGAAGCATGGTCCAGACCGTCTTGGCGATGCGGGCGCCCTTGTCGATGTACTCCCAGCGGTGGTACATGACGCGCCCGTCGCCCAGGACCACGGGGCAGAACTCGCTGACCGGGCTGTTGGACAACTGCTCGACGTTGGAGCCATCGGCGTCCATGCGGTGCAGCGTCGGGGCCACCAGGTGCGACCACCCGCCGCACAGAACGGTGTGCTCGCTGCGGGTGGACGAGAAGATGATCTTCCCGTCCGGCAGGTAGTTGGGATGGATGTCGTCGGTGTGCCAGCCCCGGTTCCATCGCGCCACCTTCTCGGCCTCGTCGGCCGGGGGATGCGACACCTGCCGCAAGCCCTGGCCGTCCACCCCCACTTCCCAGATGCGGAAGCCCACGCCCGGATTCTCGCGGAAGTCGAACAGGACCTTCCGGGCGTCGAAGGACAGGCTCATCTTGCCGAGAAAGCCTTTGCCGCCCGGCATCTGGGCCGCCGTCACGACGGCGCGCTCCTGCTTCGTGCGGAGGTTGTAGACGTAGATGCCGTTGGCCGGTAGGAAACGGTCGCCGGCCGTGCCATTGTTGATGTCGGTGTAGTAGTGATCCGACGAGTACGGCTTGCGTTTGACGAAGAGGATCTCGTCGAAGTCCATCGCGTCCGGCGGCAACGACGCCTCGGGCGGCGACCACGCGGGCACGGGTGCGGCGGGTGCGGCGGGAGCGGCGGCCGGCCTGCCGGTGGACCACTGGCTGATGCTCGACTGGTCGGCCGGCCGACGCAGGGCGACGTTCTTCGCCGGGTCGGCCTGGCCGAAAACCTCGACCTCGTCCAGGTGCAGCCACATCCGCTCGGCCAACTGGATGCGGACGTACCGGGCCTTCTCGCCCTTCATCGGCACCGAGAGGGGCTTGGAGTCGCTCTTGCCGTAGAAGACCGTGCCGTCGTGGGCGTAGACCTTGCGCCACGTCTTGCCGTCGTCGGAGAGGTGAATCTCGAGTTTGGCCGCGCGGCTGGAGTCGGGCGAGCAACGGTTCCACACGACCACCCGGTCGAGCGGTTGCGACGTCCCCAGGTCCACCTGCCACCAGGGCCGGTCTTCCTGTTCGGTGTGAAAGGCGAAGTGGCCGGTCTTGGCGCCGTCGACGGCGCCGGCGGCGTCGGCCTGGGTCGGGGTGCCGCCGACCGCCGGGGCTGCGGCGATTAACGCGACCGCCACGGCCAGCCAGGCAACTCGGGACATGCCGTTCCTCCGCTTCCCCTTCTCCTTGAACATCATAATCGCAAAAGGGGCACCAGGCAAATCGTTACGGCCGCTGGATGACCGGGGCGGTCCTCACGAGCGGCCGGACGGGCAGGTCCTCGGCGCCCGCAAAGTCGGGGTCGGGCAGGGCCCGGATGTCTTCGTCGCCGCGATACGGGCAGTTGGCGTCGACCCAGCCGATGAGGACCCGCAGGTCGTCCGGCGGCAGCCGCACGTCGTGATGTTTGCCACTCATGGCGTTCTTCACCAGGCGGCTCGTGTACGAGAGGTACCGCATGGGCGGCGAGGTGACGTAACTGGCCGGGTCGCTCTGGCCGTAGTTCTCGCACAAGAGGGCCCCGGCGATGCTGGGGGCGTCCTTGACGTCGAAGCCCACGCGGCCCACGAGCGTCAGGTACGGTTCCTTGAAGATGCCCGAGCCCGGTCGCAGCGTCAGGTCGAGTTTCTTCCGACCCTTGCCGTCGCCCTGGTGACACGTGCCGCAGCGGCGGTCGAGCACGGGCTGGACCATCCGCTCGTACGAGATGCTGCGCGTGCCCCAGGGCGGCGGCGTGAGCGGCCGGGCCTCTCGCCGCAGGGCCGTCGCGGCGGCCACGCCGCCCGCGGGCGTCACGGAATGCAGTTCGTGGCAGCCCACGCAACCGCGCTGCTCGCCCGGCATCACGCCCGTGAACGACCGCATCGTCTGGAGGGCACGGTAATGCTCGTCGAGCAACTGAAAGTGCAGGGCCTGGCCCGGCGGCACGCGGAAGTGGACCGACCCGTCGGCCTCGACCGGCGCGGTGCCCAGAATGCGTTTCACCCCGTCGTCCTGGAGGGCCGAGACGGCCGGGCCAGAGAACCGGGCGTCGCGCGTCCACATCGAGTACGTCCGGGCGTCCATCTGGATGACCCGCAGGTACCGGACCTTGGCGCGGGCCAGTTCCGGCACGCCCTGTCGCACGTCGGCGCTGAAGAGGATGCCCGCCTCCGGCTCCGCGCGGTCCTTGCCGGTGCCGGGCCAGGCGACGCGGTCGGCCTGGACGGGCGGTCGCGGCCGCGGTCGCACGGGTATGGCGTGCCAGATGTTGTGGACGCCCTCGTAGATGAGTTCGCGATTGCCGTCCACGTCCATCAGGTACAGCAGGAACTTGTTGCCGCGCTCGGGGCTGCGGGCTGAGACTAAGAAATCCTTCTCCGAGAGCGGCCAGGGCGTCTTGTACGCCGTGAACTTGCCCGAGGTGTGGTACCGGGGCGACTCGACCGGGTCGAGCGGCGGCGTGCCGCACTCCGGCCACGGCGTCTCGCGCGTCACCTTCGTCAGACCGTGCGGAAAGTTGAAACCCTTCGCCGGGTCGATGATGCCGATGGACCCCGCGAACCAGTCGTGGTGCGCCACGCCCGTGAACATGACCCGCTGGCTGCCCGGGATGGGCTGCGGCTCGGCCAGATGGTCGGGCCAGACGCTCTGGTTGCCCCAGAACGTGGCCGTGTTCGTGCCGTCCTGGTTGGTGGTCCAGAGGCTCTGGATGCGCCAGAGGGCCTTGTCGTGGTATTCCCACCGCGAGTAAATGACCCGGCCGTCGTTCAACAGGGCCGGGCACCAGTCGGGCTCGTTGTTCCGGCTGATGAGGTAGACGTTGTCCCCCTGGGCGTCGCACCGGGCCAGGATGTACGAGTACGTGTACGGCATGCACCGGACGTACGTGTTGCCCCGGGTGGTCGAGAACAGGATGTGCCCGTCGGGCAGGTAGATGGGGTCGATGTCGTCGTACGGCCCGCGGGTCAGTTGCCGCAGGCCCGTCCCGTCGATGTTAATCTCGTACAGGTGGAACGACGGCTCGCCCTGTCGCCACCAGCAGAACACAACCCGCCGGGCGTCGAACGAGAGGTCGAACTTCCAGAACGATCCGGGCCAGTCGGAGGCGAGTTTGCGGACGCGTCCGCCGGGTTCCAGGCCGTCGAGCACCAGCAACCGCCCGCCCGGCACGGCCATCATGCCGTTGCGGTGCCGGGCCTGGTGCGGCCACTCGCGGCCCTGGGGGTACGGGTTGTCGATGAAGAGGACCTCGCGGAAGTCGACGACGGGGTTGGCCAGCGCGATGCGTCGTTTCGCGCGGCGGACGGCCAGGTAGGGGTCGCGCGCCGCCGCGTCCTGGGCGTCCGGGCCGAGGTCGGCCAGGCGCTTATCGAGGGCGGCGAGTTCCGCCAGGTCCGCCGCCAGGTCGGGCGGCTTCGGGCTCTCGGCCAGGCGTGCCGCCAGGTCGCGGGCCCAGCCGATTTCGGCGCGTGCCCGGGCCGCCAGGGGTTTGCCCTCGGCCTGGAGCAGCCAGTCGCGTTCTAGAATGGCCGTGGCCTCGGCCGGCGTGAGCGTGCGGGTCTCGGGTATCGTCGGCAGGACCGGCGGCGCGGGCGCGTATTCCTCATAGATGCCGCGCGGCCGGGGCGCTTGCGCCAGCGCCTTCTTGGCGGCGTCGGGGATGGCCGCAAATGCCTTCCACCCGCCGACGGGCGTGCCGGCGGCGGCCGCGAGTTGCCCTTGCGACGGCCACGTGCCGCTGTATCCGGTCGCCGGTTGGCCCAGGCCCGCCATGACGACGCACAGGCCGGTGGGCGGGTCCACCGTCAGGATGCCCTGCGTGCGGGCGTCGAGCGTCGCGTAATCGTTCTCGTGATCGTGAGCGGCCTCGAGGTTGGCGTACGCCGTCAGGCCGACGTCGGCCAGGGGGGCCGTGCCCAGGTTGGTCAGCACGAACTCGACCGCGGCCACGCTCTCCCGGCCCATGCAGGCGCGGATGCGGACGCGCAACCGGCCGTCGGCCGTCTCGACCACCGCGACGGCCTGGTCGGTCGCCACGGCCGTGGCCGGACGCACCACCTTCAGGTTCTCCGGGGCCGGCTTGCCCGCGATGGGCGTGCCCGCCCGCCGGGCCGCGCCGTCGGTATAGTGGACGTACCATCCGAAACGGCTGCACTGGCCGCCGCGCTTCGACACCAGGCTCTGCCGCTTGCCCTCCCAGAAGAAATGGCCGGGCCCCTCGATGGCGAAGTCGGTCGTGCCGTTCCGAATCCAGACGGTGGGCTGCGGCGGCGCGTCGGGGGCCGGCGGCGGCTCGGCCAGCGAGGCGAACTGCTGCCGGGCCTCGTCCAACCGCGCGGCAACCTTCTCGTGCGAATCGTCGAAGGCGAAGAGGACCACCTGGCGGACCGACGCGCCGGGCGCGAGGGCGCCCAGGCGCCACGTCAGCAGGCCGTCGGTGTTGCCGGTCGAATCGACCCCCGCGCCCGCGCTGGCGCCCGCCAGGACGGCTATGGTGGCGGCCAGGACACCGGCACGGCCAAGTCCGCGCATGGCCAGACCCCTCATCAGTGGAGCACCGATAACAGCATACGCCCCGGGTCGCCGGTCTCGCAAGGCCAAACTGCGCGCCACCCACACCCGCGAAAGGCTTGCGGGCGGTGCCGCGCACCCGGTATGCTGAACGACGTGCCGCCCGCCGGCGCCGGTTCAACCACGGGCTGCGGTCGGCGAACATTCGGTGAATCCGGACAGGAGGAGGTGGACTATGCGTTCGATCATTATCTGGTCGGTTCTGGTGGCTGTGCTCGGGTGGCTGGCGGCGACGGGCATCGCGGCGGCCGCTGAGAAGGAAGAAGGCTTCGAGTGCATCTTCAACGGCAAGGACCTCGAGGGCTGGGACGGCGACCCGCGGCTCTGGTCGGTCAAGGACGGCGTTATCCGCGGCGAGACGACCGAGGAGAACCCCGCGCGCGGCAACACGTTCTGCGTGTGGCGCAGCGGGAAACTGCGGGACTTCGTCCTGAAGATCGCGTTCCGCGTCCAGAACGGCAACTCGGGCATCCAGTACCGCTCGAAGGAGTTCGACAAGTGGCGCATCGGCGGGTACCAGGCCGAGGTCTGCAACTCGTCGGCGGTGGGGTTCCTGTACCACGAGGCCGGCCGCGCCAGCCTTGTCAACGTGAGCGATTTCGTGGTCATCGACGAGAAGGGCGAGAAGAAGGTCGTCTCGAAGGTCTCTGACCCCGAGACCCTCAAGAAGGCCGGCTGCTACAAGGACAAGGACTGGAACGAGTACATCATCA
>DATKZB010000310.1:0-14582 GCA_035528235.1 Phycisphaerae bacterium
CCACCTGGTCTTCTCGACGCTCCACACCAACGACGCCCCGGGGGCCATGACGCGCCTGGTGGACATGGGCATCGAACCGTACCTGGTGGCGTCGTCGCTGGAGATGGTGCTGGCCCAGCGGCTGGTGCGGCTCATCTGCACCCACTGCCACGAGGCCTTCACCCCCGACGATGCCCAGGCCATGCGGACCCAGTTCGGCGACGACATGCCGGAGGTCCTCTACCGGGGGCGCGGCTGCCGCGAGTGCCAGGGCAGCGGATACCGTGGCCGCACCGGCATCTTCGAACTCCTGGTCGTCAGTGAGGCCATCCGCGCGATGATTCTCGAGCGCGCCTCGACCGGTGAAATCCGCAAGCAAGCCGTCCGCGAGGGCATGAGGAGCCTCCGCGACGACGGGTGGCGGCTCGTCCGCAGCGGAAAGACCACCCTCGCCGAGGTCCTGCGCGCGACCAAGGACGAGCGGTTCAACGGCAACGGAGCCGCCCCGGCCGCCGATTCGGCGCCCCCGCCGACGACCTGACCCACGCATGACGAGGTAGTGTGGCATGCCGGTCTTCACCTATACAGCCATGACGCAGGAGGGACGGAAGACGTCCGGCACCCTCCCCGCGCCGAACCGGGCGGTCGCCCTCGACGAGGTCGCCCAGAAGGGCCTCGTGCCCGTGACCGTGGCCGAGCATCAGCCCGCCGCGCATGCCCGGACGAGCCTCTTCGGGGCCGGCGGCCGCGTCTCCAACGCGTCCGTCGAGGCCTTCAACCGCGAACTGTCGAACCTGCTCGCCGCCGGCGTATCGATGAGCCGCGCGCTCAGCATCCTGGCGCGCGAGGCCTCGCAGGCCGCCGCCCGCAAGCAATGGGCCGCCATCCACGACGACGTGACCGGCGGCATGACGCTGGCCGACGCCATGACCCGGTGGCCCCGGTCGTTTCCGCCGGTGAACGTCGCCATGGTCCGGGCCGGCGAGACGGGCGGGTTTCTGGACGTCGTTCTGGAGCAGATCGCGAGTTTTCGCTCGCGCGAGCACGACCTCAAGGCCAGGGTCCGCAGCGCCCTGGTCTACCCGATCATCCTGGCGGTGCTGGCCGCCGGCGTGCTCATTTTTTTGCTTACATACTTCATTCCTAAATTCTCGGAGATCTTCGCCGACTTCGGCGAGAACCTTCCCGCGCTGACCCGCGCCGTGGTGGGGGTCAGCCGGGCCGTCACGCAGTACGGCCTGCTGCTGGCGGCCGGGGCCGTGACGGCGGTGATCCTCGTGCGCCGGACGCTCAGTTCCCCCGCCGGCCGCATGGCGGTCGAACGGGCCATCCTGCACGTGCCCGTTCTGGGCCGCGTGCTGGCCCGCTTCGCCCTGGTCCGCTTTTGCCGCATGCTCGGCACTCTGCTGGGCGCGGGCGTACCGCTGCTCGCCTCGCTCCGGGTCGCCCGGGAGGCCATCGGCAACCAGAACCTGTCGGAGGCCGTGGGCGCGGCCATCGAGCAGGTGCAGCAGGGCAAGCCGCTGGCCCGGAGCCTGGCGGCCGACGCGCGGCTGTTTCCGGCGTCGGTGGTCGAGATGATCGCCGTGGCCGAGGAGAGCGGCCGGATGGACACCGAACTCAATCGCCTGGCCGGCGTCTACGAGAGCGAATTGGACCGGCAACTGCGGATGCTCGTGGCCCTGGCCGAGCCGGCCCTGTTATTCGTCATGGCCGCCATCGTCGGCACCATCGTTATCGGCATGCTGCTGCCGGTGTTCACGCTCCAGGAATTCATCCGTTAAGAGGAACGCGCTATGAACCGTAAGACGCATAAGAGGTCGGCGGCCGCGGCAAGACGGGGCACCCGGCGGGCCCGACGCGCATTCACCCTTATCGAACTGCTGCTGGTGCTGGCCATTCTGGCCGTGCTGGCGACCATGGTCGTGCCGAAGTTCACCAAGCGCTCGCAGCAGGCCAAGATTACCGCCGCGCGCGTCGACATCGCCAACATCGAGGTGGCCATGGACGCGTTCGAGATCGACTGCGGCCGCTATCCCAGCGGCGACGAAGGCATGCGGGCCCTGGTCGAACAGCCGCCCAGTCTGACCGACTGGATGGGCCCATACGTGAAGCGCGGCATGCCCAAGGACCCGTGGGGCAACATGTACGTGTATCAGTACCCCGGACGGCATAACGTCGACGGGTACGACCTGCATTCGTTCGGGCCCGACGGCCAGAACGGGGGCGGAGATGACATCGACAACTGGTCCGAAGAATAGACGCGGGGCCGGTGGGTTCACGCTGCTGGAACTCATCGTTGTCCTGGTTCTCGTCAGTGTCGCGCTGGCCCTGGCGGCGCCGTCGCTGCGCCGCTTCGCCCGCGGCCGCAAGACGTCCGACACCGCCGCGCACCTGCTGGCCCTGACCCACCTGGCCCGGTCGCAGGCCGCCGCCCAGGCCCGCCTGTACCGCCTGAACATCGACCCTGAGGCGGGCACCTACTGGCTGACCGTGCAGGACGCCGGGGCGTTCGTCACCCTGCAGAGCGACTACGGACGCGTCTTCCGGTTCCCCGACGACGTCACGGTTACCGTGGAGGCGGACGAGCCGTTTGACGACACGCCGTACGTCCAGTTCTACCCGGACGGCCGCTGCGATTCCGCCGTCATCGAACTCCAGGACCTCGAGCAACGCGCCTTCCAGATAACCTGTCCCTCGGCGTGTGAGCGATTCCGTATCGTCACCGTCTCCAGCGAGACCCGGCCATGACCGATCGGCGGACATCTCGGCGCGGTGCCTTCACCATCATCGAGTTGCTGGCCACGCTGACGCTGGTCTGCATCGTCCTGCCGGTGGTGGTGCACGGTATCCTGCTGTGCCTGGCCACCGCCGAACACGCCCGCCAGCAGGGCGAGGCGGCCGCGCTGGCCCAGAGCAAGATGGCCGAACTCGTCGCCACCGGCCAGTGGTACGACGCCAAACTCGACGGCGACTTCGGCGACCAGTGGCCCGGCTATCGCTGGCTGGCCCAGTTCGGGGAGTGGGAAGACTCGCGCCTGTCGCAACTCGACGTCGACGTCACCTGGACCCGGCGGGGCCGCGACTACGCCGTGACGCTGAGCACGCTCGTCTACACGGGGACAACAGATGAGTGATGGCCGCGCCAATCCGCGAGCGTTCACGCTGCTTGAGATGCTGGTGGCCGCGGCCATCACGGCGGTCCTGGCCGGGTCGCTGTACGCCACGCTGCACATCGCCTTCACGGCCCGGCGCAGCGCCACCCGGGCCGTCGAGGAGATCCGCCAGGTCGAACTGGCCCTCGAATGGCTTCGCGCCGACGTCCAGGCGGCGGTCGTGCCGAGCGGCATCCTGGCCGGGCCGTTCGTCGGCGAGGCATCCACCGGCGCCTCCGGCCGCGCGGCCGACGCGTTGCTCCTGCACTGCACCGCCGCCGCGTCGGAAGCCGTGGAGGGCACTGGCGACGTCCGCCAGGTCGAACTGGTTTGCGAGCAGGAGGACGACGGCACCGCCATGGTCCTCGTCCGACGCGTCACAGCCAACCTGCTCGCGCCGACCACCCGCGAACCCCACGAGGAGGTCCTCTGTCGCGACGTGTACGCGTTCGCGCTGCGGTACTTCGACGGCACCGACTGGCTCGACGCCTGGGACTCCACCACCCAGGACAACCTGCTGCCCCTGGCCGTCGAGGTCACGCTGACGCTCGCCCGGGCCCAGCCGTCGGAGACGGACGTGGCCGGCTACAGCATGTCGCGCGTCTTCCTGATACCGTGCAGCGCCATCCAACCGGGCGTGGCGATGGAGGTACCCCTGTTTTGACCGGACGACCAGGACAACCCGGCACCCCACCGCGCGTGGCCCGCCGCGCCGCCGGCACCATCCTCATCGTCACCTTGTGGATTCTCGTCGTCCTGGCGGGACTGGTGCTGGTTCTGGCCCAGACGGTGCGGGTGGAGGGCCTGTGCTCGGCCAACGGTCTGGCGGCGCAACGAGCCGCCGCCGTCGAGCAGGGCGCCATCCAGTACGTCATCGCCGGCCTCGACGGGTGCATGGGCCAGCCACCCAGTGAGACCGACCTCGTCTGCCAGGGCGTCCATGTGGGCAACGGCGCCTTTTGGATCGTGCGTCCGGACCCCGACGAAGACCGCCAGTTGGGGTACGGCCTGACCGACGAGGGCGGCAAGATCAATCTGAACTCCGCCACCGACGAGATGCTCTCGAAGCTGCCGGACATGACGGCCGACATCGCCCCCGCCATCGTCGACTGGCGCGACGCCGACAGCACCCTGACGGTCGGCGGGGCCGAGAGCGAGTACTACCTGCTCCTGGCCGAACCCTACGAGTGCAAGAACGCGCCGCTGGAGACCGTCGAGGAACTCCTCCTCGTCCGCCTCGCCACCCGCGAACTCCTCTTCGGCGAAGACGTCAACCGTAACGGCGTGCTCGACGCGAACGAGGACGATGCCCAGGTCAGCGACCCGCCCGACGACCGCGATGGACAACTCGACGCCGGCATCTACAATCTCGTGACCGTCTACAGCCGCGAACCCAACGTTGCCGCCGACGGGTCGCCCCGCGTCAACGTCAACCAGGCCCAGGGCCAGGAACTCGTCCAGGCGCTCAGCCGGGCGGTGGCGCGCGACCGGGTCTTCCAGGTCATGGACACCCTGCGCCGCGCCAGGCCCTTCCAGAGCGTCATGGACTTCTACTACCGCTCCGGCCTGACGCCCGACGAATTCAGAGGCGTCGCCGACTACATCACCACCCAGGGCGGGCAGACCGTCCCGGGCCTTCTGAACGTGAACACGGCCTCGGCAAAAGCCCTGCTGTGCTTGCCGGAGCTCGAAGAGTCCGACGCGTCGGCCCTGGTGGCAGGACGGCCGGCCCAGGCCACCGGCGCCACCGACGCCACCGAGGCCGCCGACCCCGCCGACATCGCCTGGGTGGCCGACGCCCTGCCCGAGAAGAAGGCCATCGCCATCGGGCCGTACATCACGACCCGGTCGTTCCAGTACTCGGCCGACATCGTTAGCATCAGCGCCGACGGCCGAGCCTTCAAACGCTGCCGCATCGTCGTCAACGCCGCCCAAAGCCCGCCGCGCATCCTGTACCGGCAGGACCTGACGTACTTGGGCTGGCCGCTCTCGCCCGACATCGTCACGCAGCTGCGGTCGGGCGTGCCGCTGGAGGAAGTGCTCGATACCACCTATCAGGAGACCCAGTAGGATGCACTTCAGGCGCCACATCTTGGGCCTGGCCGTCACGAAGCGGTCGGCCACCGCCGTCGAGGTCGCCTTGGCCAAGGGCGGCGCGAGGGTCCTGCGCACTGCCGAGTTCGTCTTCCCGGCCGAGACCGACCTCAAGGAACCCGACCGGCTCGGCAAGGCCCTGAAGGAGTTCCTTCAGAAGGAACACTTCACGGCATCGCGGTGCATCATCGGCCTGGAGGCCGCGCGGCTGACGGCGCGCGAGAAGACGCTGCCGCCTGGCTCGGGCGATTCGCTCACCGAGATCCTGACCATCGCCGTCGAGCGGGAGTTCGCCTCCGACCGCAAGGAGTTGGTCTTCGACTACCTGGCCGGGGCGGGCGCCGCCGCGAAGCCGTCTGTCCTGCTCGTGGCGGCGCCTCGCCGCAACGTCGAGCAACTCGTGGCCATGGCCCAGGGGGCGGGATTGACCGTCGCCGGCGTGACGTCCTCGACGCTGGCCCTGGCCGCCTCCGCCGACGGGTCGCCGGACACCGAGCACCTGATGCTGCACGTGTTCGGGGGCGGCGCGGAACTGGTCGTCCGGTCGCGCGGCAACACGCTCATGATGGGGCGCCTGTCGGCGCCGGTTTCACCGCAGGCCGGGACGGACGCGGCGCCGGCCGCGGCATGGCTGGATGAACTCTCGCACGAACTCCGCCGCGTCGCGTACATCCGGTTGGGCGAGCCGGCCGCCGGCCAGGCCCACGAACTGCTCGTCTGGAACGAGACGCCGCTGCCCCCCGCCGTCTGGGACGCCCTGGCCCAGCGCCTGGCCATGCCCGTGCGGCTGTGCAGGCCGGCCGACGGGCGCGGACCGGCCGACGCGGCTTCGCCCCCGCAGGTCGGCCAGTACTCGGCGGCGGCGGCGATGGCGCTGGCTGCCGTCCAGGGCCGGCCCCTGCCGGTCGACTTCCTGCACTCGCGCCTGACGCCGCGCCGCCACCTCACCGTCGGCCGGAAGGTGGCTTGGGCCGCCGCCGTGGCGGCCGCCGTCGTCCTGGCCGGGGCCTTCCTGGTCATCGACATGATCCAGGACGAACACGACGTGGCCGACCTGGAGGCCCGACTGAAGGAGAACGCCGCGGGCATCACCGAGGCCCGCGACGTGGTGGGCAAGGTGATCTTCGCCCGCGGCTGGTACGAGCGCCGGCCGAGACTGCTGGACTGCCTTCGCGAGTTGACGCTGGCCTTCCCGGCCGAGGGGGGAATCTGGACGACGGGCCTCTCGATGCACGAGGACCTGCGAGGCGTCGTCTCCGGCAAGGCCGTTGCGGAGTCGCGCGTGCTCGAGGTGCTCGACCGGCTGAAGACCAACCCGAAGTTTTCCGACGTCAAGGCGGTGTACCTGCGCCAAGCGGGACGGGGCACGCGCGAGGTCGCCTTCGCGATGAGTTTCCGCTACACCGGATCGGATGGAACATGACCTTTTCCCAACGAGAGCGCCTTATCCTGATTGCCGCGGTGGTGGTGCTGGGCGCCCTGGTGCTCGACTGGTTCGCCCTGACGCCCCTGCTCGACCGCCGCGCCGAGGTCACCGCCGCCAAGGACCTCCTGCTGGGCAAGATGCAGAAGGCCGAGACCGTCTTGCAACGTCGCCGGACCCTGGGGGCACGGTGGCAACGGATGCGCACCGAAGGCTTGAAACCCGACCCCGGCGAGGCCGAGAGCCAGGTCCTGCACGCCCTGGGCAAGTGGGCCGCCGAGACCGGCCTGAATCTCGTCTCCATCCGGCCCGAACGCTCGAACCAGGAGACGCCCCTGCCCGAGATCAACCTCCGCGCCGCCGGCACGGGGTCCATGGCCGCCGTGTCGCGGTTCCTCTGGCGGCTCGAGACGGCCGAGATCCCCGTCAAGATCAAGACCCTCCAACTGGCCAGCCGCAAGGAAGGCCTCGACGACCTCTCCCTCCAGTTAGACCTCTCGACGCTGTACGTGACCGACCGTCCGCCGGCCAAACCAGACGCCTGGAACCCGGCCGCGCCGAAAGGAGACGAGCCATGAGACACCGGCCCATGACACACCGGGCGAGGACCGTGCTGATCGCCGCGGCGGCGCTGGTGCTGGTGCTGGCGGTGCCGGTGCTCGCCGCCCCCGTCGGTTCGGATAGCCCCGCTGCCCCGGCTGCGCCCCCCGCTTCGGCCGCTCCGGCCGCCCCGGCTACTGCGCCCGCTCGGGATGCTCCCGCCGCTTCTGCCGCTCCGGATGCTTCCGCGGCTTCGACCGTCCCGGCCGCACCGACTACCCCCGTCCCGCCGGCCTCTTCTGCCGCGCCGGCCGCTCCGGCCGCTTCGGTTGCCCCCGCCGCCGGGGGCGCCGACTCGTGGGACAAGTACCGCCTGCTGACCGAGCGCAACATCTTCCTCCGCGACCGCCGCCGCCCGTCAACCGGAAGGCCTGCCCCGCGGGGACCGATCGAACCCCTTGACAGCGACCGGTACCTCGTGCTGACCGGCACCGTCAACTACGGCGACGAGTTCGTGGCCTTCTTCGAGGACACCCGCGCCGGCAAGACCGTCCGGACCCGCGTCGGCAAGACCATCGGCAACGGCACCCTCAAGGCCATCACCCTCAGGGGCGTCGAGTACGACCGTCGCGGCACGGTAACGAAAATCGCCATCGGCCGCACGCTGACCGGAAGCGTCGCCACGCTGATTGAGAAGGTCGCCGCCGTCCTGCCGGAACCGCCGAAACCAGGCGCGACCGGCGCCCCACCCGACGCCGGCCAGGGCCGGCCGCCTGACGCCCCGCGCGAGGGTCGGCCGGGGGCCCCGCCGGAGTCCTCGGCAGCACCCCCGGGGGCCCCCCAGGCGGACGCCCCACTGGATCCCGGCATGGCCCAGATTCTGGAAGGCATGCGCCAACGGCGCGAACAGGAGTTGAGGCAATGACCACAAAACACGTCACTCCAGGCCCGGCCGGACGCAACGGCCCCAGGTATGCCGGGCCGAGATCGACCTGCCCGTCGCGGGCCATCCCGTGGGCCCTCTGGTTGGCTGCCATGATGGTCGCCGCCATCGCCGTCGCGGCCGAGGCCCCGCCCCCGCCGCCGTCGTCCCAGGCCCCGCCCCCGCCGCCGGCGGCCGACGCCCCCAAGCCGGAGGCCGAGACCCCGGCCGAACCCGAACCCGAAGCCGAGGCCCCACCGGCCGACGCCCCCAAGCCGGAAGGCGAGGCCCCGCCGCCCGGCGCCCCCAGGCCGGAAGGCGAGGCCCCGCCTATGGTGCCGGGCGGCCCCCCTCGGCCCGACGGGCCCAGGCCGGAGGGCGAAGCCCCGCCGACTGACCTGGAGCCCGCGTACCCGCCGATCGTGCCGGGCGAGCCCCTGCGGTTGAACTTCAAGGACGCCTCGCTCCACACCGTGCTGGAGTACATCTCGGAGGCGACGGGCCTGATCATCGTCCAGGAGCCCGTCGTCGACGGCCGCGTGACCATCATGAGCCACCAGCCCCTCGACACCGAGGAGGCCATCGCCCTGCTCGACACGGTGCTGAAGTCGAAGGGCTATGCCGCCATTCGCACGGGCCGGAACCTGCGGATCGTCGCCCTGTCGCAGGCGGGCAAGGAGAACGTGCCGGTGTTCTCGGGCAACGACCCCGAAAACATTCCCGTGGCCGACAAGGTGGTGACGCAGATCATCCCGGTGCGGTACGCCGACGCCACGAAACTGAAGACGGACCTCACGCCGCTGATTGCGTCGACGGCCACGCTGACGGCCAACGCGGCCAGCAACGCGCTGGTGCTGGTCGACACGCAGGCGAACATCCGCCGAATCGTCGAGATCGTCCAGGCCCTCGACGGGCAGATGTCGGGGGTGGCCGAGGTCAAGGTCTTTCAGTTGAAGTATGCCAATGCGACCAATGCCGCCAAACTCATCACCGACCTGTTCAAGCCGGATGACCAACAGGCGGCCCAGTCGGCGAGGCGCATGTTCCCCTTCGGTCGCGGCGGGCCACCGCCCCAGGGCGGGCAGAGCGACGAGAAGAGCGGACGCGAGCAGAAGGTCATCGCCACGGCCGACGACCGCACCAACACGCTCGTCATCAGCGCACCGCCCGACATGCTGAAGACCATCGAGGGCATCATCAAGGAACTCGACTCCAACCCCAGCGAGGAACAGGCCGTCTTCACCTACCGCCTGAAGAACGCCGACGCCGCGAACCTCGAAACCGTCCTCAACAACATCTTCTCGGAGTACGGCACGGCCGGCGGCACGGGGCGAACCAACGTGCCGGGGCAGACGCGCGGCGGGATGTCGCAGTTCGGGCGTAGCGGCACCCAGCAGATCGCCGCCACGGCCAACGACCTCGTCGGCCAGGTTTTCGTGGTGGCCGACGCCGACACCAACTCGCTGCTCGTCCGCACCGCCAGCAAGCACTTCGAACGCGTCCAGGAGATCCTCAAGGACCTCGACCGCGCCATCCCCCAGGTGCTCATCAAGGTGCTCATCGCCGAGGTGACCCACGAGGACGAACTCGACCTGGGCACCGAGTTCTCGATCCTGAACCTCCAGTTCGGCGCCACCGTCAACGGCACCGGCGACCTGGGCGGCACCGACGAGCGGGCCGGCGGCCTCGTGACCGCCAACATGAACGCCAACCTGGCCTCCACCTTCAACGCCCTCCAGCGCGACGGCCGGCTCGACGTGCTCTCGCGCCCCTACATCCTGACGAGCGACAACCAGGAGGCCACCATCACCATCGGCCAGGAGGTGCCCTTCATCCGCAACAGCCGCACCACCGAGACCGGCCAGACCGTCAACACCATCGAGTACGAGGACGTCGGCATCATCCTGAAGGTCACGCCGCACGTCAACCCGATGGGCCTGGTCAACCTGGAGGTGGCACCCGAGATCTCGACCGTCACCGACACGACCGTCCCGATCTCCGAGACGGTCAACGCCACCGTCTACGCCAAACGGTCGGCCCAGACGAAGGTGGCGATCCTCAACGGCCAGACGATCGTCATCGGCGGCCTCATGGAGGACCGCATCATCGACGCCGTCCGCAAGGTGCCCGGCCTGGGCGACATCCCCCTGCTGGGCGCCCTGTTCCGCCACACCACCAAGCGGACGGTCAAGACGGAACTCCTCATCTTCCTCACGCCGCACGTCGCCCAGCAGCCCGAGCAGCTCGAGGCCATGTCGAAGGACGAGATGGCCGGCACGAAGGCCGTCCAGGACGCGGCCGGGCAAGGCGCCTTCGACGAACACATGGACGCCATGAACCGCGGGGCCACGCCCCCGACGCCGCCGGGAGAACCAGGTGAGATCGAGCAGCCGTAACCTCGCCGCCGTCGCGCTGGCCGTCGCCCTGGCCATCGTCCTGGCGGCGGCCGGATGCCGGACGGTCGCGCCAGAAGACCGCCGGCCCAGCGTCCGGATGGACGCCTGCGCCGAACGGCTACACGACGCCTGCGGGCAACTCCTGCTCTACTACAGTCTGCACCAGCGCCTGCCCGAGACGCTCGACGCCCTGGCGACGCTCGGCGCGCCGGCCCCCCTGCCGCTCGTCTGCCCCGTCTCGGGCAAGCCGTACGTCTACCGCCCCGAGGGCCTGGCCGTGCCGGCCCAGCCCGGCCGGCTCGTCCTGTACGACGCCGAGCCGAGCCACTCGGGGATGCGATGGGGCGTCCTGGTTGGCGGTGCCGAAGAGGGCAAGCGCCTGACCACCCGGGTCGTCCTTTTGCCCGACAACGCCGTCTCTGCCGCGCCTTAGCACGTAGGGTGCGTACTCTGCACTCGTACGTGTTTAGGGTGTGCCACGGCCGGTCTTGCCCGGCCGTGCGTCGCGCCGACCACCCCGCCCTGCCACAGGACATGGTCACCCTTCGGGATGACCATGGCACCCGGTGCCCATACATACGCACGCCACACGGACGCTGGACAATCTCCCCTGCACCGGCGACAATCATCCCCGGACCCGGACAAGGAGAGACCATGCGCGCGGCTTCCTGGACGTGGCTGGTTGTGCTGGTGGCGACGATTCCACTGGAGGCGGCACGGGCCGCCGAGAACCTCGTCGAAGACCCATCCTTCGAGATGCCCAAGGAGAGGGACCGCTTCGGCCTGGTCTTCGCCAAGTGGGGCGGCTGGAAGTACGAGGGCGATTGCGACTTCGCCGTCGGCCGCGTGGCGCGGACCGGCAAGTCGTCGTGCCTGCTCGTGGGCGGCAACGGGGCGAAGATCCGCGCCGCCCAGCCGGTGGACCTGGGGCCGGGCCGGTACCGCATCACGGCCTACCTGCGGGGCCTGGACATCGGCACCGGCATCTGGAACCAGACCACCGAGTTCATGTTAGCCGACAAGTACGTCCAACTCCAGAAGAACGGCACCTTCGGCTGGACCCCGCTAACCTACGTCGGCCAGGTGACCGAGAAGAAGAAGACCGGCCCGTCGTTCGGCCTCATGGCGCCCGGGTACCTCTGGATCGACGACGTGACGATGGAGAAGGTGGGCGACGACGTGCCACTGACCGAGCGGCCCGTCCTCGGCCAGGAAGAGGCGCCCATCGCCCCGCCGGGCGACCTCGGCACCGCGCCCGTCCGCTGCCCCGAGTGCGCCTACCGGAACAACCCCGCATGGAAGGTCTGCTACGCCTGCGGCACGCCGCTGGAGGCAAGGAAGGCGACCGCCGCCGGGCCGCCCGTCCGGCTCATCACCTCGTTCGAAGACCGCAACCCCTTCGACTCCGGCACCGTGGTCGAGGAGCACGCAACCGACGGCGCGAAGGCCCTGCGCATCGACCGCTCGTACGCCTGCATGGACGGCCCGCAGGACTGGACCGGCTACGATTACCTCAAGGCCGACCTGTACACCGACGCCGCCGAGCCGCTGCAACTGTACGTCGAGATTCGCGACACGGCCACTCAAGGCTATTGGACCCGCGTCAACTACACGACGGTCGTGCCGCCGGGCGCCAGCACGTTCATCCTGCCCGTCAAGCAGATGTACGTGGGCGAGAAGTCGCGGCCCGGGCGGATGCTGATCCTGAGCGGCATCAGGCGGCTCGTCTTCAGCGTCGGCGACAAGCCGTTGGCGCCGCTCTTCGTCGACAACGTCCGCCTGGAGCGCGACGAGTCGGTCGGCAAGGTCCTCTTCGACGGTCTCTGGGCCTTCGATCTCGGCACCGGCACGAGCCCCGCGATGGAAGGCTTCACGCCCCTCACCGCGGCCACGCGCTACAGCAAGGGCCGGGGCTACGGTCTGAAGGACGCCCGCATCTGGCGGGGCTTCGACGTCCTCCAGCCCGACCCGCTGTACCAGGACTTCCTGTGCATCGAGTCGGGCGGCCTGGCCGTCGACGTGCCCAACGGCACGTACCGCGTCTTCGTCAACCTCGACAACCCCTCCGGTTTCTGGGGCGAGTACCAGGTGTACCGGAAGCGCGCCGTCCTGGCCCAGGGCGCCCCCGTGTCCACCGACACGATGGATTTCGAGGCCGTCAAGGGCAAGTACTTCCGCTTCTGGAACGTCGAGGACCTGCCGGCCGACAACACCTTCGACAAGTACCAGAAGGCGTACTTCGGCGAGAAGACGTTCGACGTCGAGGTGACCGACGGGCAACTGCGCCTCGGCTTCGAGGGCGAGAACTGGGCGTGCAGCGTGTCGGCCGTCGTCATCTTCCCCATCGAGAAGGCCACGGACGGCGCGCGGTTCCTCAAGTTCGTCGAGGACCGCCGCCGGTTCCACTTCGACAACTACTTCAAGCGGGTCCTCCACCGCCCGACCGGCGATGCGCTGCGGCCGTCGGCCGACGACGAGAAGCGCGGTTACGTGGTCTTTGCGCGCGATTACATGAAGGACGTCTACTACAACGACACGCCCGCCCGCGACGAACTCGGCAAGCCCCTGACGGCCTCGGCCTTTGCCGGCGACCGCGAGCCGCTGACACTGACCGTGCTGCCCCTCAAGGACCTCGGCCGGGTGACCGTGACGGCGAGCGACCTGGCGGGGCCGGACGCCTCAATACCCGCCGCCGCCATCGACGTGGGATTCGTCTCGTACCGCATCAACCGCGTGACGATGGAGGGGTCGGTCTACACGATCGCCCCGCGCCTCATCCTGCCCATGAACACGGTGGACATGCCCAAGGCGGTGGCCCGGCGTTTCTGGCTCACCGTGAAGCCGCCCGCCCAGGCCAAGCCCGGCGTCTATCGCGGCAAGGTGACCATCCGGCCCGAGAAGGGCGCGGCCACCGAGGTGCCCGTGGAGTTTACCGTTCGCCGCGGCACGCTCGACCCGGTGGACATACCCGCCGGCCCGTGGGGCTACGCCATTGGCGTCCCCTGGCCGGGCGACGACCCCGCGGCAACCGCCTACGCCCAGGCCATGGCGCGCCAGAGCCTCGGCAAGATGCGCGAGTACGGTTTCACGACGTTCAGCGGCGTTCCCACGGTCGTCTACCAGGGGTTCAAGGACGGCAAACCCGTGCTCGACTTCGCCGCCGCCGACGCCCAGATGGCCATGGCCAAGGAGGCCGGATTCATGGCGGTGGTCTCGTACGGAAGCGGCGTCCGCGGCATCAACATGTACTACCAGGACCTCGATCGGATGAAGGCCGCCGGTTTCTCGGATTACAGCGAGTTCGTCAAGGCGGTCTTCGGCGAGATTCAGCGGCACGCCCAGGCCAGCGGCTGGCTGCCCGTGTACTGGAACCTGGGCGACGAGCCCATCGGCGACGACCTGAAACGCAGTGCCGAGAACGCCCTGGCCTACCGGAAAGCGTTCCCCAAGGGCCCGCCGTTCTTCACAGCGGCGAGCAGTTTCAGCGGCGACAAGCGCGACGACCCCCACTTCCTGCTCTCGAAAGCCCTGCACGTGGCCGACTGGAACGGCCACGATGAGGCTTCGGTCAACCTCCTCCACGAGGCCGGCAGCGATTGGGCCTTTTACAACGGCGGGAACCGCTGGACGTATGGCACGTATCTGTACAAGGCCGCCAAGCAGTTCGGCCTGAAGTTCCGCGTCTCCTGGCACTGGAACGTCGTCGCCGGCGATCCGTACTACGCCCTGGATTGTCGCGAGGACGACTACGCCTGGTGCAACGCCACGCCCGACGGCCGCCTGGTGCCGGCGGTCCGGTTCGAGCGACTCCGCGAGGGGCTCGACGATTACCGCTGCATGCTCACCCTGGCTCGCTTGGCAGCCGAGAAGGCCGGGACGCCTGAGGCCGCGGCCGCACAGGAGTTGATCGCGACGCGCCTGGCCGCCTTCAAACTCGGCCAGCGCGATCACGACGCCCTGTTCGGCCCCGAGGATTGGGCCGCCTTCCGCCGCCGCATGGCCGACGCCATCCACGCCCTGCGAAAGTAGACCGGCGAGGGGTGGCATGGTCATCCCGAAGGGTGACCATGAGC
>DATKZB010000311.1:0-12032 GCA_035528235.1 Phycisphaerae bacterium
GCGGGCTGTCGGGCGGCTTGCCGGCTTCCTTCAGGCGGACCATGCGGTCGAAGTTGGCCTTGTCGCGGTCCTTGACCTTGTCGACGACGATGCGGAACTCCAGCAGGCCCGCCTGCCGCACCAGACGCTTGACACGCATCACGTCCTGCTGCGTGCCCAGGGCCGTGGCCACCAGGCTTTCCCACGCCGCAACGTCATCCGGCTTGTCCGGCGCGACGGCCACCAGCACGTCGGCGGTCTCCCACCGCTCGTCGGCGCGGTCGAGACCCACGACGGCCACCGACGCGCGCTTCTCGGCCTTCAGTTGCCGCACGGTCTGGGCGAGGCGGTTCCGGATGTCGTCGATGTACATCGGCGGCCTCATGCGGACCTTCAGCCGCGTCCCCGCCAGGAACTCGGCCGAGGCCGACGTCAGCTGGTCGGCCACGAGCGTCTGGCCCTGCCTCACCGCCCGGGCCTTGGCGGCATCCAGAATCTTGCTCGTCACGGCCTCGCTCTCGGTCCGGACACGCGTCTGCCGGCCGGGCAGGACGATCTCGATGCGGCTCTGACCGATGGCCCGGACGGCGTACCCGCGGGTGCCCTGGGGGTCGATACGGCCCATGATGACCCGCTTGGCGGCCCGGGCGTCGGGCGGCGCGGCCCCCTCGCTCGCCGGGCGCAACTCGTAGATCAGGCTCGTCCCGCCCTCCAGGTCGATACCCAGGCGGAACAGGTCTCTCAGGTCGGCCTGCGGGTCCAACAGAATCCCGTACAGCGGCCACCCGATGACCATCACGATGAAGGTCAGACTTACCCAGTAAACCCATCGACTCATTGCGGCCTCGTTTCCGT
Organism: Phycisphaerae bacterium; assembly: GCA_035528235.1. GTDB lineage: Bacteria > Planctomycetota > Phycisphaerae > FEN-1346 > FEN-1346 > DATKZB01. The sequence continues at coordinate 835 of DATKZB010000311.1, forward strand.
CCTATGGCATCAACCGCGATCACCGACGGGCCGCCGGGCCCGCCGCGACGGTTGATTCTGTTACCCGGGGATACATCGGCATCCGGCCCTCCATCGCGCCAGCGATGTCGGCCGGCGCGCTACTTCCTCTCGTCGTCGCCGAGTCTCTTCTCGCCGCCTTCCGCATCGTCCAGTCCCACGACCTTGCTGATGGCGTCGCGCGACATGCGCAGGCGCACATCGGCCTTCTCGTCGACCTTGATGACGACCTCGTCCGCCGTGACGGAACCCACGACGCCGTGGATGCCCCCGATGGTCAAGACGTGATCGTTCTTTCTGAGGTTCCCCAGCATCTCCTGGCGCTGTTTCTGCCGGTCCTTCTCCTTCTTGCGCTGGGGACGGATGAGCAGGAAGTAGAAGACCACGAAGATCAACCCCATGATGATGAACATGCCGTAGGGGTTGCTCGGAGGCGGGTCCCCGTCGGCCCCGCCCGGCGTGGCGCCGTTCTCTGCAGCGATGATCGCGTAGGTTCTCACAGCGCTGTCCTTTCCCGCAAAGACCCCGGCGCGCGGGCAGACCTCCCGCCCACGGCAGGCCAAAGACCCATACTTTTAATGTTTTCCGTAGTATCTGTCAAGTACGCCCTGGGCGCAAGCGTCGAATCGACCGTCGCCGATAGCCCCCCGCAGGCCCGCAAAGAGCCGCGTGTAGAAGCGCAAGTTGTGGATACTCAAGAGGATAGGACCCAGCATCTCGCCCGAGGCGAACAGGTGCCGGAGCGCCCCCCGGCTCCATCGGCGGCAGGCCGGGCAGTCGCAATCCTCTTCAATCGGCCGCCGGTCGGTCCGGAACGTCTCGTTCCGCAGGCGGATGAGCCCATCGGCCGTGTAGGCCGAGGCGTTGCGGCCGTTGCGGGTGGGCAGCACGCAGTCGAACAGGTCCACCCCCGCCCGGACCGACGCGATGACGTCGCGGACCTCGCCCACCCCCATCAGGTATCGCGGCCGGTCGGCCGGCAACAGCGGGGCCGTCCACCCCACCACCGCCTTCAGGTGCTCGTGCCCTTCGCCCACGCTCACGCCGCCGATGGCGTAGCCGGGGAAGTCCATCGCCACCAGCCGCGCGGCACACTGCTCCCGCAGGTCTCGCTCGACGCCGCCCTGGACGATGGCCCACAAGGCCTGGTCGCCGCGACGATGGGCCCGGCGGCACCGCTCGGCCCAGGCCAGCGTCAGGCGGACGGCCTCCTCGACCTCGCCCCGCGGGCACGGATGCGGCGGGCAGACGTCCAGCGCCATGATGACGTCGGCGCCCAGATCGTTCTGGACCGCCACGGCCGACTCGGGGGTGAGCGTCATCTGGGCCCCGTCGATGTGGCTGCGGAACGCGACGCCCTCCTCCGTCACCCGCCGCAGCGGCGCCAGGCTGAAGACCTGGAAGCCGCCGCTGTCGGTCAGCACCGGGCCGTCCCAGGCCATCATGGCATGGAGGCCGCCCAGGTCGCGGACCACCTCGGCCCCCGGCCTCAGCGCCAGGTGATACGTGTTCGCCAGGACCATCTGGACGCCGATCTCCCGCAGCGTCGCCGGCAGGACGCCCTTGACCGTGGCCTTGGTGCCCACGGGGATGAACGCCGGCGTTTCGACCGCGCCGTGCGGCGTATCCAGCCGGCCCAGGCGCGGGCCTCCTCCGCCCGAGGGCGACACGAGCGTCTCGAAATGGAATCCGTCGGCCAACCACCGCCCCCTTCAGCCACCCCCGCCAACCGCCCCTGTCATGCCTTGTGCATTTGGCATTTAGCATTTGGCATTTAGCATTTGTCATTCGTCATTAGGCATTCGTCATTCGTCATTGTTTCATCAATAGGCCTTGACGAGGTCGACCTTCGGGTAATAGTAACGGATGATCTCCTCGCCGGTCTTGCCGTGGGCGGCCAGGTACCCGGCGCCCCACTGGCACATGCCGACGCCGTGGCCGTACCCGCGGCCGCCGGTCAGGGCGATGCGGTCGCCGCGATCCTCAATCTCGAACCAGGTGGACGGCACCTTGCCGGCCCCCATCAGGATGCGCCAGTACCCGGCGCGCAGGAGCACCGACTGTCCCGCGGCGTCGACGACGCGGATGCGCTGGGCCCGGCCGTCGCGGCTGGTCCGCTCGGCCACCTCGACGCGCCGGATGTCGCCCAGTTTCACCAGACTCGCCGACCCGCTTCGCCGCAGGGCGTCGCCGACCTGGCGCTTGGTCAGGACGACCTCGGGCCAGCGATACTTGGGCGAGCGGCCGCAATAGGTGCACGCGACGCCGCCGGCCAGCGGGACCGGCGTCCCGCCGCCGAACGCGCTTCCGGCCGACGCCGTCTCACCGCCGCACGTCGAGCTGTAGTACGTCCGCAGCAGCACGGGCTTGCCGGCGGCGTCGCCGTACGCCGCCACGACGCCGCGGGTGGCGCTAACCGCCTCCCACGTCTTCGCCGTCTCGCGGTCCATGCCGCCGTACACCTGGCTGGAGGTCGAATCGTACACGTCGAAGTCGTACCGGGTGCGGGTGTTGCGCGAGATGAGGGCGTAGGTGCGCGCGGCAATGCACTGGGCCTTGAAGGCCTCGACGTGCCAGGACCCGGGCAACTCGCACGCCAGGACGCCGGCCAGGTACGCCTCCATCGGCAGGACGTTGACGAGCCGCAGGGCCGCCGGCCCGACCGGCGCCAGGCGCAGCCGGCCGCGGTAACGGCGGCCGCGCGACTGCTTGTCCACGGTCTGCGCGACCCGGACGGGGTCGTCGCTCGTGCCGACCAGTTCCGCCGGCCCTTTGATGGTGGCGACTGACCCAAAGACGATGGCGCCCTTCTCGACCGAGACGCGCGTCCAGTCGAGGTCCTTGCCGGAGGCGATCTCGCCGCTGCCGCCGACCAGTTGCCAGGGCCCCTTGACGGCCACGGCCACCGCCTCGACGTCGGTGCCCAGCCGGACGCGGACCAGCGGCACGGCGGTCCCCATGGCGGGCACGCGCTTCGGCCGCTCGCACGCGCAACCGCTGAATGCGACGACCGCCACGGCCACCGTCAGGATGGTCCTGGCGAGAACGGATCGCCTGGCTCGGTCCGCGCGGGGCTTGGCCGTCGTCACGCGTCACCTCCCCCGTTGCCGGGTTCGCCCTGGGCGCCGCCGCGGTACAGGTGCAGGCGGGTCGGCGCGAACCGTTCTTCCTCGCTGAACAGGCACCCGCAATACTGCTGCCGGTACAGGCTGCGGCGTTTGGCCTCCTCGTGGCCACGCTCGGCCAGGGGACGCCAGTCCTCGTAGTGGAACGCCACGCCCCGGGCGGCCGCCTCGTCCTGGCCGACGGCACGCACGGCGTCGTGGTCCTGGTGGACGCTCGCCAGGAGCGTCGTCGTGACGGCCGCGAAATCCCGCTCGGCCGCCATGCGGGCCGTCTCGCCCAACCGCAGACGGTAACACGCCAGACACCGGTCGGGCCGGTCCCACGGCACGGCGCCCAGCCACTGCTTGGGGTCGTACCGCATGTCGACCAGGACCTGGAGGCCCTCGTGGTCGGCCAGGGTCTGGACGCTCTTGGCGCGGCGTCGGAACTCGATGAGCGGCTGGATGTTGGGGTTGTGAAAGTACAGGGTGAAGGGGGCCAGCCGGCGCAGCGGCTCAAGAATGGCCGCCACGCACTCGCCGCAACAGACGTGGACCAGCAGGGGCGTGCTCAACGTTCGCTCGTCCGGTGCTCCAGTCAAGGGATCCGGCGACGGTTAAGCATGGCGCGCCGTCGTTTAGCCGCGGCCGGTACGGCCGCGAGTAGCGGCGAGGGAGGCCCGACGCCCACGCCCCGTCGCCGTACCGGCGACGGCTAAACGACCCGAGCCCAGCCGCCGGCCGGCGCCGGCCGCTCAGCCGCCCAGGGCCAGGCCATAACGGTTAAGGACCTGCTTGATCTCGTTGAGCGACGTCTCGCCGAAGTTCTTGCAGGCGAGGAGTTTTTCCTCGGTCAGGTTCATCAGGTCGCCGAGGGTGGCGATGCCAAGGCGTTCGAGTGCCTTGCGGCTGCGGGCGCTGAGTTCCAGGTCGGCCACGGCCACGGCGTCGCCGCTGGACCGCGCGGCCACCGACGGCATCACGAGGGACGCGGCGGGCGACGGGATGAGGCGCTGGCCTTGGCCCTCGACGGTCATGCCCAGGGACAGGTTCTTCGAGGCGAGCATGTCCTTGATTTCCTGGAGGCTCGTCTCGCCGAAGTTCTTGTACGAGAGCAGTTCCGGCTCGGTGTGCTGGATGAGGTCGCCGAGGTTGCGGATGTTCATTTTGCGGAGGCAGTTGCGGCTGCGGACGCTGAGTTCGAAGTCGGTGACGGGGATCTCCAGAACCTGATTCCGCTTGTCGCGTCGGCGTTCGCTCTCCTCGTCGTAGAACATCGTGTGGGAGGCCTTGGCGTCGGCCAGGAAGAGCCGGGCCCGCTGGTGGTTCGGCCTGGCCTTGAGGACGCGGGCGAAGCACTCGATGGCCTCGTCGTAGCGGCTGGCGTCTTCGTAGAGCACGCCCAGGTTGATGAGCGCCCCTTCGTGCACGGGCGGCTGCTGGATGCACTGCTTGTAGTAGTCGATGGCCAGGTTCTCTTCGCCCCGCAGGTCGTACAGGTACGCCAGGCGGAAGAGCGTGGGCCGATGGGCTGGCTCCAGTTGCAGCGCCCGCTCGTAGGCGTCGAGGGCGTCTTCGTAGCGGCCCTGGGTCTCGCGGACCCATCCCAGGTGATAATGGTACGCGGCCGTCCCGGTCTCTTCCGGCGGGGTCTCGCCGAGCAGCCTCTCGGCCTCGTCGCTATGCCCCTGGACGCACGCCTTCTCGATCTCGCTCATGCTTTTGGCCACGGCCTCACCTCCGCCCAACCGGTCTCGATAGGCAGCCGACAGCCCGGCCGCCGAAGAACGGCGTATTCTATCACAACATGCGCCACATGCAACCCCTCTTGCGGCCGACTCGTCCGGGAATAGACAAGCCCACGGCACCCCGTTCGCCGCGGGGCTTGCCCCGCGAAGGGGTTGCTTCACGCGAGGGGGCGGTTAGCCGCGGGGCTTGCCCCGCGAAGGGGCTGCGAGGGGGCTGCGAGGGGGCGGTTAGCCGCGGGGCTTGCCCCGCGCGGCTGGTCTGACCCCCACCATCATACACTTTGAGAAAACGCCCTACCGCCGGGAGGCCGAAAATGGCCCTTTGGGCCAGCCCAAACCCCGTTTTCAGCGCGCCAGGACCGATTTGCCTCCGTCTTGGTAAGATAGGCAAGGGGAAACGCGCGGTTTTTGATCGCTTTTTTCGATTTTTGATTCGAACGCGCCGGAACCGGTCGTTTCGCGCGCCGTTTTGAGCGTAAATGGAGAGCCGCCGATATATACTATAAGCCCGATTGCAGCCGGACGACACGGTGATTTGCTGGCAGTCGGCGGGGGATTTGCTCTAATGCCCCCAGGCGATGGGTTCCCCGGGCAGTGCCCGGGGCTTGCCTCGCCGGGCGAATATCCCCCGGCGCCGCACGTCCTGCGGCAGATGCTTGGGGGGTAGTTGGCCGCGGCGCGCCGCGGCCTACCGGCTCGGCGGGGAAAGAAGTTGGAGGCGGCGGCGGGATTCGAACCCGCGAAATATGCCGGTTTTGCAAACCGGTGCCTTGAACCACTTGGCTACGCCGCCCTCGGGGTCTCGCGGCCCTCGCCCCGGGCGGGACGGCGGGCCGCAAGTCGTGGCATTCTAGCCGCACACTGCCGAAACCGTCAAGCCCTTTCGCGGGGTGACATGGGCGGCCTGCCCGCCGGCGTACCTCAACGCCCCCGGCAAGCCGGGCGGCTAACTCGGCTAGGTGAGCCGGGCGACTCAGTCGGCAGGGCGCGCCGGGCGGCTAACTCGGCTAGGTGAGGCGGGCGACTCAGTCGACGGGGCGCGACGGGCGGCTAACTCGGCTAGGTGAGCCGGGCGACTCAGTCGGCAGGGCGCGCCGCCAGGGCCTCGGGCAGCGTCTCGACGAACTCGCGAATCTGGTCGCGCACGCGGCGGTAATGGGCCAGGGCCTCTTCCTCGGTGGCGGCGCCCTGGGCCAGGCGCGGCGGGTCGTCGAAACCCACGTGAACCACCGCCGTCCGGGCGGGGAACACCGGGCACGTCTCGGCCGCATGGTCGCACACCGTCACGACGTAATCGAACGCGACGGCGGCGAGGTCGGCGACGGCCGTCGACCGCTGGCCCGAGATGTCGACGCCCGCCTCGGCCATGACCCGGACGGCCCGGGGATCCAGGCCGCGCGCCTCGATGCCCGCCGAGTGGGCCTCCAGCCGGTCGCCCTTCAGGTGGCGGGCCCAGCCCTCGGCCATCTGGCTGCGGCACGAGTTGCCGGTGCAGAGGAACAGAATTTTGGGCCTGGGCGATGCCATCACGCCGCCTCCCGCCTCTTCCGGGGACGCCGGGACGGGCCCGGCGCCTCTCCCCCAAAACACCACCGGCCGCCTCATCGGCGACCGGTCGGGTATGGGTATGGTGCGCTCGAGAGGAGTCGAACCGCCGAACGTAACTATTATACCCGGCAACGACTTACCAAACCAGCCCGAAACAGGCGGCGCAGAATGTGGCGCACTTTCCGCGGATTCCGCCATTCTGCCCCCTTCGGCCCCGCCGAGATTGCCCCCCGACGTGGCGGACTTGGCCCGCCGTCTGGCCGCCCTGCCGGAATCCGTCCGGGCGCAGATCGTGGCGATGGTCAAGTCGACGGAAGGAGAGCGGGATGGTTCCCTCACACGTCCGCCGTGCGGCCATTGAGTCCGTGGCAAGACCCCCAGGGGGGGGTATGGGGGGCTTGTTAAGTTACCCCTTGACCGTGCGGCCGTGACAGGCTGGTGCACTCGCGAGAGACACGCAGCCGAAGGAGACCGAGATGAAGAATGCCTTTAACCGTCTGGAGCACATCGCCCGCCGACCCATGGCCGAGGTACGTCTCCAGCAACTGCTTGTGCAACGTGAGGCCAGGCGTGACCAGGAAGAACGCCTTACGACTGCCGAGCATCTCGAGTTCGGCCTGGCGGGTTTCGACGCCGGCCGCATTCCGGAGGAGGCGGGGCTGTTCTGGGTCTTCCGGGTTCTGGTGGACTGGGGGCCCGGGGAGGAACAAATCCAGGAGGTCTACTCGGCCAGGTTCCACGACCGCTTTGCGGCGATCCGCAGGGCACACGGTCTGGCGGAGGACGAGGGCTGGCCGCCCGGCGAAGGCGCCTCAGAGCACGAGTCCCTGAACGCCGAGTTCGAGGCGGCTCGCGAGTGCATTGAGGCCGATGTGCTCCGCGAGTGGGCCCACCGTCTGGGCCATCCCTTGCTGCGGCGAGCGGCCGACCTCATCCAGTCCGACCGGCTGGCCTTCGAACAGCAGGTTGAGAAGGGGCGGCAGTGGTTCTTCGACTCGGCAAGGCCTCAGGACGGGTCGGAGGGGGATGACGTCCGGGGGACACAACCGGGGGAGGATCGCGATGCCTCGTAGCCAACCACGCCAGTGCGTGCAGACCAAGGCCGACGGCACGCCATGCCGAGCCGCGGCCCTGACCGGGTCAGACTACTGCTTCGTCCACGACCCTGCGAAGGCCGAGGAGCGTATGGCTGCCCAGAGCGCCGGCGGCCGGGTGGGCAAGACGAGGGTCCTACCGCCAGAAACACCCGCCGTGCCACTGTCGTCCATGGCCGACGTGATCGCACTCCTCGGCCTCACGATCAACCAGGTCCGTCGCGGTGAACTGGACCCGAAGGTGGCCAACGCCGTGGGCTACCTGGCGGCCACGCTCCTAAGGGCCCTGGAACAAGGCGACATCGAGAAGCGGCTGGCCGAACTCGAGACGCTCATGAAGGGCCAGGGCATGCCGGAGACGCTCTTCGACGTCGACTTGGATGAGGAGACGGTGGGGTCGGAGCCGGTCCTGGGGAGAACGTCATGAGAACGGCCCACAGACGTCTGGCCAAGGTCGAAGCCGACCTGACGCCGAAGCAGCGGGTTCTGCAGTGGCTGGACGAGGCCCTGGAGGCCGGTTCCACAGAGGCCTACTGCCGGCAGATGTTCGACGAGCCCGTATCGGAGTGGCCGGGCACCCGGTTGACCGAGGCCGTGGCTGAGGCGACACGCAAACGCCTGAGGGGATACCCGCGCGAGGCGGTCGAGAGCCGGGCCCGCGATGCGGCGCGGGACATCCTGTTCCTGCTGTCCCTCGTCGGCGAAACGAACCGGTCGGTGACCCGAAAGGTTAAGGAGTTCACGTGGGCGGCCGCCCTGTGCGCCCGCGGCATTGAGGTTGCCGTGCTTCGGCCAGAGGCAGGAGGCAACAGGGAGGCCACTCTCAGCCGCCGCGGTCTCACTCTGTCGGACGTCCGTAGCGAGATCGTCGCGTTCGCGGCACAGGTATCGCTGGTCCGGCACGCGGTGAACATCGTCAGCCGCCGGTACTTCGACGGGCATCCGATCCTCTTCCCCGGCACGGCCGAAAGCCTCTCCGAGGCGACCAAGACGTCAGCCATCCTCGTAGAGGCGTACAACGAGGCGGTGTCCGACCTGCCGCGCGGACGGGGCAAAGGCGGGAGGCGAGAAGGCGTGAAGGCTCAGGCAGGAGCCGCTGCCGCTCAGCCCATCGAGGAGACCGACCTCGGTGAGGTTTCGGCCGCCGTCGCGGAACCGCTGGTCCGTCAACTGGTGGCCGATGCCAAGGCCGGCGCGGCCTGGCAGGTCGGCCAGAGCGACCTCGCCGCCCGGATCCTGAGGGGCACGCCTTGACGCCGGCACGGGGTCGACGTGCGCAGGCGGCTGTGCACAGGGCGGCGACCTTTGACGCGGCCGCTCCCGCAACGCGGCGGTTCTGCGCGGAGACCGCCATGCCATCCCCCTCGGCGTCGGTGTCAGAGGCCTGTACCGGTCGCCGGCGACCCTGCGTCCCTACATAATATTTGACTTTCCGAAAACTTGTGATATAGTGTGCTGCACGAGCCGGCCCCGTCTGAAGGCGGGCCGGCCGTCCTGCCATTTCTGAGGGTTGTATCGAAGGGGGGAGTTATGCGTACCATGTCACTTGCCGCGTGCGGAGGTTGGCCTCTTTTTGAGCCGCTGGAGCCCAGGCTGCTGCTCGATGGCGCACCTGAGATCCTGGGCATACAGGCCACCCACCCGGACTTCCGCTTCATCGCCGGTGCCGACTTGCCGCAGGTCCAGGAGTCGTTCACCGCTCAGGTGAGCGGCACGACCTCGTCCGTGCGCTTCAACGTGGGGGGCATGACCTTCCTCGACTCCAACGCGGCGGACGGTTGGTCGGCCACCTTTAACATGACCGGCGCCACGACGGCGGACCCGCTGACCGTTACGGCGACAGGGCCGGGTGGATCCGATGTTGACGGGCTACCCGTGGACATCCTGCTGATGCCCACGTGGTTCTACTCTGATGACCCCGGAATGGATGCCGAGTTCGGTGTCTCCTGGGATTGGGCCAGCGGCTATTCGTTCGACGTAACCGTCACGCACCTCGACCTCGGTTTCGACACCCCTGCCGACTGGGTCTTCCGCATCCCCGGCATCCAAGAACCGCTGTTCGACCTGGCGAACAAGCACACGGGCTTCTTGGCCCAGTCGACCTTTGACCTCGTGTCCTCCCCCTCCGGCATCGTCACGTCCAGTGGCTACGAACTGACCCTCTCGGCCGAAGTCCTCGACGAGAGCGTCTTCGAGAAGACCATCAGCTTCAACGCCAGCGACAGCGTGCCCTACGAGATGAACATCGGGCTTGTCCACATTGAAGGCAGCGTCGCCTACGGGGCGGAAATCAATCCCCACTTCGACAACAGCCTGCTTCTGGATGGTGTGAGCGGCAACTTGTGGATGGACCCGAGCCTGACCATCACGATGCCGCTGTTCCAGGCACGGATACCCCTGCTGTCCTTCGTGGGGGTCGTCGCTCCAGGGGTACTTGACGCGTTCGTCGAAGTGGGCGCGACAGTAGGTTTTGGAACTGCTCCCGGCCACGACCACGTGATCGAGCTAATCCCGACGATTACGGACGGCGGGCTGGGCCTCCAGCAGTTCAAGGCCGCCCCCGCTCTCACTGCCGGGATCACGGGCACCGTCGGTGTCGATGCATTGTTGGGGGCTGGCACGGTGGAGGCGAGCGTAACCGGAACACTGGCGCAGGGGCTTGTATCGGAATACGTCAGCGGCTTAGGCTGGTCCCATTCCGCCCCGGGCGAGCTAACCATCTCCGGTGCGGCCGGCTACAGCACATTCTGGGGTTTCGGGCCTAGCGGCGAGATCGACCTCTTCAACTGGACCATCGCCTCCTGGGATTTCCTCTCGCAGTCCGGTAGCGCCACCGAGCCCACTCAGACGCACAACTACGAATCGGGCGCGTTGACCAACCCTTGGATGAGCCCGTATCCCGGTCCACACGACTCGCTCACGTTCATGGTCGACTACTCGAATCCCGGTCAGGCGCCACAAATCGCGCGCCTAGCCGTGGACAGCGAGCAGTACTACGACATGATGCTCGTCGATGGAACGGCCGACAACGGTGTCTATTCCGTCACAGTTGTCGGTGTGGCTGGGCAGCTCCACGAATACGGTTTCATCTTCGTGGACGAGGCTGGTGAGTACCACATCCAGGGCTTTGGAGCGTTCCCGGACCGAGTTTATGTGGTCGGTGTAGATCCCATCGATGGCGGGCCAATGGTGGCACACGATGCCAACATCCGGATCGACTTCAACAAGCCGATGGACCATACGACGCTGAACGCATCGACAATCACGGTTGTCGGGTCCGTGAGCGGCGCTCATGACGGCACATACCCCTACAGTGGGACGACGTTGACGGTCAACCCAGATGTGGATTTCTCCCCCGGGGAGGTGGTGACCGTCACCGTTACCCACGACGCATGGGCAGCAGACGGCAGCCGTATCGGCTCTGATTACGTATTCTCGTTTGCTGCCCTCGATGCGACGCCGACGCCGATTGTGGTCGGCGGTACGCTTGCTGCCTCGACGACGTGGACATCGGGTAACGTCTACCACGTCACCCAAGACCTCGTGATTCCCTCGACGCGGACGCTGACGATTGAGCCCGGGGTGGTGGTGAAGTTTGGGACTTCCCAGGACATGGTGGTGTCCGGGACGCTGGACCTTCAGGGGACGGCGGGCAGCCGTGTGGTGTTCACGCACATCTACGACGA
>DATKZB010000312.1:0-2292 GCA_035528235.1 Phycisphaerae bacterium
CGATGGCCAGGTCGCTTCCTGCGGTGGCGTCGTAGTCGGTCGTGCCCGTGATGCGGTGGGCGAAGCCCATGACGGGGGCCGTCTGCTGAAGGTCGAGCGCCTTGCCGGCGGCCAGGCCGTCCACGATGTCCACGAGGACGATATCGCCCAGGTCCTGCGCCGCCGCCCACAGGGCGCACGACGCGCCGACGTTCCCCGCGCCGACGACGGTGATCTTCGGATGGGTCATGGCACCTCCCTTATGCGCGAACAGGTGCGTCCCTCGCGGCGTATGGATAACAGGGCCGCGCCGCCGGCGAGAGACCGGCGCAGGCGATTATAGGGCCGCGTGTCGGACCGTCAAGCCGGCGCCCGGCGAGGCGAGCGACCCCGGAGAATCCGGTTGTCCGACAGTGGCCGCGCGGTACACTCGGGCGCCGGCAATGGCGGCCGCAATCCGACGAACGGGGGGATACGCACGTGGCGGGATGCCCGCGATGTAACGTCAGGCTCATCAAGCGGAAGACGCCGAACGGGGTCGTTTATGCGTGCCCGAAGTGCGGCGGCCGGAACGTCGCCTTCACCGTTCTGCGCAGGGCTGGCGTCGCCCCCGGCTTCATGAAGCAGGTTTGGCAACAGTGTTGCGCCCCCGACGCCAAGAGCCACCTCCGCTGCCCCCACTGCCACCGTCGCACGGTGCGGGTGACGATGGGCAGCGGCGACCAGGACCTTAGCCTTGACGTCTGCACGTTCTGCCGAGCGGTCTGGTTTGACGGCAGCGAACTGAAGAAGGTGCTGGCGGCGCGGCCGCCCGAAAGGGAACTGTCGCCCGAGATGCGTGAGAAACTGGCCCTCGTGCAGATCGAGATGGAGCAGCGGCTGCATTCGCTGGACGGGGGGCTACTGGCTGGAGAAGGTCCGCCGGAGTGGTGGCAGTGGGGCCCCGCGCTGGCCGGGATGCCGGTTGAGGAGGAGTCGCCGGCGAGGGAATCGAGGCCTTGGCTGACGTGGTTCCTTGCTGCGGCGGTCGCGATGGTTTTTGTCGTCACCGCCGGCGACTTGGACGAAGCCGTCCGAGACTTCGGTTTCGCCCCAAGCCTTTCGACGGGATACGGCGCACTGACCATCTTCACCGCGTTCTTCATTCACGCCGGCGTCTTCCACCTGGTCGCGAACCTCTACTTCTTCCTCATCTTCGGCGACAACGTGGAAGACGATCTTGGCCGCGGGCTCTTCATTCTGCTGCTGCTTGGGTCGCACTTGGCGGGGATGGCGCTGCACGCCGGGTTGGATCCCCGCAGCGACATCGCGCTGGTCGGGGCCAGTGCGGGCATCACCGGCGTCCTGGGATACTATGCGCTAACCTTCCCCAAGGCGCGGCTGGGCGTGTTCTGGCGGTACGCGGTCTTTTTCAAGTACGACCGGATGCCGGCGCTGGTCTATATGGGCCTGTACGTGATCCTGCAACTGCTCGGGGCCCGCCAGCAACTGGGCGGGTTCGGCGGCGTGTCGTATCTCGCCCACCTGGGAGGGATGGCCGTGGGCTGCACGACGGCCTTGGGTGTTCGCTTGGCGAAGATGTGGCCGCCCGACTTCATGCGCGACGCCTGAGAGCCGAACGCTGGCACCGTGCCTCTGAATCGGTGTGGCATATCGGCCCGCCCCGCATGCTTCTTCCTGCAACGGAGTCTTGCCTCGGGCCCGGCTTGGCGGTAGCATTTCCGTTTCGCACGCTCCCTCCTCGCAAGGAGACACGCAGCATGGCCGCTACGATGAAAGCGCTTGTGAAGGCCAAGGCCGAAAAGGGCCTGTGGCTGCAAGACGCGCCGGTGCCCCAGGTCGGCAACAACGACGTGCGGATCAAGATCCTCAAGACGAGCATTTGCGGCACCGACGTCCACATCTGGAACTGGGACGCCTGGGCCCAGAAGACCATCCCCGTGCCGATGGTCATCGGCCACGAGTTCGTCGGCACCGTCGATGCGGTCGGCGGCAACGTCGTGGACTTTCGGCCGGGGGAACTGGTCAGCGGCGAGGGGCACCTGGTCTGCGGCCGCTGCCGCAACTGCCTGGCCGGGCGGCGGAACCTGTGCCCGAACACCAGCGGTGTCGGCGTCAACCGCACCGGGGCACACGCCGAGTACCTGACGATTCCCGTCGCGAACGTCTGGACGGCCGACCCGGGAATCCCGCTGGAGGTCACGAGTTGCTTCGACCCGCTGGGCAACGCCACGCACTCGGCCCTCTCGTTCGACGTGCTGGGCGAGGACGTGCTCATCACGGGCGCGGGGCCCATCGGCTGCATGTCGGCCG
>DATKZB010000313.1:0-17096 GCA_035528235.1 Phycisphaerae bacterium
CGTCAGTCGCATCGGATCTCCCCAAGACTCCTTCTCAACCACTCGTGGTTGGCGAAGGTGGCCTACTTCTTCTTCGCGGCCTTTTTCTTTTTGGCCGGTTTCTTCTTGGCCGGTTTCTTCGCCGCTTTCTTCTTGGCCACCTTCCTCTTGGCTTTCTTCTTCTTGGCTACCTTCTTCTTAGCCGGTTTCTTCGCCGCTTTCTTCTTTGCCATGAGACATCTCCTTTTGTAAGAACTGTCCCTCGCCTGATGTTAGGTATGTCGCCCGACGGTGTCAACAACTTTTTCGTCAGAAAATCCAAACTTCTTCGCGGCGCCTGCCGCGCTCCCCTCGCCGGGATTACGCAACTTATCGGTCGTTCCGGAAACGCGTCTTAAGAAAAAGCACGCGCGGCGCGCCAGCCGCGGCGCGCTCAGGGCAACGTGGGCGCGGCACGGAGCGCCTCGATCGCGGCGCGCATCGCCACGTCGTCGCGCCGTTCCTCGACCGGCTCGGGGGCCTGCGCGACCTGGAGATCGGGCGTCACGCCTCGCCCCTCGATGCACTCGTCGGCCGGATCGTACACGCGCGCCACCGTCAGGCACACGGCGCTGCTCTCGCCGACGGGCACGTTGATCTGGGCCGCGCCTTTCCCGAAGGTCCGCCGCCCGACGATCGTGGCCCGTCCGCGCCGCGCCAGCGCCGCCGCCAGCACCTCGGCCGCGCTCGCCGTGTTCTCGTTCACCAGGACCACCAGCGGCCCGCGCCACGGCTGCCGCGCGAGCAGGGGCACGTCGTACGTCCAGGTGGCGCCCAGCGCGCGGCCGCGGGTGCGCGTCACGCGACCGCCCGCCAAGAACACGCCAGCCGCACCGATGGCGTCGAGCAGCGTGCCGCCGGGATTGTCCCGGAGGTCCAGGACGAGGGCCCGGGCGCCCTGGTCGGCGAGTTGCGAGATGGCGCGACGTAACTCGTTTTCAGTACCGGACTTAAACGCCGCCAGCCGCACGTACCCCGCCCCCTCCTCGCCCTCGATGAGCCGGGCGCCCCGGACCGACGGCAGGTGGACGGCCGACCGCTGGAGCACGACCTCGCGCGCCTCGTCCTCGCCGGCCACGCGGACCGACATCCGCACCGTCGTCCCCGCCTTGCCGCGCAGCAGGCGGCTGACCTCGGCCAGCGCCAGACCCGCCAGCGGCTTGCCGTCGACGGCGGTCATTTCGTCGCCGGCCCGCAGGCTCGCGCCGGCGGCGGCGCCGCCCTCGAAGACCTCTTGCAGGAAAACCCGCCCGTCGCGGACGACGATCGCCGCGCCGATGCCGGTGTAGGACCCTCGGATGTCTTCTTCATAACTTCGGAGCATCTCGGCCGTCAGGAACCGCGTGTACGGGTCCAGGCTGTCCATCGCGCCGAAGAGGAACTCGGCGACGACCGCGCCGTCGGGCAGGCCGAGCATGGCCCGGTTTTTCTCCATCGCCACGGTCAGCCAGTCGGCCGCCTGGAACGCGAACCACGGGTCGGCCGCGCTCGCCTTCAAAAAAAGAATTTCGAGCGCCTCGGCCAGACGCGCGCGTTTGGCTTCGTCGTCCGCCTCGGGGAAGCGTGCGCGGAACGCTGGATTATCGAGTGCCGCGCGAAAACTTTTTATTCCGGCCGCCACCAGATCGCGGTACTTGACCGGGTCGACGTAGAACCAGACGACGGCGCTCAGGGCGTCGGCGTAGACCCAGCGGCCGGCGCCGGCGTCCATCTGGCGCGCCGAGCGGACGAGCGCCTCGTCGGCCCAGCGCCGCGTCACGATCTGCTGGAGCCGCACGCGCTCGGGCGCCGTCTCGCGATCGAGCGGCACGACGGCCGGGGGCGATGAGCGCGCCGCCTCGGCGGTGTCGGCCAGGTGCCGGTCGTAGGAAGGCCAGTAGGCGCCGTGCGGGAGGATGGCGCAGCCGCCCGACAGCGCCGCCGCCAGAAGCGCCAGCAAGAGAACGGCACGGCCATGCGGTCCGAGGCAACTCCGGCCAAATCTCCGCGCGGCGGGTGCGGGGACCCGCCGCGCGAACCTTGTGTCGGACCACTGCGATGGGGCGGGAATCGGTCTCGGGCACCGCGCGGCGGTCACGAGGAGGGGTCCCGGAACAGGTCGTCGAATCGCCGCCGCGCGTCGTCGACCGGGGGGCCGGCGGCAGGGGGCGCGGCCGGACCGCCCGTGCGACGGGCATCGGCCTCGTACTCGAACTCCTCGCAGAAGTTGACGCCGTGCGGGTCGCGGACGGCCTCGGTGTTCGGCAGGCGGCAGCCCTTGAGGGCGGGGTCGTAATGGTGGCAGTTGCCGCAGGTGTGGAGGAAGGCGGCACACTCGGGGCATTCCTCGCGGAACCCGATGGGGGCATTCACTTCCCAGGTGGCACCGCATTTGGGGCATCGCCGTTTCATAGAATCACCTTGCGCCTCAGGCGGGCTGGCCGGTCCGGTCGAGGGCCTCGGCCGCCAGGGCGGCGCCCAGGATGCCGGCATCGCCGCCCAGGGTGCTCCAGCAAATCGTGCACCCCTTCCGGGCGCTCTCGAAGGCCGTCCGACCGACGTGCCGCCGGACCTGGTCGAGAAACGCGTCGCCCGCGCCCATCATGCCGCCCGTCAGGACCACCATCTCGGGGTTCAGAACGTGCAGGATGCTCGTGATGCCGATGGCCAGGTACTCGGCCGTCTCCTCGACGATACGGACGGCCAGCCGGTCGCCGGCGGCGGCCGCATCGAAAATGTCCTTGCAGGTCGCGTCCTTGCCGGCGTCCAGGTGGGTGGCCTCGCCTGCGGCCATCGCCTCGGCGAAGCGACCGACGACGGCCGTGGCGGAGGCGTAGGCCTCGAGGCATCCGTGGTTGCCGCAGCCGCACCGGCGGCCGTTGTGCTGCACGATGATGTGTCCCAGTTCGGCGCCGGTATCGGTGGTGCCGCGGAACAGGCGGCCGTCGAGGACGATGCCGCCGCCGACGCCGGTGCCGAGCGTCAGCAGGAACATGTTCCGGACGGCGCGTCCGGCCCCGCAGCGGAACTCGCCGTACGCGGCGACGTTGGCGTCGTTCTCCAAAACGACCGGCCGGCCGAGGTCGGCCTGAAGGGTATCGCGGACCGGCACGTTGTTCCAGCCCGCCATGTTCGGCGTGAAGAGGACGACGCCGGCCTTGGAGTCGAGCGGCCCGGGCGACCCGACGCCCACGGCCGCCACGTCGGCCAGGTCGATGCCGGCCTTGGCGCCCAGGTCGCGGACGGCCTGGGCCATGCGCGCCAGCACGTGGTCGGGGCCGGCCTGGGCCTCGGTCGGCGTGGAGAGGCGTTCCAGGATTTGGCCGTCGGGCGAGACGAGCCCCAGTTTCAGGTTGGTGCCGCCCAGGTCGATACCGACGTAGCGTTTGGTCATGGTCGTTGAGGTGCCCGGGAAGTCTGTGTCCGCCGGCCCATCCGTCCCCCCGGGCCGACTCGTTATGGAACCTTGCGCCACTCGGCGATTTGCTTGAGCCGATCCTCAAGGGGCGCCTTGAGATCGTATCCGTGATCCTTGCGGGCGGTGGCGGCCTCGAGGGCGGCCAGGGCCCGCGTTTCGAGGGCCGCCTGCTTCTTGGTGGCGGCCTCTTCGAGCAGGTCGAGCAGTTTGCCGGCGGCCGGCCGGCCGATTTTTTTGAGCGTGGCGGCGGCCGCGGCCGCCTGTTCGTCGGTGCCGCTCAACTTGGCGACGCTCGCCTCGATGGAGGCGGCGAGGGCCTCGTCGCGCATCGCCTTCAGCGCGGTCGCCAGTTCCGTGCCGCCCCAATCGGGCCGGGCCCGCTCCAGGGCGGCAAGCAGTTCCATGGCCAAGTCGGGCCGCTTGGCCTTGAGCAGGGCCTGGGCCCGTGTCTGGATGGCCTCGAGAATGGCGCCCCGGGCCGGCGCGTCGGCGCCGTCCATGGCGGCCACCAGCGGGGGCACGCCCTCGGTGTACGGCTCCTTGGCCAGGAGGATAAGGCCGAGTTGCTGGTTGAGTTCGCGGATGCGGACCTTGTTCTCGGCCGGCGTGATGACGATGAGTTGCCGCAGCGTCGGGACCGCGCTGTCGGGCGTGCCGGCGGCCACGTAGGCGTCGACCAGTTTCTCGTAGAGCGTCATGGCGGCCGGGGTGTTGCGGGCCGCCGCGGGGACCTTCGTCAGCGCCACCTCGTACAGGGCGGCGGCGCGCTGCATGTCTTCGGCGCCCTCGCGGGCGAAGAAGATGTCGCCCATCTCCTCGGCCAGGTCGGCCGAGCGGCCCAAGTCGGCCAAGGCGCGGATGGCCTCCCAGAGGGCGTTGCGGACGGCCGGTTCGGTCTCGACGCCGGGTTTGAGGCGGTCGGCCATCTTGACGGCGGCCTCGGCCCCGCCCACCTTGGCCAGGGCGGCCGCCACCGCCTGACGAACACCCTTGTCCTTGTCCTGGAGCCGGGCCACCAGGGCCGCGATGCTCTTGTCGCCGGCCTTGCCGAGGTTGCCCAGGCCCTGGGCGGCGCTGAACCGGACGTTGGGCATGGGGTCTTCGAGGACGGCGGTCAGGATGTCCTCGGCGGACGGTGGGGCGATCTTGGCCAGGGCCAGGCAGGCCGCCTCGCGGACGGCGGGCCGCAACGCCGCGCGGGCCAGGCGGCCCAGCGGGTTCAGCGCCGGCTCGACGGCCGCGACGTGGGCCCCGTTCTTCTCGCCGATGACACCCAGGGCCCCCGCGGCCCGAACCACCTCCGTTTCGTCGGTGGAGTCCAGCATGGCCACCAGCCGGGGCACGGCCTTGACGACCTTCAACCCGCCCAGGGCCGCGGCGATGGCGGCCCGGGTGGCGGCGGCGTCTTCCTTGTCGAGTTGGGCCAGCAAGGTTGGCCCGGCGGCGGTCTCCTGCCAGGCGGCCAGGGCCTCGGCCGCGCCGGCCCGGACGATGGCCGACTCGTCGCCGACGTGTTTGAGAAGGGCGGCGATGAGTTCCTGGTACGCCTGGCGGGTGGTGCCGTTGCCGCTGCTGAGCGCGCCGGGGGCCATGGCGGCCGCCTGCTTGGCGGCCAGCGCCCGGACCTGCGGCACGGCATCCTCGACATGCACGAGAACCAGCCGGCCTTTCTCCTTGGCGTCGGCGGCGGCCTCATAGAGTTCGGTCAATTGACGTATCAGACGTGTCTGCACGCGATCGAGTAGCGCGGTGCGGCGATTGAGTTCCTCGCGGAAGCGCTTGAGCAGACCGGCCAGCAGGCGCGACTCGGGCACGTCGCGGCGCGCCTCCCACCACGTGTTCCACGCCTGGCCGGTGGCGGGGAGGTCCTTGAGGCCGGTCATCTCGGCCAGCGCGGCGGCGGCCGCCTCGGCCACGGGGGCCTGCGGGTCCGACGTAATCTGGACGAGCCCCTCGATGGCGCGCTTGTCCACGATCTGGGCCAGCGCCTGAATGGCCGCCAACCGCGCGCCCAGCGACGTCGTGGACCCCGACGCCAGGTCCTTCAGGCCCGTCAGGACCTTCTCGTTACCCTGATAGGCGCCGAACGCCCTGGCCGCAGCGCGGCGGCTGGGTTCGTCGTCGCTCCGCAGCAGGGCGAAGAGCGGATCGATAAGCACCTCGTGGGCGGCGTCGCGCGCGGCCAGGGCGTCGAGCAGGGCCAGCATGGGTTCCGAGGGCACCGGCGCGGACAGCACCTCGACCATGATGGCGCGGGCGGCGTCGCTGTTCTTCTCGATGAGCACGTCGGCCGCATCGCGCCGGGTGGCGAAGGTGCGGTCGGCGCCCGTCAGGAAGTCGCGGAGGCGGACCAGTTCGGGGTCGGTCTTGGGGGCGGGGTCTTGCACCTCGGCGCCGCTGGCGGAGATGGCGATGGCGGCGACGGCCAGCCACAGCGCCAGCGCCGGGAGCGTGTCACGCACACTCCGCGCGAACTCGTGGCGCACCGTATCCGGCCCCATCAGATACCCCCGCTTTCATGTCTGACTTCCAATGCTACACCGTACCTTTCGGCCGATGGACTGTCAACCGCAAATGCCGCCGAGAGGTCCATTTGGGCGGTCCGGCGGTCCATTTTCCTCTCCCCGGCCACGCCCTGGGCGTGTTCGCCTCTATGGACGCCGGCGGCCGGCGGCTTATTCGCAGTCGCGGGCCGGCGTTATCGGACTTTTGCTCAAGCGCCCGACCCCGCCGGGTCGATGCTACCAGCGCCCGAAGCCCGATACCGGCGCGCTGTGGGCGCGGGCCGCCGGCCCGCGAGTCTCCCCGCTGGCAAGGTCCGTCGGAAGGAGTCTCTGTGCTGCAGGTTGTGGCCAACCCGATTGAGGCGTTCCTCGATTACCTGACGATCGAGTGCGGTCTGAGCGTCAACACCCTCCAGGCGTATCAGCGCGACCTGGAGCGGTTTGCGGCGTTCGCGGGCATCGCGCAGCCGGAGGCCTGGGAGACGGTCGACAGCGAGAAGGTCGTCGAGTTCCTGATGGCCGAGAAGGCCCGCGGCTGCGCGGTCTCGACGATCAGCCGGGCGCTGGTCGCCATTCGGATGCTCTTCCGGTTCATGAGCGCCGAGGGATTCCTCTCGCGCGACGTCACCGAACACCTCGAAAGCCCGCGCCTCTGGGTCACGCTGCCCGAGGTGCTCGACCGCAAGGCGGTGGACCGCCTGCTGGCGGCGCCCGACCCGAAACACGACCGTTGGCCGAAGCGCGACACGGCCATCCTGGAAGTCCTGTACGCCACCGGCGCGCGGGCCACCGAGGCCGCCGACCTGACGATGACGAGCGTGAACCGCGACGTCGGGTACGTCCACTGCATCGGCAAGGGACGCAAGGAACGCATCGTGCCCATCGGCCGGCGGGCCCTGGAGGCGATCGACGCCTACCTGGCCCAGGAGCGGCCGCAACTCGACCGCCAGAGGAGCGACTACCTGTTCCTGACGCACTCGGGCCGGCGCATGGGCCGCGAGACCATCTGGCGGCTCGTCAAGAAGTACGCCATGCGAGCGGGAGTGAGCCGGCGCGTCAGCCCGCACACCCTCAGGCACTCGTTCGCCACGCACCTGCTGGAGGGCGGGGCCGACCTGAGGGCCATCCAGGAGATGCTCGGCCACGTCGACATCGGCACGACCCAGATCTATACCCACGTCGACCAGAACCGCCTGAAGGCCATCCACAAGAAGTACCACCCCAGGGCGTAGACCCATTTCGGATTTGGGATTTGGGATTTCGGATTGCGCGCAGGCCGCGCCTCAGCCGGCGTCGCCGTCGCGCGTTTCCCGGGGCAGGAACATCGGCAGCGCCAGGTTCCACTTCAGTGCGGCCAGGCGGATGACGAGGACCAGCGCGACGGCCACCACGCTGTTGCCGGGCCAGCCGGGCAGCCACCGCGCCAAGGCCACCAGCGAGATGGCGCCGGCCAGCGAGGCCGTGGCGTAGATCTCCCGCCGCAGGATCAACGGAATCTCGCCCGTCAGAACGTCGCGGATCATGCCGCCCACCACGCCCGTCATCACACCCATCACCACGGCGATGGCGCCCGGCAGGCCGGGGTCCAGGGCCTTGCGGGCACCGATGACCGTGAAGATGGCCAGGCCGAAGGCGTCGGCCACGGGCAGGATGCCGCTCGGCAGCCGGCAGCACCGCGCGGCCGCGAACGTCGCCAGCGCCGCCACGACCGCCAGGACCACGTACGTCGGGTCCGACACCCAGAAGACCGGCAGGGCCCCCAGGATGACGTCGCGGATCGTCCCGCCGCCCAGCGCGGTGGCCAGCGCCAGCACGACGACACCGAAGAGGTCGAGCCGCTTGCGCCCGGCCGCCAGCGCCCCGGAGACGGCGAAGACCGCCACGCCGAACAGGTCGAGCCCGTAGATGACGCTCACGGCATGCCTCTCGTGACGGCGGCTACAGCATTCTCACTTTGCGTGTTTGCGCGGCGGGTCCCCGTACCCGCCGCGATCCGCGTAAGATCGCGGCTTGGCGCGGTGGGTGCGGAGACCCACCGCGCCAAGACTCAATCTTAGACCGCCACAGGACCGGCTTCACCCCTCGCGGCACAGGTCGCGGACCTTGGCGAAGGCGTCGATGCATCGCTCGATGTCCGGCGGCTCGTGGGCGGCGGAGAGCTGCACGCGAATCCGGGCCTGGCCCTTCGGCACCACGGGGTAACTGAAACCGATGACGTAGATGCCCTCGTCGAGCATCCTGGAAGCCATGGTCGTGGCCAGCGTCGCGTCGCCGAGCATGATGGGCACGATGGGGTGGTCGCCCTCGGGAATGTCGAACCCGCGATGGCGCATGCCGGCCCGGAACATCCGGGTGTTGCGTTCGAGGCGGTCGCGCAGTTCGGTCGACGCGGAGAGAATCTTGAGGACCTCGATCGTGGCGGCGGCGATGGCCGGCGCCAGCGTGTTCGAGAACAGGTACGGCCGGCTGCGCTGGCGCAGCAGTTCGACAATCTCCTTGCGGCCGGACGCGTAACCGCCCGACGCCCCGCCCAGCGCCTTGCCGAAGGTGCCCGTCAGGACGTCGACCCGCCCCACCACGCCGTGGTACTCGTGCGTGCCGCGCCCCGTGCGGCCGACGAAGCCGGTGGCGTGCGAGTCGTCGACCATGACGGCGGCGTCGCGTGAGTCGGCCAGGTCGCAGATGCCGGCCAGGTTGGCGATCGTGCCGTCCATCGAGAAGACGCCGTCGGTGGCGATGAGGCGGGCGCGGGCGCCGGCGGCCTCCTTCAGGCGGGCCTCCAGGTCGGCCATGTCGCCGTTCTTGAACCGCAACCGCTGGGCCTTCGAGAGGCGGATGCCGTCGATGATGCTGGCGTGGTTGAGTTCGTCGGAGATGACGGCGTCTTCCGGCCCCAGGAGCGTCTCGAACAGGCCGCCGTTGGCGTCGAAACACGAACTGTAGAGGATGGTGTCCTCGGTGCCCAGGAACCGGCTGAGCGCCTCCTCCAGTTGCTTGTGCAGCGCCTGCGTGCCGCAGATGAACCGCACGCTGCTCAGGCCGAACCCCCAGGCGTCGTAACTGCGCTTGGCCGCGGCAATGACGCGCGGGTCGCTGGACAGGCCCAGGTAGTTGTTGGCGCAGAAGTTGAGGACCTCGCGCCCGCCCTGCACCGTGATGCGGGCGCCCTGCGGACTCGTGATGACCCGCTCCGGCTTGTACAGGCCGGCGTCGCGGATGTCGCCGAGCGCGGCCACCACGGTCTCTCTCAGGGATCCGAACACTCGCCTGGCCTCCTTACGGCTCGGACCAGTCCAGCACGACCTTGCCGGAATGGCCCGACCTCCCGTGTTTGCGCGGCGGGTCCCCGTACCCGCCGCGCTGCCCGTAAGGTCTTCGGCCGGCGCGGTGGGTGCGGGGACCCACCGCGCAAATATCCTGCCTTAAACCGCTATTACGGCTCGGACCAGTCCAGCACGACCTTGCCGGAATGGCCCGACCTCATGACCTCGAACGCCTTCTCGAAGTCGGTGTAATGGAACTGGTGCGTGATGATGGGCATGATGTCGAGGCCGCCCTGGATCATGACCGTCATCTTGTACCACGTCTCGTACATCTCGCGGCCATAGATGCCCTTGATGGTCAGGCTGTTGAAGACGACGGCGTCCCAGTCGATCTCGGTCTTGGGCAGGATGCCGAGCAGGGCGATTTTGCCGCCGTGGCACATGTTGGCCAGCATCGTCCGGAAGGCGTCGGGGTTGCCCGACATCTCCATGCCGACGTCGAACCCCTCCTTCATGCCGAGCTGCTTCTGGGCGTCTTCAACGCGCTCGGTCCGCACGTCGAGCGTCAGCGTGGCGCCCAGCCGCCGGGCCAGGCCCAGCCGGTAGGGGTTCACGTCGGTCACCACGATGTACCGGGCGCCGGCGTACTTGGCGATGGCCGCCGCCATGCAGCCGATGGGTCCGGCGCCGGTAATCAGCACGTCCTCGCCGAGCACGTCGAACGACAGGGCCGTATGGGCGGCGTTGCCGAGGGGATCGAAGCAACTCGTGACCTCGAGCGGGATGCCCGGGTCGGCCGCCCAGACGTTGGTGACCGGAATCGTCAGGTACTGGGCGTGGGCCCCGGTCCGGTTGACGCCGACGCCGCTGGTGTTGGGACAGAGGTTCCGCCGTCCGGCCAGGCAGTTGCGGCAGCGGCCGCACACCAGGTGCCCCTCGCCGCTGACGAGTTCCCCCGGGCGGTAGTCCACCACGTTCTCGCCCACCGTGTCGACCCTGCCCACGAACTCGTGGCCGATGACCATCGGCACCGGGATGGTCTTCCGGGCCCACGCGTCCCAGTTCCAGATGTGGACGTCCGTCCCGCAGATGCTCGTCTTCAGGATCTTGATCCGGACGTCGTTCTTGCCGACGTCCGGCACGGGCACCTCCTGAAGCCACAGGCCCTCTTCGGGCTTCGCCTTCACGAGCGCTTTCATGGTCATGGGGGGCGTCTCCTTGTTTCGCCTGGGCCACATCATAAACCCCCGCGCCTCGGTCCGCAACGACTTCGCGCCGGGGGCCGCTTGACGGTCGGGCCGCCTGCCCTATAATCGCGGCCATCCGGTGAAACCGAGAGTCAGGCGAGGAGCCGCCATGAGTCACCCGAAGATCACGATCGTCGGCGCCGGCAACGTCGGGGCCACCTGCGCCCTGTGGGCGGCCGCCGCCGACCTCGGCGACGTCGTCCTGGTAGACATCGCCGACGGTCTGGCCGCCGGAAAGGCCCTCGACCTGACCCAGACGGCACCCATCCAGGGTTTCGCCCACGCCGTCGCGGGCACGACCGACTACGCCGCCACCGCCGGCAGCGACCTGGCCATCGTGACGGCCGGCCTGGCCCGTCGGCCCGGCATGAGCCGCGACGACCTCCTGGCGAAGAACGCCGAGATCGTCTCGGGCATCGTCAAGCGCCTCGTGGCCGCCAGCCCGGAGGTCATCCTCATTATTGTCTCGAACCCGGTCGATGCCATGACCAGCCTCGCCCACCGCGCCAGCGGCCTGCCGACCGAGCGGGTGGTCGGCATGGCGGGCATCCTGGACTCGGCCCGCATGCGGGCGTTTCTGGCCGAGGCGGCCGGCGTCAGCCCCAAGGACGTCCAGGCGTACGTCCTGGGCGGTCACGGCGACACGATGGTGCCGCTGGTCCGGCAGTCGAGCATCGGCGGCCTGCCCCTGTCGGCCCGGCTCACCCCGGACGCCATCGACGCCATCGTCCAGCGGACACGCAACGGCGGGGCCGAGATCGTCGGACTCCTCAAGACCGGCAGCGCGTTCTACGCCCCGGCGGCCGCCGCCGTCACCATGGCCCAGTCGATCCTGCGCGACGAGCGGCGCGTGCTGCCCTGCGCGGCCTATTGCGACGCCGAGTACGGCGTGGGCGGATACTTTGTGGGCGTCCCCGCGCGGCTGGGGGCCGGCGGCGTGCAGGAGGTCCTCGAGTTCGACCTCGACGCCCAGGAACGCGCCGCGTTCGATTCCAGCGTCGCCCACGTCCGCGGCCTGGTCGATAAACTCGGTCAACTGGGGTATTGATTCCCAGTCGACTTATCGGTACGTGGTAGTTCGGACATAGCGCCTTTTAAGAGGAGGTCAGTCTATGGCTGTCCTGGCCTACATTTTGGCAATAGTGTGCTGGCCAATCATCACGTTCGGGGGCAATCTCTTATTCAGCGTTGTGTTGTTGCCCGTTTTCTCCCTCGTGCATCGGCCCACACCCGGGAAACCTGCCGGATTCGTCGCTGCCGACATCTTTCAGACGGTGGTCTTGGCGGCAACGCAATTCGCGGCTGTTGCTTTATCGAAGTGGCTGTTTCAGCTATGCGGAGTAACACCGACGCAATGGATGGCCTTGCCGTTTGCGCTCTTGTGCGCGGTCTTCCTGGTCCCAAGCATTAGCGGCCTTCTATCGGGCTCACGGATGGAAAGGCACGTGTTCTTATCGTGGGTGATCGGCCTTCCCGCGGGCCTAGCCCTGGCCACGCTGTGGATGTTGTGTGACCAAGACACCGTGGGGAATGCGGAGACGTGGCTATTCTGGAGCGGCGTAGCATTGGCGATTTGGTACGCCCTGCGCGAGGTGATATCCGTGGCCACCGGACGCACACAGCATGCCGTGCTTAAGCCTGGGCAATGGGCATGTCACCTTACTCTGGTAGTCATATGCGCGGTGGGAATTGGTCTTGGGTTTTACTTCAACGCATGGTGGCCCGCCTTTGTTGGGATCGGCACTTCATTCGTTCTTCGGGAGTTGGCGGGTGGCATGGTCAGCCCGCAGGGTGACCATGGGTAAGCCCAGTTCTGCGCGGCCCGCCCCGGGCGGGCATCCTGTAGTCCGTAGTCTGTAGCCTGTGGCCTGTGGCCTGTGGCCTCCGGCCTCCGGCCTCCGGCCTCCACAATCCTGTCGGCCAGTGCCCCAAACCGCGCCCGCCAAGGCGGGCGGCTAACTCGGCCGAGGCCGGCTTCGATATGCTTTAGTTTATATTGAGCCCCGTCCATTCACGATCAAAACGGCGCGCGAAACGAGCGATTCCGGCGCGTTCGGATCAAAAATCGAAAAAAGCGATCAAAAACCGCGCGTTTCCCCTTGCCTATCTTACCACAATGGGGGCCAATCGGCCCTGGCGCTATCGAAAACGCAGTTCAGCCCGTCCAAAAGGGCCCTTTTCGGCCCCACGGCCAAAGGCCGTTTTCTTAAAGCGTATGACGGCGGGCGCCAAACGACTCGAAGCGGCCCAAAAACCCTCTTTTCGCGGGTTGCGAGGGTGCGCCAGAGTTTTCTGGCGAACGTGGAGCCGTTGTAGCGCGGGGGTTTACCCCCCGCGCACCCGAGATGGCCAAGGCGTCTGGCGCGGGGGATGAACCCCCGCGCTACGTCGGCGCGGGCGGCCCCGCCGTTCAGCGATCCAGCCCTGCCAGAAAAGGTCGCCGCACCCGTTCGCGGCGCGGCGGGGCGTTTTTGTGGAGGAACCCGGCCGACCCGCCGTATAATAAGGTGGTTGCCCACAAGGCCTTAGCGTAAGGAGGCGCCTATGTCACGCCTGCCCCATGCCTTGGCCCTCTTCCTCGCCCTAACCGGCACGGCCTATGCCCTCGACTATTCCGTGCAACTGGGGCGCGAGTACACCGACCGGCTGCTCACGATAGACGACACGGCCGCAGCCCACGTCAAACTGGCCCAGTGGTGCGACGGCGTCGGCCTCAAGGAGAAGGCCCAGATCCATTGGCAGGAAGCGGTCTTCCGCGACCCCGACCACAAGGTGGCCCGCAAGGCCCTCGGCTACGTGTGGCGGAACATGACGTGGGTCAAGGCCGCGGACGTTCCACCCGCCCCCGCTATCGCGCGGCCCAACGCCCCGCCGGTCGACCCGACCTTCGAGCAGCGGCGCCGGGCCTTCAGCCGCGAGGTCCAGGACGTGGCGAGGGAGTACCTCAGTTCCCTCGGTCCCGGCGCGTGGGACAAAGGCGTCCGCAAGATCCTGATGATCCGCGACCCGGCAGCCGCCGAACCCCTCGCCCGTGTCCTGGGGGCCGGCGACGTCCGGATGCGGACACTGGCCTGCGAGGTTCTCGGCCAGATTCCCGGCCCGGACGCCGCCAGGCACCTGGCCAGAATCGTCCTGGCCGACGAGTGCGTCGACGTGTACAAGGCCGCCGTGACGGCCCTGGAGGCCCGGACCGACGACCGCGGTCTGCCGCTGCTGCTGAACGCCCTGAACGGGTCCGAGAAGGTCCTCCACCGGTCGGCGTACGCCCTGGGCGAGATGAAGGAATGGCGGGCCGCGCCGGCCCTCATCGGCCGCCTGAGGACGCAGGAACCGCGGGTCCGCACGTTCGACGCCCCGGCCGGCGCCGGCGGCATCTCGCCCGGACCCAGCGCGTACTTCTTCTCGGGCACCATCCATACCTACATCGCCGACGTGGAACCGGTCGTCGCCGAGGCGGCCGTCGGCTGGGACCCCACCATCGGCGTCATCCCGTCCGGGGTCATGATCTCGGTCCACAACCCGCGGGTGACCATCCATCGGACGGTCATCGAGTTCGTCCGCCAACCGGTCGTCCGCGAGGCCCTGAAGAAGATCACCGGCCAGGACTTCGAGTTCAATTCCCAGCAGTGGCGCGATTACCTGCGGCGCCGCGAGTCCGACCACGGTGCCGCTCCCTGACGGTCGCGGCTCGGATATGCCGTCGCGGCTCGGATACGGCGCAGCGCCGGCCCCGTAACTGAGGGGTTACCTGCAAGCCCCGTTTTTCGTTGCCTCCCGCCACCGGCCCAGATAATAAGGAAGCGGGGCGGCACAACCAGGGGGACTGGCCGACATGCGAAACGCCTGGGTGGTGATGGCGATGGCCGCGACGCTGGCGGCGGCCGGCTGCAACCGCGCGGCCAAAACGGGCGGCGAGACGCCGGCGGCCGAAGCGGCGACGGCCGAGGCGACGGCGGCCGAGACCTGGCCGGGCAAACTCCATCGCCTGCCCCCGTGGGGATGGGGCACGCCGGGCCTGGCCGTCAACCTGCCGCCGGAGTACGAGATGCGGCTGCGCAGCGGCGAGGACAACATCGTCTTCATGTTCGAGCGGCCCCCCGAGCTCGCCCCGCCCGAGTCGGCCACCCTGTGCGTCTACGTCGGGCATCAGCCGCGAGACGTCAAGACCGAGGCCATTACCCAGCCCGGACGCGTCGCCGGCAAAGACGTGACCTGGTACGGCGGCACGTGGCAGAACGAGAAGGGCCGGACCGTGTACCACGTCGAGACGTACGTCGACAACCTGTTCCGCGGCTGGAACGTCTGGCGGTGGGACGCCCACAGCCTCGTCGTCCACGTCTTCATCTGGGGGACCGACCAGCCCGAGGTCGAGGCCCTGATGCAGGCGGCCGCATCGCTTCGGCTCGACCGCAAATGAAACGTCCCCGCGGAGCGCGGGGACACGAACCACGAAAGGACAACGGATGAGCAAGTTCAGTCAGGTGGCCCTGGCGGCCCTGGTTTGCGGCATCCTGGCGGCCGGATGCGCCGGCGGAAAGGCCGGCGCGACCAAGGCCGAGGCCGCGAAGGCCGTCCAGACGGGCCAGTACGCCCAGGCGCTTGAGCCGGTCGAGGGTCAGCACAAGGGCATCCAGTACCTGCTCTACATCCCCGAGAACTACGCCAAGGCGAAGAAGCCCTGGCCGGTGGTCCTCTTTCTGCACGGGGCGGGCGAGCGCGGCGAGGACCTCGAGAAGGTCAAGGTCCACGGGCCGCCCAAACTCGCCGCCCAGGGCAAGGCCATGCCGTTCATCTGCATCTCGCCGCAATGCCCCGAGAAGTCGTGGTGGAGCGGCGACGACCAGATCGCGGCCCTCAAGGCCCTGCTCGACGACGTCGAGGCCAAGTACCGCGTCGACAAGGACCGCGTCTACGTGACGGGCCTGTCGCTGGGCGGGTTCGGCACGTGGGCCCTGGCGATCGACCAGCCGAAACGGTTTGCCGCCATCGCGCCCATCTGCGGCAAGGGCGACCCGGCCAAGATCGCCGTCATCAAGGACGTGCCGGCGTGGGTCTTCCACGGCGGCAAGGACGGCACGGTGCCGACCAAGGAGTCCCAGATCATGGTCGATGCCCTGAAGGCGGCCGGCGGCAAGCCGAAGTTCACCGTCTACCCCGAGGCCGGTCACGATTCCTGGACCGAGACGTACGCGAGCGACGAGTTCTGGACGTGGCTTCTGGCGCAGCATCGCAAGTAGCGGGCACCGCGCCGTTTCGGTGTTGACTTCGCCCCACCCGCCGATAGGCTTAACGGCCTGACATCCGCATGGCACCGAGCCGGGCGCGGCCGCGTCCGGTCCGGGTCGGCGCCGTGCCGCACACCGATTGGAGCAAGGAGAAGAGGAATGGTCCGTATCGTCATGCTCGGGGCCGGCAGCGGGTTCACGCACAACCTCTCCGGCGACATCATGCAACTGGAGGGCATCGAGGGCGGCGAAATCTACCTCGTCGACATCGACGCCAAGCGGCTGCGGCTGGCCAAGGGTCTGGTGGACCGCATCGCCCAGGTCCTGGGCAAACAGAAGGCCTGGAAGATCTCCGCCACGACCGACCGCCGCAAGGCCCTGCCGGGCGCGGATTTCGTCATCAGCACCATCGAGGTCTCGGGCGTCAAGACCGTCCGCATCGACAACGACATTCCCCTGGAATACGGCGTCAGCCAATGCATCGGCGACACCATCGGCCCGGGCGGCATCTTCAAGGCCATGCGGACCGTGCCCGTGTGGGCCGAGGTCCTGCGCGACGTCGAGCAACTCGCCCCCGACGCCTACCTGCTCAACTACACCAACCCCATGAGCATCATGACCCATGCGGCCATGCTGGTGACCGACCTGCCGGTCGTGGGCCTGTGCCACAGCGTCCAGGGCACCAGTCGCCTGATGGCCGATTACTGCCGCGTGCCCTACGAGGAACTCACCTGGCAGTGCGCGGGCCTGAACCACATGGCGTGGTTCACGCGCCTGGAACGCCAGGGCGAAGACCTGTACCCGGCCCTGAAGCGCCGCGCCCGCCGCGACAAGAAACTGTGGGAGCGCGACCCCGTGCGGCTGGACTTCATGCTGCACTTCGGGTACTTCGTGACGGAATCGAGCGGACACTTCAGCGAGTACGTGCCCTATTACCGCAAGCGCAAGGCACTCCGCAAACAGTACTGCCGTCCGGAGTACCTGGGGGGCGATTCGTTCTACGCCGACAAGTGGCCCGGCTGGCGGAAGAACGCCGACAAGCACCGGGCACGCATCATGGCCGGCAAGGACGACCTGAAGGTCGGCCGCAGCCACGAGTACGCCTCCAGCATCATCCAGGCCATCGTCACGGACAAGCCGTTCGTCTTCCACGGGTCGCAGTGGAACACGGGCCTGGTGGACAACCTGCCGTTCGACGGCGTCGTGGAGGTGCCGATCCTCGTGGACAAGACCGGCTACAACCCGTGCCACTTCGGTCCGCTGCCCGAACAGTGCGCCGCCCTGAACCGCCAGCACATGGCCGTCAATAAACTCGTGGCCGAGGCGTGCGTCGAGGGCGACCGCGAGAAGGCCATGCACGCCCTGCTGCTCGACCCGCTGACCGCCGCCGTCTGCTCGCCGGCCGAGATCAAGGAGATGTTCGACCGCATGTTCAAGGCCGA
>DATKZB010000314.1:0-10503 GCA_035528235.1 Phycisphaerae bacterium
GTGGGTAAACCGCTGGAGTGGGACTCGAAGAACCTCAAGGCCACCAACTGCCCCGAGGTCGACCAGTTCATCCGGAAGACCTATCGCAAGGGGTGGGTGCTCGACGGGTAGTTACGGCGAATGATGGACAAGGAACGCCCAAGGATGACGTGACGGCCGCGCGGCCTACTGCGGGGCCAGAATGTCGCGCACCAGGGCGGCGTTCTCGGCCACCTGGTTCCGATGCTTCTGGAGCATGCCCACCACGACGGCGTCGGTCGGCTTGATGTTCTCGAAGGCGGACGCGAAGGCCGCGCGCGTGGCCTCGGGCGTCGTGGC
Organism: Phycisphaerae bacterium; assembly: GCA_035528235.1. GTDB lineage: Bacteria > Planctomycetota > Phycisphaerae > FEN-1346 > FEN-1346 > DATKZB01. The sequence continues at coordinate 319 of DATKZB010000314.1, forward strand.
GTTGCGGCTGGCGGCCATGATCTTGAACGCCAGGCACGGCTTGGGCGTGGCCCGGATGGTCCGGTACATGCGCGGCGGGTCGTCCGGCGGGAAGCGGTCGCGGGCGTAGGCGTCCTGGTCGGCGGCGGGTGCGGCCTTGTATCCGCGGGCCAAGTTGTAGACGCACGCCATGTAGAAGTCGACCGGCCAGCCCTTCGCTTCGCAGTATTCGATGACCTCGGGGACGTGCGTGCCGATGCCGGCCGGCAGGCCGTGGTCGTGGATGGCCTTGACGATGTCGAGGATCTCGTCGATCGTCCCGGCGTGCCAGGCGTTGTCGGTGTGCGTGCCGTGATGATAGATGGCGATGGGTTTATGGCGTGCGATCTCGGCGATGTTGCCGCCGATGTCGCGGAACTCGGAGGCCGTCTGGGCGATCCACTGCATCCGGCCACCGCCCAGTTCGTGTTCCAGCCGGGCCCGCATCGTGAACCGGTCGCCGCGCGTCTGGAACGTGTTGATGCCGCATCGCCCGCACTCCTCCAGCAGGTCCTGGACGTGGGGCATGGTGTACCAGGTAATCATGTCCCAGTCCATCTCGGCCGAGAAGTGCGAGTACCCGCTCAGCGGGTTGCCGCCGCAGATGAGCCGCGAGACGCGCCTGCCCGACAGGTTGATCGTCGGCAAGGCGTTCGGTGGGTTGGTCATGGCCCCGCTCCCTGACGGTCGCGGCTCGGTCGTGGCCGCGGCTCGGTTTTCGCCGCGTGTTTGCGCGGCGGGTCCCCGCACCCGCCGCGCCAATCTGCCATCGGACTTCGAGCGCGGTGGGTACGGGGACCCACCGCGCAAAGACCCCATCTTGGACCGCTTACCCTGCGGCGACGGCGTCGGCCACGAGGTCGCCGACCTGGGTGGTCGAGAAGCCCATTCGCCCGGCCGACTGGCTCTTCATCTTCGGCGTGACGGCCACGATGGCCCGCTCGACGCGCTGGCCGGCCTCAAAGAGGACCGGGTCGCCCTGGTTGTTGCCGGTCTCGCGCAGCAGCATGGCCAGGGCGGCGATGGCGGCAATGGGGTTGATGACGTTCTGGCCGGTGTACTTGGGGGCCGATCCGCCGATGGGCTCGAACATCGAGACGCCCCGGGGGTTGATGTTGCCGCCCGCGGCCACGCCCATGCCGCCCTGGATCATCGCCCCCAGGTCCGTAATGATGTCGCCGAACATGTTGCAGACGACGAGGGTGTCGTAGAACTCGGGGTTCTTGATGAACCACATGCAACAGGCGTCCACGTGGTTGTAGTCGCGCCGGATGTCGGGGTAATCGGCGTCGCCGACCTCGTTGAAGGCCCGCCACCACAGGTCGTGGGCGAACGTCAGGACGTTCGTCTTGGCGACGAGCGTCAGTTGCTTCTTGCGGTTGCGCCGGCGGCACAGGTCGAAGGCGTAGCGGACGGCCCGCTCGACGCCCATCCGGGTGTTGCACATGATTTGCGTGGCGACCTCGTGCGGCGTGCCCTTGTACTGGCATCCGCCCATGCCGGTGTAGAGGCCCTCGGTGTTCTCGCGGACGACGACGAAGTCGATGTCCTCGGGCCCCTTGTCCTTCAGGGGCGTCCAGACGCCGGGGTACAGCCTCACCGGGCGGAGGTTGACGTACTGGTCGAGTTCGAAGCGAAGGCGCAGCAGCAGGCCCTTTTCGAGGATGCCGGGGGCGACGTTCGGGTCGCCGACGGCGCCCAGGTAGATGGCGTCGAAGGTGCGGAGCGCCGCAATCTCGTCGTCGCTGACGATGGGGATGCTGGCCGTCTTGGGGTCGCCGCCGCGGGCCAGGTACCGCTTGCCGCTGAGGTCGAAGTCCTGGGTCTCGTAGGCAAAGCCGCAGGCCTCGGCGGCGGCCGCCAGGACCTTGATGCCCTCCGCCACGACCTCCGGGCCCGTGCCGTCGCCGCCGATGACGGCGATTCGGTATCGCTTAGCCATCTCACTTCTCCTCGCGGAACGTGAGGCGGTGATTCTACGCAAGGCGCGACCGGTCCGCAAGGGCCTTGCCCGGTCGTCGGCCGCTCGCCGGCGCTCGCGGCTGGCCTCGCGCGTCCATAGGGGCACGACATGTCGTGCCCCTACATGTTTGCGTAGCAGGCAAAAAACCTTGTCGGCTCTCGGCCGGGACCCTACCATGGGCCGCCAGGCCGGCTCGGCCTCCAGCCCCGGGAGCGGAGAGATCGCTGTGGCCAGGACGGTGCGCGTGTACGACCGCGAGTTCCAACAGTTCTCGCGTCCGGCGATCCACCCGCGAATCTCCGAGATGCTCCGAGACTTGCCGCGAGGCACGCTGCTGGACCTGCCCGCCGGCAGCGGCGCCCTCTCCTGGCGCCTCTTCAAGGAGGGGTTCGCGGTCCAGGCCTGCGACCTGCGGCCGGAGCACTTCGAGCCTACCGAGATCCCGTGCGCCCAGGGGGATTTGGGCGGCCGGTTCCCCTTCGACGATCATACCTTCGACTACGCCACCTTCGTCGAGGGGCCCGAGCATGCCGAGAACCCGGCCCACGCCTTCCGCGAGTTCGCCCGGGTGCTGAAACCCGGGGGGCGGCTGGTGGTCACCATCCCCAACTACGGCACCCTCGAGAAGCGCCTCAGGATGGTCCTGTTCGGGTCGTTCGAGAAGGCTGTCTCGCAGGAACGGCTCCGGACCGACTTCGGCGGCGACCCCGCCATGCTGCACATCACGCCGCTGGCCTACGCCCAACTGAAGTTCTTCCTGGAGACCTGCGGCTTCCGGATCGAGCGTCTCGACCGCGACCGCCCCAAGCGAAAGCAGTGGCTCCTTTATCCGCTGGCGATGCTCATCCGGCTGCTCGGCCGTCTCGGCGGCCGCCGGACACGCCGCAAATACTGGCTGGACGAGGTCAACTCCAGCGCCATCCTCATGGGCGGCAACACGCTGATCCTCCTGGCCCGGCTCGTCGGCCCGGCCGGACCGGCCGGCCCGCCCTGAGCACCTCCCCGCCGGGTCGTGTGTGCCACGGCTTGCTTGCAAGCCGTGTTCCGCTTTGGCGCGGCGGGTGCGGGGACCCGCCGCGCACAGACACGTTGCCTCACGCGGCGGCCTGGGAAGGCCGCCGCGCAAGAGGGTGACGTGTTGATCAAGTAGCACTACCTCCCTCCGCGGGCCGGGACTTGTCAGCCGCGGCGGCAGGTCCTATGATACCTCGCATGGCCGACGCGGAAAAAATCGAGCGGATGCTGGCCCGGCCGGAGTTGCAGCGGCTCTTCCGGGCGATGACGGCCAAGAAGCCCGGCCGGCGGTGCTGGCTCGAACGGTTCTTCAAGGCCTACGCCGACGGCTCCATCCGCTGGTACGACCTCGAGTTCGTCCTGCCGTACCTCCTGACCGAGTACGTCCGCCGCAAGACCGGCGCCCGGCCTGAGACCATCCGCCACCGGGTTCTGGGCAACCCGGCCACGCGGCGGGGCCTGGTGTCCACCATCCGAAGCGTCGGCCACCTGGGACTCATGAAACCCCAGTCGTTCGTCGCCCCCCTGATGGTCGTCTGGAACTTCACCCAGGCCTGCAACCTGGCGTGCCGACACTGTTACCAGGAGGCCGGACGCCGGGCCGACGACGAACTCTCGCTCCAGGAACAGAAGCGTATCGTCGACATCCTCGCGGATCGCGACGTGGCCATGATCGCCTTCTCCGGCGGCGAACCCCTCATGAGCCCCACCTTTCTGGAGGTTGCCCGGTACGCCCACGGCTATGGGCTCCACCTGACCGTCGCCACCAACGGCACGTTGTGCACGCCCGAGAAGGTCCGCGCGATGGCCGATGCGGGGATCCGCTACGTCGAGATCAGCCTCGATTCCGTGGACGCCGCGCAGCACGACGCCTTCCGGGGGCCGGGCGCGTGGGAGCGGGCCGTGGCGGGCATCCGCAACGTCGTCCGTCACGACGGCGTCAAGTGCGGCGTGGCGATGACCGTGACGCGGTGGAACCTCGGGGAGATGGAGCCGATGATCGAGTGGTGCATCGCCGAGGGTGTCGACACGTTCTACGCCTTCAACTTCATCCCCACGGGCCGGGCCCGCGACGTCGTCGACATGGACCTCGCGCCCGCCCAGCGCGAGCAGATGCTGGCCACCCTCCAGAAGCACCTCGTCGAGGGACGCATCAGCATCATGTCGAGCGCCCCGCAGTACGGCCGCGCGTGCATCGAACTCGGCGACCCCGCCGGCCCCGTCAACACCGGCCACTACGGCTACGGCGGCGGCCGGATGACCCGCATCCTGGCCCGGTACGTCGGCGGCTGCGGCGCGGGGCGCTGTTACATGGCCGTCCAGCCCAACGGCTACGTGACGCCGTGCGTCTTCATGCCCATCCGCCTCGGCAGCCTGCGGACCGACCCGTTCGAGACGGTCTGGAACCACCCGGTGATGCACGTCCTGCGCGACCGCGAGGACCGGACGGGCCACTGCCGCACGTGCGATTACAAACTCAACTGCGGCGGGTGCCGGGCCAGGAGTTGGGGATACTTCCACGACCTTCGGCGCGGCGACCCGGGATGCAAGTTCAACCAGGCCGATTGGGACGAGATCGTCCGCGCCGCGGAGCCCGCTGCCGCGCCGGCCGCTCGGTTGTAGGCCGCGGCGCGCCGCGGCTCGGATAGGGCGCCACGTCATCCCCGTGACTGAGGGGTTACGCCCGACACCCCTTTTTTGTTGACACTCGGCACCGAGAGCGATAGTTTTGAACATCAGCCGCGGGATCGACCGAGGGTGCGGAATCGCACCTTTCCCGGCCCTTCTCCTGGTCGTCAGGAAGGAGTGGTTGTCATGCGCCGGACGCGATTCGTCTTCGGGTGTCTGTTGAGCCTGATGTTGGCTGGCCTGTCTCTGGCGGCGTCGGCCCCGTTGCTGCCGGGAGAACGGGCTGCCCCGGCGGCCGCGCCGGCGGCCCTGGTGCCGGCCTCGCCGGCCCCTCTGACGCCGGCCACACCGGCCGCTCTGGTGCCGGTCACACCGGCTCCCTCGCCGGTCTATCCCTATACCGGCTACGTCAACGCCGACCTGGTGAACGTGCGGTGCGGCCCGGGCCTGTACTACTATCCCCTGGCCGCCCTGAGCAAGTCGAGCCGCGTGATCGTTGAGAGCGAGTCCAACGGCTGGCTGGCCCTGCGCCCGCCGGAAGGCGTGTACGGCCTGGTCCGCAAGAGCGACCTGACCATCGGCCAGAGCGGGGCGAGCGGCACCGTGTCGGCGCCCAGCGCCCGGGTGTACGCGTCGAGCCCGACGGCCAAGCGCCGCTGGTGCGTCATGGCCACGCTCCGCCAGGGCGACACCGTGCAGGTGCTCGGCCCGGCCGAGGGTGAGCTCGTGCGGATCGCGTCGCCGGCCGACGCCCGTGTATACGTCGTCGACCAGTACGTGGCGGCCAGCGGCACGCCCGATGTGGCTCCCGACAAACCGGCCGTGCCGATCGACGTCGAGCCGCCCCAGACCGAGCCGCTCGTCGAGGCGTTCAAGAAGGCCGAGGCCGACCTGAGGGCCGAACTGGCCAAGGACGTGCCCGAACGCGACTTCGAGCCGGTTGCCGCCCAGTTCAAGGACGTCGCCGAGAAGGCCGAGAAGGCGTATCTCAAGAACGCCGCCCAGCGCCGCCTGGCCCACATTGCGGCCCTGGCCGAGCAGCAGGCCGAGTACGTGCGGGTGGCCTCGCTGGCCGACAATCTCGACAGCCGCCTCGCCGACATCAAGACCCGCTGGGCCGACAAGCAGACCGAGGCCAGGCACGAGAAGGGCCTCCAGCGGAGCGACTTCCTGGTGACCGGCTGCGTGGCCAAACTCGAGAGCCTCGAGGATGTCGATTACCCCATCAAGTACAAACTGGTCGACCAGAACAACCGGCCGCTCGTCGTCCTCAAGAGCACCACCTACGACCTCGGCAAGTACGTCGGCAAGATCGTCGGTGTCCGCGGGACCAAGACGTACCTGAAGGAATGGCGGATCAACCTGGTCACCGTGGACGACATGGAGGTGCTGGAGGAGTAGGAAGCCCCCAACCGCCGAATCACGACCCGGAGCCACGCGCAAGTGGGCCTGACGTGTCTTCGTAGGGGCACGACATGTCGTGCCCCTACAACTAACCACGACCTGGAGCCACGCGGCCCAAGCCGGCGCGTGGCTCGGTTTTTGCCCCGCGCCCGGGAGCACCGGCGCCACGTCACCCCAGGCGCGCCCACCTCAGGAACCGGCGGAGGACGTCGCGGTTGGCCACCTCGGCCGCGCCGAACACGCCGCGCCAGAACACCTGCTGCATCGTCCGGCTGAACCCCTCCGTGCCGACCCGCTTGCGGGGAATCCGGCGGACCTTGTCGGGGTTCGCCAGCCCCCACGTGATGAAGGCCGAGACCTCGTCGATGATGCGGCGGCGGTGTTCCTCGAATTCCAGCATGATGGCCGATTGTAGAACGCCGGCGCCGCGAAGTCACCCCCCTTTTCGCGCGGGTGTCCCTCGCCGCCGCCCCGTGTTTGCGCGGCGGGTCCCCGTACCCGCCGCGCTCTTTCATTTCATGAGATTGCGGGTTGGCGCGGTGGGTGCGGGGACCCACCGCGCCACCATCCAGTCCTGAACCGCCATAGCGGGCGGTGTGCGCCGCTGCCGGGGACCGTCGCGTCGGTCCCGAAAAAACCTCGCGGTTTCCGCGACGGGCGCGCAAGCCTGACCGCCCGATTCACTGGCGGCGCCGGCCGGGAACCCGCGCCCGGCGGACCATCGCAACACACGCCCGTAAAAGGACTTACAGACGCCCTTCCGGCCGACGCCGCGCCGCCTTAAAAGCCCCCCGGAGCCCCGGCGGTTTGCCTCGGGACCGCCCATGCGTATGGTTGATCGTAGCCCACGGCCAACAGGCCAAGTGCGTTTCCTGGGACCGTCGAGTAGGAGTCTTCAATGGAGATGACCATGATCAAGGTGACCAAGTTGCAGGTGGCTCTGTTCGGCGCTGTGCTTGTGGCGGGCGGGTTGGTTGTGGTTCTCGTCGCGTCGACAGCGTTGGGTGGGCCGATTCTTGACGGAAAACTCGACCCCGCCGAAGGCTACACCTCAGGCCAGTTTCTCAATCTGACCGTTGAGAAGAGCAGCATCATCGTCTCCGGCGGCCAACTCTGGCTTTATCAGGACCCGAACTCCGGAGACGTATCCGTTGCCCTCACACTGCCCACCACGCTCGTGGACAATACCTACGGCGACGGCATGGTCGGATGGGGCAAGGGCGTCGCGCCAAGCGGAAAAAACCATAACTTCAAGGACCTCATCGGGAGCGACAAGGCCCAGTTCACCTTCACCGACGGCGCAGGAAACACCGTCCTCGACGTGGTCATGGATTACATGTCCCAGACCTCCAAGGGCAGCGGCGCCTACGCGTCTTTCGGCGTGACCGGCGGCGACGGAGAGGTCCAACTTGGCTCGGCCGACGCCGTCCTCGGGTGGGGCACCTCGCTCGACCACAACTTCAACGCCCTTGGCTTCGTACTGACTGAGGATTCTCCCGAGACCGACGCGGCCTACACCGAGAATCCCGACTTCGCCGGATGGATCTACGAGGTGGTCTACGAGTTGCAGGTCTCCGGCAGCCTCTTTGCCGACAACGGCTTCGGCAACGTCGAAGTGCCCACCGTGCACATCTCGCCCAACAAGATCGGCGCGAACAAGGTATACCCTTACACGGGCGGTGAGGTCCCCGAACCCGCTACGATCGCCCTCATGGGCATCGGCCTGAGCCTGGCGCTGGTGTTCCGCAAGAAGCCCGGCAGCCGGCCGGCCCGTGACTGAGCGATCGAATCTGTAGACGCATGTTCCAGCCCCGTGCGCGGTGGGTCCCCGCACTCGCCGCGCACGGGCGCATGGGCATGTGCCACGGGTTGTTTGTCAGCCCGTGCGCCTCCCCATCGCGACAAGCGTTGACGGTTCCCGCACCGGCGCCTTGCCGCCGGGCCCCCCTTGGCGTATGCTTCCCGGGCAACTGGCCAGCCGGGCCCGCCGGTGGCCGCCGGAAAGGAAACGCCGCGTGATCTCCTACGAAGGCCGGAACCGCCGGACCGTCAACCTCCTCAAGACGATAACCTTCGACCGGCCCGAGTGGACGCCGTGCGCCATCGGCCTGCTGCCGGCCACGTGGATGAAGTATCGCGAAGGGCTCGAGCAACTGCTGCTGGCGCACCCGCGGCTGTTCCCGGGGTTCCGCGCCGGCACGACCGACTTCGACGCCGTCGGCAGCCCCCTCTACGAACTCGGCCGGCACACCGACTGCTGGGGCACCGTGTGGGAGAACATCGCGCGCGGCCTCGACAGCGCGGTGGTCGGGTTCCCGCTGGCCGACGGGTCGGCCCTGGCGTCGTGGCGCGTGCCCGACCCGATGGTCGACGACCTGTTCGGCCCGCGCCCGCCGTGGAACGAGGTCCGCCGGCAGATGGACGAGGCCCGGCGGCGGGGCGACCTGGCGACCGGCGGCGGGCTGCCACACGGCTTTATGTACATGCGCCTGTATTTCCTGCGCGGCTTCGAAAACCTCATGATCGACATGGCCACCGACGACCCGCACCTCGCGCGACTCATCCAGACGGTCGAAGGCTACAACGCCGCCGTCATCCGCCGGTATCTCGACCTGGGCGCCGAGTACATGGCCTTCGGCGACGACCTCGGCATGCAGAACTCCCTGCCGATGGGCCCGGCCTTGTGGCGCAAGTTCATCGGGCCCTCCTACCACCGCCTGCTCGCCCCTTGCCGCGAGCGCGGCGTGCCCGTGTACCTCCACACCGACGGGCACGTCGTCGAGATCATCCCCGACCTCATCGCCGCTGGTGTCCGCGTGCTCAACCCCCAGATTCGGGCCAACGGCCTGGAGGGGCTCCAGCGGGAGGCGCGCGGCAAGGTGTGCCTGAACCAGGACCTGGACCGGCAACTCTTCCCCTTCGCCACGCCCGCCGAGATCGAGGACCACATCGGCGAGGTCTTCGAGGGGCTGTACCTGCCGGAGGGCGGACTCATGCTGCTGGCCGAGTGCGGGCCGGACGTGCCCCTGGAGAACATCGAGGCCATCGCCTGCACTCTCGAACGCCTTTGCCACCCGCCCGAGCCCGACGAGTAGGCGGAAACAGGGTCACCCTACGGGCTGACCATGCCACCCGACGTGCCACCCGCTGTCACCCGGCGCCGGCGGCGAAGAGTTCCTTCGCAAACGCGATGTCCTGGGCGATGAGCCGGTCGACGGACGCCTCGTCGGAGTACTCGGCCGTCAGGCACACCGGCCCCGAGTAGCCGCGGGCCTTCAGTTCCGTCACGACGACCGGCCACGAACACAGGCCCTCCCGGCCCGGCACCCATTCCTTCTGCCACTCGGCCACGGGGGCGCCCGGCGGGCTCGTGCGGCGCCACACGGCGTTCTTCAGGTTCACCATCGCCAGGTGCGACCAGACGATGTCGATGGCCATCTCCTCTTCCTCCCCGTCGAGAGCGCAGTGGGCCGGGTCGAGGACCGCCGCCACGTGCCTCGGGTCGAACCGTTCGACCAGTCGCCAGACGGCCAGCGCGTGCGGCACACAACGGTCGCAGTGGTTCTGGATGCCCAGGGTCACGCCGTGCTTTTCCAGCAGCGGCACCAGCCGCTCGTACTTCGCCAGCAGCCGGGCCTCGCTCGCCAGGTACCCGTCGGCGTCGATGGTCTCGCAGACGCGGATGACGGGCACGCCCGCCTCGGCGCAGGCGGCCAGGGTGGGCTCGTCGGTCGGGCCGGCGATGCTGGCGATGCAAAGCCCCGAGTCGGCCAGGACCCGCGCCGCTGCCGGCAGGTCCCTGACCACGGTCTCGGGCGACACCTGGAACCCCGGACGCACGGGCAGTTCCACGCCGTCGAAGCCCAGGCCCTTGACGAACGGCCCGAGGTCGCCCAGCGGCATCTTCCAGGGCTTCGTGAACACGGTGAAGGTAACGGGCTTTGGGGCCATTGAGGGCACTCCGTCCATCCAAGGCGCCGCTCGCGTGTGCCACGGCTTGCTTGCAAGCCGTGTCCCCAGGCTGCGCGGCTAGCGGTCCGTCGCGCCGGCCTGCCAGACGACTTCGCCGCCAACGAGGGTCATCGAGACGTTCACGTCGTCGTCGAACAGGGCGATGTCGGCCTCCTTGCCGGCGGCGAGCGACCCGCGCGACGCGT
>DATKZB010000315.1:0-5370 GCA_035528235.1 Phycisphaerae bacterium
TCACATTTTCTGAGAATTTACTGGCTTTCTTTGGCCGCCCTGAATTTCTGCGTGAGCCTATGGTGCACGTGAACGGCACTTAATTCCGTAAGTCGTTGTCGGACAACGTATTACCCTTTGAAAAACCTGCGAAAGGCCAGCTCAACAACTCACCGGATCAAATTCGAGGTTCCCGTGGTGTTTCTGCCCAGTACTATATAGGGTGCGTGCTCCGCACGCACGCGGATGGGCCGCCAAGAATCCCCTAAAGCCGCGTGGGTCCATAGGACCCACCCTACATGATGGCGTGTGGCATGTTTCGCCGGCGAAAGCCCACCCCAGCCTCCCAAGGCGGACCCGCCTAGGGCGGGGGCGGGCAGTGCGTAGTGCGTAGGTCGGGTCAACAGACCCGACATCCCTCTCCTTGGCGCGTGCGACCGAAAAGTCGGGTCTCTTGACCCGACCCGTCCGCCCAAGGTGCGTGGCTTTAGGCGCGTTTCCGTTTCCCGTGTCCGGTCCGTCGGGCCTCCGGGCCGGCCACCGCGCCGCCCAGCGTCAAGCCGGCGGGCGGCGGAACGCTTGCCTTCGACACATAGTAGAGAACGCTGTGGTGCGGCGGAAGTTCCGGCACCACTTCGGCGCAGCGACCGAGCGGCTCGTGGCCCTCGGGGCCCCACGTGAAACACCAGGCCGCCTTCTCGCCCACCAGTGGGTCCAGCGGCAGGCGCTGCATGGCCGGCGCGTCGCCCGGGTTGAGGATGAGCACCGCCCAGGCCCGCCGCTCCGGAAACTCGCGGACCATCACCTCCAGTGGCCGCGGGCGGCCCCAGAACGGATACCGCGCGGTCCACTGGCGGGGGCCGGGCTCGAGGAACCGCCACAGGGCCAGGCGCTCGGGCGGCAACTCGTGCAGCGCATCGGACGTGTCGACCACGCCGCCCAACATGCCCATCCAGAGCGCCAGCGACCGCGCGTCGGCATCGCTCATGTGGCTGTGGTGCTGGCGCAGCATAATCGCGTCGGGGTCGTTCTGGAACCACACGTTGTTCAGGTGCTGGCAGCCGATCGACTCCTCCAGCATGTTCTTGCACCCGTTCCAGTGGGCCGAAACGTCGCCGGCGATGCGGTTGGCATCGACGTATCCGACGAGCGATGCAAACGGCGCGATGCACCCCAGCCAGAACGATTCCTCGCCGATTTCCTCGCGGATCATCGCCAGGACGTCGCGCAGGTACTCGACCGACGTCTGGCCCGGCGTATGCCGCCGCACCGTGGCGGAATCGTGGACGCCCCAGAAGAGGAAGTCGGTCTTGAAGAACGTGGCGCCCCACCGCCGCAGCGTGCGGAAGACCGTCCGCAGGTACTCCATCGCGCCGGGGTGGCTGGAGTCGAGGACGTAGGTTTCCTCGTCCTGGATTCCCCAGACGCGGTCCTCGTAGTAGTGCCGCCACAGGGTGACGAGCGCCCCGTCGCTTTGCCGCAAGAGCCACTCGGGGTGCTCCGTGGCCAAACGGCTGCGGCAGCCGACCATGAACGGGGCGACCCAGATGCCCGGCCGATATCCGGCGGCCGCGATCTTCTCAAAGGCGGCTTGCAGGCCCGACGGCCACCGCCCGTTCGTCGTCAGCCAGTCGCCGCAATGGTCGAAGTACCCGGCGTCGATCTGCACCGTCTGGAGCGGCACGCGCGGCCTGAGGGCGTTGAACCCCGCCAGGTACTCCGCCAGGTTCTGCTCCGTCATGTGGTAATAGAGATAATACCATGAGCACCAGTGGTAGAACTGCGGTTGATGGGTGCGGGCGCCCATCTCCGCGGCGGTGGCGGCGGCCTCGGCCCGCAGGCCCTCCCACGGCGCCGCGGACTCGCTGAGGTACAGCGCGGGAAGCGCGAGCGCCTCCCGCCCCAGCGGCACGCCTTCGGTGCGGAAGACGGCGTCGAAGCGGCTCCGGAGCAGGTCCTCGAAGGCCGGGTACAGGGCGAACTTCAGGAGAAACCGCCGATGGTCGCGGGCCGCCACGACCAGCGTGGCGTCATCCGGCGCCACGAGCCCCGCCATGTTGTAGCCCGTCACGGGCTTCTCCGACGGAATCGCCCGAAAACCCGAGTGGTCGCCGAAGCCGATGCCCTGGCGGAAAAACCGGTCGGCGCCTTCCACCCGTGCGCCGCCGATGGGCGCCAGGCGAAGCGGCGCCGCCCCCCGGCCGCGCAGCGCGGCCGCCAACACGAGCGCGCGGCCCTCGCGGCCGAACCGCATGTCCACCCGGCCGCCGGCCAGGTGGTACCGGACGGTCCCGCTGCCGGCGGAGCGCCTGACCTCGACACGCACACAGCGCAGCGGCCGGTCGTCGCAGACAGGGTAGCCGCCGCGCAGCGCCACCTTGCCGCCCACCACGTCAAACGAGCCGTCGTCATGCAGAATCCAACGAAGTGCCATTGAATCTGCCCTCCTTGGGGCTCTCGGCCGAGAGGCGCTTGGCGCAGACCAGCCCTTCCACCACCCTGTGCGAGCCGCTCATATCACAACCTTGACCTCGTGGACGCCGCCGGCCAACGGCGGGATAATGTTTCCCTGCACCTTGCGGCCATCGACGGTGATGGACGTCGCGCCCTTCGAGCGGCCGGCCGCGTTGTCGAGTTCGATGTGGTAGGTCGCGCCGCGGAACTTCCGCACCACGCGGGCGCGGGCCATCGCCTGCGCCAGGCACGGGTCGATCAGCAGGCCCTGGGGATGCCGCCGCGCACCCAGGATCCACTCCACCAGCAGCATCGTGAACTCCGGCACCACGTTAATCAGCGGCGGCACCCTCCGACTGGGCAGCGCCAGTGCGTATCCCTCCGGAGTGATTCTGCAAATGGCTCAGGGCACGACCTTCGACTTGAACGGCAATAGCGCCACCATCAGCAACCTGCAAAACTCCGGCACGGTCACCAGCAGCCTGATCACCTCGAGCGCCGTGGGAGGCCCCTTGACGCTCACCTGCAATTCGGGTGGCAGCTATACCTTCACCGGCATAATCGAGGACGGGAACGCGACCGCCGTGAGTTTCAACTATGCCGGGGGTGGCTATACCCTGACCCTGGCGAATCACAACACCTACACCGGCACCACGACGATCACTAGCAAGTACCTCAAATTGGGGGTGGACAACGCTCTGTCCAGTGCCACGCGAGTCGTAGCGAACGGCATCTTGCTAATGAACGGCCGCACTCAGACCATCAATGGCCTGAGTGGCTCGGGTGGCGGTGTTGAGGACGCGGGCACGCTGATCGTGGACTTCGGTTCGCGTCCCGGCACTGACAGCGACACTATATCTAGTACCGTTGGCAACAACAGCGCGCTGAACTTGACCAAGGCGGGCCCGGGCACTTTGAGTTTTTCGGGTGGCCTTGGATTCTATTCCACTGGTTTGTTGAAGATTACCGGTGGCACGTTGAAGCTGACGTGCCTGCAAAACGCATCTCCGATCACGGTCTACGGCGGCGGGACCTTGGATGTGAACGGCAGTAAGTTTAGTATTAGCACGCTGACCCTCGGCGACGCGGGCGGGACCATGGGCACGGTGCTGAACAGCAGCGGCACTCCCCAGACAATGACGCTTCAAGGGGGAACCACCGCGCTCACAGTGCCCGCCGGGGCCGCCACAGGGAACGTCATCCAGGGAACCAACTTAAAACTGGGCCTGAGCAGCACTACCCAGACCATCACAGTCAACGGCGCGAGCGACCTGACCATCAACGCGGCGATACCCAACGGCCAACTGACCAAAGCCGGCACGGGCACGCTGATACTGACGGGGGCCAATACCTACAACTCCAGCGGCGGCAACACGATAATCAACGGCGGCGTCCTGCGGGCCAACCACGGCGTCGGCCTGCCCTCGACCAGCCCGCTGACCATTAACGGCGGTGTCTTCGAGACCGGCGCCAACCTTGCGCGGACCGGCGGCTCTGCGGCAGGCAACATGCAGATCACCGGCGGCACCAGCGGATTCAGCGCCTACGGCGCCGATGTCCAGGTCGCCTTCGGCACGCTCGGCAGCCCGACGGCCCTGACGTGGGGCAGTGGGTCATTCCTGCCGACCACCCTGGTCCTCAACGAGACCACCGCCGACCACAAGGTGACTTTCCTGAACGCCATCAACCTGGGGGCTTCCACCCGGACGGTCAACGTGAACGCCAACGTGGCGGAGATGAGCGGCGCGCTCACCGGCACCGGCGCCAGCGGCCTGACGAAGGACGGCCCCGGCAAGTTGGTCCTTTCCTCGGCCGCCGCCAGTTCCTATACCGGCCCCACCCTCATCAAGGCCGGCATGATGATCGTCAACACCAACCTCTCGGCGTCCAGCGGCGTCACCGTCAAGAGCGGCGCCACCCTCGGCGGCACGGGCACCATCGCCGGATCGGTCAGCCTTGACTCCGGCGCCCACATCGCTCCAGGGGCGAGCGTCGGCACGATCCACGTCGGCTCGCTGACCCTCGTTTCGGGCAACATCGCCGACTTCGAATTCAAGAGCAGCCCGGCCTCAAACGACAAGATCGACGTCACCACGACCAACGGCCTGACCCTGAACGGCGGCACGATCAACCTCTTCGACGAAGCGGGCGGCCAGTGGATGGGCGTTAACCCCGTCGGCAGCCCGTACACCCTGTTCACCTATGCCGGCACGCTGGGTGGGGCAGCCTCGAACCTCTCGGTCGGGAACCCGGTGGGCGCCCAGACCTACACGTTCGCGTCCGGCAGCGGCAAAGTCACGCTGGATATCACGCCGGAACCGGCGACGATGGCCCTCCTGGGCCTGGGCGCCGTGGCGATGCTGTTCGGCCGCCGCCGCAGCCGCAAGTCGTAACCGCCCAGTTGGGGCCTGACGAACCACCCAGGCCGTCCCGCAAGGGACGGCCTTCTTTTTGTGGGTGCGCCGGCCTTCGTCGTCGGCTTCTGGGCCTGGTGGCCAGCCTGCGCGTCCTGACGCAACCGATTCTCTCATAACACCTGGTACAAGAATCGGGAAGGGGCCAGGAGGGGGTCGCTTTTTCCATGCGGTATGTTGGCGACCGGCCGACTTCCTGCGAAACCGCCGGCGCGTATCCGTGTTCGATTCAGTAACCAAGGAGGATGGCCCGTGCGGACACGGTTCAGGAACCTGACGTTGGTTGCCCTTGCGGCTGCGATCGTGGCGGTGGGTACGGCCTTGGCGGGTCCGAACCTCGCTCCGCCACCTTCCGCGGCATCCGCTGCGGCCGCTGTGCATCCGGCCGCAAAGGGGCCCGCCTCCGCGGCCGCATCGGTCCACGATTGGCCGCAATGGCGCGGGCCGGGTCGAGACAGCGTCGTGCCGCCGGGCGGGCCTGCCATCGCCGACAAGTGGCCGTCGGAGGGTCCGGCGAAGTTGT
>DATKZB010000316.1:0-6261 GCA_035528235.1 Phycisphaerae bacterium
CGGCGGGCGATCTCGTGCAGCCGATTCAGGTCGAAGATGTTCAGGTACGGGTTCGTCGGCGACTCCGAGAAGATGAACCGCGTGTTCTTGCGGACGGCCTTGTCCAGGACGTCGTAGTCGCCGAACGGGACGATCGTGCACCCGATGCCGAACCGCTGGAGGTACTGCGAGCAGAACTCCAGGGTCTTCTTGTAGGCGTCGTCGGTAATGACCAGGTGGTCTCCGCTCTTGACGAGCGAGAGGATGGTGGTGGTGATGGCGCTCATGCCGGAGGCGAACAGGACGCCGTCCTCGGCCCCCTCGAGTTCGGCCAGTCGCCGCTGGGCCACCAGTTCGGTCGGGTTGCCGTAGCGTCCGTACTCGAAGCGTTCCTTGCCGCCCTTGGTGTAGGCCTCGATCTCCTTGGAGTTCTTGAAGGCGTAGGTCGAGGTCTGGACGATGGGCGTCGTGATGGAGTCGGCGTACCGCTCGCGGTCCTCTCCGGCGTGGATGGCCCGCGTGGAGATGCCCTGCGGCCGCTGGAGGCGTTTCGGCTTTCGCTTCGGGCTCATCGTGGCTCCGGTGCTGTGAGAGTTCGAGGCCCTTGGCGCCTCGGTCAGGGGCCAGCGTACCCGGCCAGGGCGGCGGCGTCAACCATCCGACCCGGCCCCGTGGCGCCGCTGCCAGATCTCCTCGGCCTCCGGGCGGCGTAGGTAGACGGGCTCCAGGCGGAGGGGGTCCGCGTACTCGCCGCGCTGGTGCATGGACCAGCCCAGCCGCGCCACCGCCGACGGTCGCGCGTCCCACAGGTCGGCAGGGGCCAGGTCGAACCCGGCCAGGGCGGCGCGGGCCTTCGCAGTGCCCCGGCCCAGGATGAGCGCGGGTCGGGCCAGCCGCCGGGCCAGGTCGGCCGGCTCGATGAGCGCCGGGCCGAAGACCTCTGCCAACGTCTCGCCTTGCCGCTCGAAGATGCTCGCGAAGAGGCCGGCCCGCTTGGCGTCGAGGAGGGTGGCCACGCGGGGGCAGTCGGCCGGGGCGTTTTCGGCCAGGGCCCGCAGGCTCGGTACGGCGACGACCTTGGCGCCGGTGTCCCAGGCGACGAACTTGGCCAGTGTGACGGCTATGCGGACGCCCGTGAACGACCCCGGCCCGATGCTGACGGCGACCAGGTCGATGTCGCGCGGCTGCCAGCCGGCCCGCCGGCAGGCGCCCTGGATGGCGACGAAGAGGTCGCGAGCGTGGCGGAGGTCGTCGGCCAGGGAGACCTCGTCGACGAGCGTCGGTCCGGCGGAATCGTCGAGCAGGGCGATGCCGCCGCGAGGGCCGCTGGTTTCGATGGCGAGTAGGTGCATGGGTGGATACCGCTCCCTCACGGTCGCGGCTCGGTTCTTGGTCTCGTCGCGGCTCGGGCACGTCTTGGCTAGCCGCGAGCGCCAGCGAGCGGTCGGCGCGTCGGCGAATTACTCGACGATCGTTGCGCGATTACTCGCCGCTTGCTAGCGCGCGCGGCTAGCAGCGCGAGCGGCCGGCCGCGGCGGCGCCTCGGCCTCCGGGCGGGCATTGTAGCGGCGAGGGGGCACGCGTGGAAGGGGGCGGGGTCGATAAAACGGTTGACTTGGCCGGGTCGCTGCCTAAACTGGCGTGGCCACAAGCGGCGCGGTGGCAGTGGCAAGGGGTCGGGGCCTGAGGCGGAGGGTGATGGCATGATAGACGACAAGCTGCTCGAGGTTCTCGTCTGCCCGGCCTGCAAGACGAAGGTCTCCCTGGAGGGCGACTGGCTGGTGTGTGGGAACGCGTCGTGCGGTCTGCGGTACCCCATCCGCGACGACATCCCGATTATGCTCATCGAAGAGGCCGAAAAGCCCGGGACCGCCGAGGGCGGCAGCGCGTAGGCCCGCCGGGGCCGTCGCGGGGCCGATAGCCCGCCGGCGCGGCGCCGGGCGCGGGCCTTGCCGGGGGAGTGTTCGAGGATCCGATGGCGAAGACGAAGCCGATTGCGGTCATCTCCGACATTCATGGCAACATCGAGGCCCTCGACGCCGTCTGGGCCGACATTGCGGCGCGCGGCATCGACAAGATCTTCTGCCTGGGCGACGTGGTCGGCTACGGGCCGGACCCGGAGGCGTGCCTCGACCGCGTGATGCAGTGCGACTTCACGGTGATGGGGAACCACGACCACGCGGTGTTCATGGAACCGATCGGTTTCAACACGCCGGCCGAGAACGCGGTGTTCTGGACGCGCCAGCGCCTCAGCGCCGTGCCCGACGACCAGACCCGCCGCCGGCGGTGGGAGTTCATGGCCGGCATGCCGGAGTATCACGAGACGAACTCGGTTCTGTTCGTTCACGGCTCGCCGCAACGACCGATGCACGATTACCTGTTCCCCGACGAGGCCGAACTGAACATGACGCACCTGATGGAGGTGTTCGACCTGTTGCGTCACGTGTGTTTCGTGGGGCACACGCACCTGCCGGGGGTGTTTACCGAGACGTTCGAGTTTCTGACGCCCGCCCAGGTCGGCGACACGTACGCCATTACCGACCGCAAGTGCGTCATCAACGTCGGCAGCGTGGGCCAGCCGCGCGACCTCGACCCGCGGGCCTGCTACGCGACCATCGAGGGCCGCGAGGTCCGCTGGCACCGCGTGCCGTACGACCAGAAGAAGACCATGGAGAAGATCCTCGCCACCCACGTGCTCGACGAGTTCCTGGCCAACCGGCTGGCCGAGGGAAGATGAGCGTTAGATAACTCAATGACTAATGACGAATGACGGATGACTCAATGACGAATGACTAATGACTAATGACGAATGATCCGTGGCCGGAAGCGGCGCCGGCCGTTGTTTTGTGATTAGTCATTCGTCATTCGTCATTAGTCATTGCCGTTTGGAGAAGCCGTTTGAACAAGGAAACCGTCATCCGGACGCTCCTGGCTGGGGCGATCATCGTCGCCCTCATGTGGGGCTGGCAGTACCTGGAGCCCTACCTGCCCGGCGGCGGCCGCAAGGCCGTACCGGCGCCCGTCGAAACGCCGGCGCCCCCGACGCCCGCCCAGCCGTCGGGCGAGAAACCGGCCACCGAGACGCCCGCGCAGGAATCGCCCGCCCCACCGAAGACCGACCCGCCGCCCGAGACCGTGTCGGAGTCGGCCACCGAGGGGTTGCCCGTCCTCGAGGCGTTTGGCGCCAAGGAGGCCGCGGCCGAGCCCACGACGCTCGGGTCACTGGTCTCGGCCGGCGACTACGAGCAGGAAGTGGCCATTGAGCAGCGCGGCGCGGCCGTCAAGCGGCTGACGCTGGCGCGGCGGCGGTTCTTCAAGACCGTGGCCGACCGGCGCCTGCCCGCCGACCAGCGCGCCGCCATGGATCTCATTGACCCCGCGGAACCCGAGGCCGGCTTCGCCATTCCCGAACTGGCCGTCAAACTCAAGGACTCCGACGCCTGGCGCAAGGTCGACCTCTCCAGCGCCCTCTGGCGTGTCGAGCCCAGGACCGGTCCCGGCGAGTCCGCAACGCTCTCGGTCGACGTCCGGGAGCAGGGCGGCCCCGTGCTGCTGACCGTCCGCAAGACGTTTACGCTGCACGCGCGGCAGGGGGCGCCGACGGGCGACGCCGTCGACATGCCGCAGTACGAGATGCGGATGGACCTGGAGTTCACGGCGCGCGACGCCCGCGTCGATCGGGTCACGTACGTGCTCCAGGGGCCGCCGGTGGTGGCGCGCGAAGACCGGCGGACCGACTTCCGGCACGCCGTGTTCGGCAAGTGGGTCGAGGGGCGCGTCGAGGTCGAACAGGTGCTCGGCAGCGGCGTCGCGAAACTGGCGGCGCCGGGGCCGGAGTTGGCGTGGATGGGGCAGACGGATAAGTACTTCGCCGTCATCGTTATCCCGCTGGTGCCCACGCCCGACGGGGCCCAGGCGATTCCCGAGTCGGCGCCGCCGGCCGGTACGTTCGCGGGCGGGGCCAAGGCGTCGACCCGCGGGGTGACCGAGCATCGCAAGGAAGTCCTTCTGCCGGTCGTGCAACTGGTGTCGAAGGAAACGCCCCTCTCGACCGACGGACCCGTGACGCACGCCTACACGATCTTTGCCGGCCCGAAAGACGCCGGGCTGCTTGAGACGTACTACACGGGCATCGGCCTGGACGGCCTGGTCCAATGGACGCAGTGCTGCGTGCCGATTCCGGGCCTCTCGTACATCAGCCGGGTGTTGCTGGCCGTCGTCGAGGCGTTCTACAGCGTGGTCGGCAACTACGGCGTCGCCATCATCATGCTGGTGGTGCTGCTTCGGGTGGTGATGTTGCCGGTCTCGAAGTGGAGCGCCAAGTCGATGGCCGAGATGCAGAAGATGGCGCCGAAGATGCAGCAGATCAAGGAGGAGTTCAAGCACGACCAGAAGCGGATGCAGGAAGAGATGGCCAAGATCGGCGGCCTGAAGGCCATGGGCGGATGCCTGCCGATGTTCATCCAGATGCCCGTCTGGATCGGCCTGTACGGGGCGCTGCTGGTGGCGATTCAACTGCGTCACGCGGCGTTTCTGCCGGCCGCGTGGATGCCCGAGGGGTGGGTGTTCCTCCAGGACCTGGCGGCCCCCGACGCCCTGTTTCAGTGGGAGACGCCCTGGTACCTGCCCGGCCAGGACATTCCGTTGCTGGGGTGGCTCATCGGCAGCATCCAGGGGATGCTGGGCGGGGGCCTGACGAGTTTCAACATCCTGCCCCTCCTGATGGGCGCCGTCATGTACGTTCAGCAGAAATTCACTCCCGCCACGGCCGCCGGGCCGCAGGCCGAGCAGCAGAAGAAAATGATGCTCTTCATGATGGTCTTCCTGGCGCTGGTGCTCTACAGCGCCCCGGCGGGCCTGTGCCTGTACATCTTCACGTCGTCGCTCCTGGGGTTCATCGAGAACCGCTTCCTCCGCAAACGCTGGACCGACGCGGCCAAGGCAGCCAAGGCTGCGCCCGCCGATGAGCCGAAACCCGCCCCGTCCAAGGAGGTCAAGCAGCAGTCGCTCGTCAGCGGCCGCGATAAGTCTCTCGGCGAACGGGCCGAATCGTGGATCAAACAGCGCATGGGGTCGCCGCAGGACAAGGGCGCGAAGAAGGGCAGAAAACGCAGGAAGTGATCGGCCCGTAATGCGTTCCAGGACGGCGCCTTTGCGTGGTGGGTCTCCCGCACCCACCACGCCAACCTGCAGTCGCTCGAGCGCGGCGGGTACGGGGACCCGCCGCGCAAATATACAGACCGCGCAAATATACAGAGTTTGGAACGCCCTACCGGATGTGCCGTTTCCAGCCGCCCGGGGCGCTTGGCTCGGGCGCGAACACCCAGATCTCGGGCATCGTCACCTGGACCCGCTGGACGCCCGACGCGCCCCACGTCGCCTTGTAGGTTCCCGGCCGGAGGCCGAGCGTGACCTGCTGGCCGGGTTTCAGGGTGCGCTCGGTCCGCAGTCCGCCTCCCACGGGTTCGAGGCCGAGGTCGAGTGCGGCCTTGCCGGCGTTGGCGAAGGTGATGCCGACCGCCGGTCGGCTTTGCCACGCGGGCGCCCTGACCGCGGGCGCCGACACGGCCGGCGGAGCAAGGGGGGGCGGAGGCACGAGAACCTTCGCCGCGGGCGCGGGCCGCTCGATCGCGGCCTCGGCCGACCCGGACGACGGACCGCTGAGCAGCATGTAGGCGAAGACGACGATCATTGCCACGAGCACCAGCCCCACCACGACGCCGCCGGCGATGAGACCGCTACGGCGGCCGATGCGCTCGAGCATGATGGTCCGGTCGTCCTCGACCGACAGGTGGGGGTGGAACCCGGGGGGCGGCGCGGGCGGGCCCGACTCGCTCATCAGCGGTATCAGCACTTCCGCGCCGCACGCGATGCACCGGCCGCGCTTGCCCGCGTCGCGAGCCCGCACCAGCAGTTTCCTGCGGCACGTTTTGCACCAGACGGCAATCGGCCTGGCGCCCGGCCCCTCGGCCATCAACGGCTCCTCTTGCCCAGGCGCGCCCGACAACCGGCCTTGAGCAGTTTAGAAACTGCTATAGAACCTTCACGGGTGGCGGGTCTCCTGACCCGCCACCTCCACTTGCGCCTCGCCTGCCGTGCCGGGTCAGGAGACCCGGCACGCCTGCAGTTCAGGGCGGCGGCCTGTTCTTCCCAGTGAAACCCGCGCCGCCCGTTTTCGGGCCTGTTTTTCCGGCGGCCGGGGTGCTATTCTTGGCCTCGGTTGGTCCTGCGACGCTACTTGTCGCGCGGCGGCCTTCCCAGGCCGCCGCGATTGGGCCCGAC
>DATKZB010000317.1:0-3463 GCA_035528235.1 Phycisphaerae bacterium
ACGTACCACGGCAGGTGCGGGCGGAAGATGCCGCAGCCCACGAAGAACGGCTTCTCGTGCGTCCTGGCGAGTTCGCCGCGGGCCCATTCGGACACCTTCCAGTCGCCCATTTCCTCGTCGCCGACCTCGACGGGGCCCCAATCGAAATGGGCCGTGTTGGGGATGCCGTTCAGCGGACGGTTGGGCGGCACGGGGTCGGGCGGCTTGTTCTGCGTCTGGCTCGGAAAATACTCCTGCCAGGACGCCGGATCGGGAAAGGCGCCGTGGAAGATCTTCCCGCCGCCCACCGCGCGGTACCCGTGGGCCATGAAGTGCTGCGGAATCGTGACGGCGTCCTGCATCGCCGGCCGCCACGGCTGCGCATTGTGGTACACGCCGCTGGTCGAGGGCAGGATGCCGGTCATCAGCGCTGCCCGCGACGGGTTGCAGGCGGGTGCGGCACACTGGGCGTTGGTGAAGAGTACGCCGCGCTTCGCCAGGCGGTCGATGTTCGGCGTCCTGGCGTCCGGATGGCCGCCCAGGCAGCCGATCCAGTCGTTGAGGTCATCGACGGCGATGAACAGGACGTTCGGCTTGTCGGTCTTGCGTTCGGCGGTCAGCGCGCACGACGCAAGCGCCATCGAGGCCGCCCCCGCCCCGACCGACGCCAGAAATTCGCGGCGAGTCACCCGGCGATGCATCGGAACCTCCCTTCTGCGATGGGGCCCGGAACACGAGGCAGACTGGCTTCGGCGGAATTATACCCGACCCTCACGGTTTCCGAAACGATTTGCGGGCGATTGCCTGGCGGCTGCACAAAGCGGCCTGGCATCCATTGAGCGCGGTGGGCAATCCTGCCCACCGCGCGACGGCCAGGATTGGCCGCCGCGCAGCAAGTGGCGTTGTAAGATCAGTCCAGCCGGCGCCGGCGCGCAAGCAGCAGTCCGCCCGCGGCCAACAGCGCCAGCGTCGCCGGCTCGGGGACCGCGTACAGAGGGGCGTCGAAACCCATGGTATCGACCCACGCCCACGGCTCGCGGCAGTTGTCGAAACCGCAGTTGAAGTCCTGCGCGCCTTCGGGCACCAGCGTGGCATAGACCGCGCCGGGCGCCAGGTCGCCCAGCAGGTCGTAGCCCGCGCCGCCGAACTGCGGGTCGCGCGCCCAGCCGCCCGCCAGCATGTCCAGCAGGTAGCCCTGGAGGCCGACCCCAAGCCTTCCGCCGACCAGGGCCTGATCCCAGATGTTGGCCACGAGCAGCATGTCAAACCCGTCCCAGGGTTGCCCGACCCCTGCCGGCCCCTCGTCCATCAGGATGAGCGCCGCCTTCGCGTCGGCCGGCGCGCCGGCGAGCAGCGGGGCGAGGTCGGCATGATCCTTCGTCAAGGTCGTCAGGCCGAAGACCTCCGCGCCCTCGACCAGGTCGGGAACGTACGGCGTCTCGGTCGCAAAGCCGAAGACGTAGGGGTTCATCTTGCGGGTGCCGAGGTTGTGGCCGGTGCCGTCGGTCAGGCCGATCGTCGTGCCGACGCTGAGACTGACACCGGGCGCGGTCGTGCTGTTGAAACCGCGAACGAGTTTGCCGTGCTGGCCGGTTTGACCGCCCCAGCCGCCGTTGACGCCGACTGTGGCCGAGCCGTCCGCGACGGACGCGACGATCTTGACCGTTCCGCCGGCGCCGCCCGCGCCCTGGCCGCCCAGGCCGCCGATGTTGCCGACCCCGCCCAGGCCGCCGTTGCCGCCGGCGCCGCCACCGCCACCGCCGCCGCCCCCACCGCCCGTTCCGCCGGTGAGCACGTTTGTGAAGCCGTCCTGGCCGTTCGTGCCGCCATGGCCCTCCCCTTGCCAAATGGGATCGGTCACGTCGCCGCCGTCGCCAAAGGCGCCGCCCGCGCCGCCGAAGCCCGCAGCAACTCCTGCCACACCGTCCGCGCCGTTCTGTCCGCCGGCGCCCGGGCCGCCAGGGGTCACCGGTTGCTCGTCGACCGGCTCCGGCTCCGGCGCGCTTGCGCCGCGGACACTCAGTTCCGTTGCCTGGAAGAGCACGGTTCCCAGAATGCGAATCTCGACGGCGCCGCCGCCTGCGCCACCGGGCAGGCCGCCGATGCCACTGGTTCCGGTTCCGCCGCTGCCGCCTGTGCCGCCGTTGCCTCCCTGGCCGCCGTCGCCGCCGGTCCCTCCGGTTCCGCCACCTCCGAAGCCGGCGCCGGCGCCGCTGCCGCCACCGGCTCCGCCCCCAGCGCCTTGGCCACCCCCGCCGCCTCCCGCCCCGCCGCCTTGTCCGCCGCCGCCACCGCCGCTGCCTGCACCACCCCCGCCACCGCCGGTCAGCGCGGTCGTGCCCGAGTTGCTGGTCCCACCGAAGCCGCCACTGCCATTGGATCCAAAACCTCCATTGCCGCCGGCGGTGCCGGAGCCGCCAGGCCCACCTCCGCCGGCCATCCCGCCGCCTCCGCCGCCACCGCCGAACAGGACGCCGCCTGTTCCGGGCATCCCGCCTGCGCCCTGCACATATCCGCCCTGTCCTCCCTGACCCCCGCTCCCGCCTGCGCCGCCCGGGCCACCGTTGCCGGCCGAGCCACCGCTGTTCGGGGCGCCAAACCCATCGTGTCCGGGCATTCCGGCCCCACCGCTGCGGCCGTCAGCCCCTTCCCGACCAGCGGCACCCGGTTTTCCGGATCTGCCGAAGCCTCCGTACCATCCATTGTTGCCGGGGACATTGATGTTCACGCCTTGCCCCCCAGCAGCACCGTACCCAGCCCGACCATGAATGTCTGTAGGCGAATAGACCCCCCCTGCGCCGCCGGCGCCCATGCCTGTCCCACCGGCGCCGCCGGATCCGGCGGACCCGCCAAGGCCGCCGCCGGCGCGGTGCTGCTGACCGGACGCCGAGAAGTCGAACGTGCCGGCGAGTATCGCGTTGTTGCCGACGAGAAAGCGGACGGGGCGCTGGGGCGCGGCCGTGCCCTTGAGGACAGCGGTGACAAGGTCGGCATCCTCGACCACGAAGTCGCCGTAGACGAGGTACTCCCGCGCCCCGTCGGCGCCTACGCCGCCGCCCGAGATGGTGGCACCATGCCAGACGACGCTCGGGACGAAGGTGACGCCGTCGGTCGAGAGCGTGCCGGCGTCGGGATCGGCGGTCAGCGTCATGCCGCCGATGGCCGGCGCGGCACAGAGGGCAAGCAGACTGAGAGCGCACAGAAGGTTGGTGTGGTTCATCGTCTATCCCCGCTGGATGGTGACGGCCCCGCAGGGCGTCATCGCACTGGTTGGCCCGCGCCACCCCTCCGGCGGCGCACGAAAAGGCCGGCCTGCGCTTCTCGCGCATGCCGACCCCGGATAGACACAGTCCACACAACTCCCCGCAACGGCAGATAGTATACCCCAAGAACGGCCGGAAAGCAAATCGGCAGGCGCCCGGACGCGCCGCAGGCCCTTCAGTCGAGACGGTACAGCCGCACGTCGTCGAACCACGCGACGTCC
>DATKZB010000318.1:0-3938 GCA_035528235.1 Phycisphaerae bacterium
TGGCGCCGGACGGCGTCGTCGATCTCCGGCCGACGATGGCCGTGCAGGTTGCACCACAGGCTCGAGATGCCGTCGATATAGCGGTTGCCGTCCGTGTCGATGATGAACTCGCGCTCGCCTCGCTCGATGACGACGGGGTCGTCCGCTACCCACTCGGCCATCTGCGTGAACGGGTGCCAGAGGAAGGTCTTGTCGGCTCGGCGCAGGCGCTCGGTGCGGTCGCGCGGAAGGCTCATGGGGCCTCGAACCCGATGCGGACGGGGGTGCCGACGTCGGCCGCGAGACGCGAGGCGGCGCTCTGGCGATTGACGGCCACCTCGAGGAAGCCCGCGCTGCCGACGTAGGCGAGCAGCATGCCGGCGGCAACGTCGCTGTAGGCCCGCGAGAGGCCGCAGATCACCGCCCCGCCGACGTAAACCACGATCCGGGCCAGTTCCGATTCGGTCAACTCACCCGCGGTGACGTTCGTCACCAGGTTGCCGAACGGATCGACGTAGAGCACCTCGCCTTTAACGGAGCCCGCTTCGCGGCGCGGCACGGGAACGTCGAGCCGCTGGATGGATTCAATCTCCGGCCCGAGGTCCTCAAGGGCCGCGCCGCACGCCAAAGCCGCGCCGACAGGAGCGAAAATATCCCGCCCGTGGAACGTGCTCGACACGTCGGAGCGGAAGATCGAACGGTCTTCGACGCTGACGATGCGGGTGGCCGCGGCGCCCGTGCCTCGCCCGATTTTCCCGCCGAGGACGACCGTCAGAAGCCCGTTGTCCGGGGCCAGATAGGTTTGTCCCGCCGATTCGGCCGCCAGGACCCGGCGCGCGGAACCGACCTGCGGGTCCACGACGGCCACGTGGATCGTGCCTTGGGGAAAGGCCCGCACGGCACTGGCCAGCATGAACGCGGCCGTCCGCACGTCGTGGCGGGGCACCTCGTGCGAGAGGTCCACGAGCCTGGCCGAGGGGCACCGTTCCAGGATCACCCCCTTCATCTGGGCGGGATACGTGCTCGCAATGCCGAAATCCGTCAATAGCGTGATGATGCGCGACACAAGCGTCTCCTTTCAGTCGGCCGATTATCAAGCATCCCGGCCGTCGGGTCAAGCAGGCCCCCGTGACAAAGCGCAGGGTGTTGACGCGGCCGCCAAAGCCGATTATACCAGCAAATCCCAAGGGAATGAAACCGCGTTGGAATCCCGGACGGATCGTGCGGACGTGATGATCGCCGGGAGCGGCGGTGCAGGCCTGCGGGCGGCGCGGACGGCCGCGGAGTCGTGCCCGTCGGCGGTCGATGGGCACGGGTGTGTTCTTCGGGGCTCGGCTGCGCCTCGACCCTCGGCACACACCCGGAACGCAACGGAAGTTCTCACCCGCCCTGATACATAAAACGGGGGTCACCTGGAAATGACGGCGCAAACGGTGAAACGCCATAGCGTTCTGTTGTCGATTCTTCTCCTGGCCACCGCCCACGCCTCGACAGCGCCGGACCACGCGTCCCAGGCCGAGCAGGCGCTCGATGCGCTCGTGGCCGACGCCGACGGCTCCAAGCCGCTCTCGAAAGAGGACGCGGACCGGTGCATCCGGACCGTCCGCGACGCCGCCGGCCGTCTGCCGCCCGACGATACGCGCCTCCTGCCGCGCCTGGCCGGCCTCCGCGAGAAGCACGCCGCGGACCTCGCCCCGACGCCCAAGCGGCCGCTGAAACAGGATGATGCCCTCGGCCGACTGCTGCTCATGCTCGACCTCCAACGCCTCGACCGCGTGCCGCCCGAAGAGGTCCAGGCCCACCCGGCCTCGGCGGCGTTCCCCGGCGCGGTGCCGAAGGACGCCCCGCGCGTCCGGCGGATGCTGGAGATCGACACGGCCGTCCCCGACTGGCACTCCACGGGCCTCTATGCCGCCCCCGGCGAGGTGGTCACCGTCACCGTGCCCGCGGCGGCGGCCGACAAGGGCCTGCAGGTCCGCATCGGCGCCCACCGCGACCGCCTCTGGAACCTCGACGCGTGGAGGCGGGCGCCCGACATCTGCCTGAGCCGGCCGCTCGCCGAGCCGGTCACCCGCGTCGCCAGCGCGTTCGGCGGCCTGGTGTACGTCGAAGTGCCGCGCGATTGCCCCCTCGGCACCGTCAAGGTGACTGTGTCCGGCGCGGTCGAGGCGCCGTATTACGTCCACGGCCAGACGGACCCGGCGGCGTGGCGGAACACCATCCGCACGCGCGCCGCCCCCTGGGCGGAACTGGCTTCCAAGAAGATCGTCCTGACGCTGCCCTCGGCCGTGGTCCGCGACCTCGACGACCCGGATGCCGTCATGACCTTCTGGGACGCCGTCGCCGACGCCTGCGCCGACCTGGCCGCCCGCCCGCGCGTCCGGCCCGAGCGGTACGTGACCGACGTCCAGATCTCGGCCGGCTACATGCACTCCGGGTACCCCCTCATGACGCTGCTCGACATGCCGCCCGTCATGGTCGACGTCCCGCGCCTCAAGCGCAACGGTCACGGCGGCGTGTGGGGCCTGTTTCACGAACTCGGCCACAACCACCAGGAACGCGACTGGACGTTCCGCGGCACCGGCGAGGTCACCGTCAACCTGTTCACGATGTACGTGCTGGAGACGGTCTGCGGCCTGGAGCCGACGCAGTGCCACGGCTCTGTCTCGGACCGCAGCCGGGCCGCCGCCATGCGGAAGTACTTCGCCCAGCCCGACTTTGCCGCCTGGCAGAAGGACCCGTTCCTGGGCCTCATCATGTATATACAAGTGCAGAAGGCGTTCGGGTGGGAGCCGTTCAAGAAGGCCTTTGCCGAGTACCGCGCCCTCGCGCCGGACGATCGGCCGCGGTCCGACGACGCGAAACACGACCAGTGGCTGGTGCGGTTCAGCCGGGCCGCCGGCCGGAACCTGGGACCGTTCTTCGAGGCATGGCGCATCCCGACGTCCGAGGCCGCCCGCCAGCAGATTGCCGACCTGCCCGCCTGGATGCCGGACGGCTTCCCGCCGGAGGGGTAGTCGCGCCGCGCTAAATAAATAACAGGAATGGAGTGAGCGAGGAAAGCCGCATGGACCCGGCCGCGGAATGGCTCGACGCCATGGTGCGGACCCAACCGGCGAGCCGCAACATCCGCGACCCGCGCGTCCTGGCGGCGCTGCGGCGGGCTACTGCATCGCCCGGGCCGAGAGTTGCCGCCAGGCGGCCATCGAGCGGGCCAGGTTGTCCTTGGCGTCGCCCTTGACGCCGAAGCCTTGGAGGCCGATGGGCCCCCGGTAATGGATCGCCCGCAGTTTCTTCAGCAGCGGCACCATGTCGAACGTTCCCTGGTCCAGCGTCTGAATCAGGCGGCCCCATCCGCCGCCGGGGGCCTTCGAGTCGGCCCCGTTGATGCTGACCATGAAGAGATGCGGGGCGGCCTCTTCCAGCAGTGCCGGTATCTTGTCCTCGTCGCCCACGGCCAGGCAGTGGCACAGGTTGAAGGTGACGCCGAAGTTCTTGCGGTCCACCTTCCTGGCCACGCGCACGGCGTCCTGCACCCGCTCGGTCCAGTTGCCCACGTGCGGATAGATGGCCACGCGGAGGCCCTGGTCGGCGGCCAGGTCGGCGATCTCCCGCAGGCCCTCCACGGCGGCGGCGTCGCCGTCGGCCGACGACTTCGGGTAGTCCTTGCTGCCGATGTGCAGCCAGATGAGCGTGTCGTGGCCCTTGAGGGCGGCCAGGGTGTCCTTGAGACGCGGGTCGTAGTGGAGTTTGTCCTTGCCGAGCGTCACGCCGCAATAGATGGCGAATATCTTGAGGCCCCGCTCCCTGGCCTGCCCAGCCGCCGCCTGAGTGGCCTTGGGGTCGCCCAGCGTCCAACTCAGGCCCGCGTAGCCGAGTTCCTTCACCAGGTCCAGGTTCTTGGTGCAGGTGTCCATGGCGTAGAAGGGATTGGGCATGGCGGCGGCCTCCTTCGGTTG
>DATKZB010000319.1:0-2940 GCA_035528235.1 Phycisphaerae bacterium
TCCAGCCCGGCGACATGGCCGACCAGATACTCGACCTGGAGCTGCACCCCGAGTGGGCCGGCGAGCGCATGCGCATGGTCGAGTCCTTCCCCACCAACGAGAAGCTCTGGGACGAGTATGCCGAGATCTACCGCCAGGGCCTCCGCGCGCGCGACATCAAGAAGGCCACCTCCTTCTACCGCAAGCACCGCAAGGCCATGGACGAGGGCTCCGCCGTCTCCTGGCCCCAGCGCCACTTCGCCAATGAGTTGTCCGGCATCCAGCACGCGATGAACTGGCGCATCAAGGACGAGAACTCCTTCTGGGCCGAGTTCCAGAACGAACCCATCCCCGACGAGGACCTCATCGAGGGCGCGCTCGATGCCGACCAGGTCATGGCCAAGATCAACAACCGACCCCGCGGCCAGGTCCCCGCCGGCTGCAGCACCATCACCGCCTTCATCGACTGCGGCCAGAAGATCCTGTTCTGGGCCGTCTGCGCATGGCAGGAGGACTTCACCGGCTACGTCATCGACTACGGCACCTACCCCGACCAGAACCGCCTCCACTTCTCCACGCGCAACGTCGGCCGCACCCTCGCGCGCGTCCACCAGGGCATGGGCGTCGAGGGCGCCCTCTACGCCAGCCTCCGCGCCTGTGTGACGGACCTCGTCACACGCGACTGGAAGCGCGAGGACGGCGCCCTCATGCGCGCCGACCTGATCCTCGTCGACCAGGGCTGGAAGACGGACACCGTCCACCAGCTCTGCCGTGAGAGTTCGCACGGCGCATCCCTCTTGCCCGCCCGCGGCTCCGGCATCACCGCCAGCCAGAGGCCCATCAACGAGTACTCGAGGGCCCGGGGCGACCGCATCGGCCACAACTGGTGGGTCCCCTCCGTCAAGGGCAAGCGCGTCCTGCGCCACCTCGAGGTCGACACCAACTACTGGAAGACCTTTGTCCACGACCGGCTCGGCACCGCCCAGGGCGACCCCGGCTGCCTCAGCCTGTTCGGCAAGCGCCCGGCCATCCACCGCATGATCGCCGAGCACGTCGTCAGCGAGTACCGCGTGCGCACAGAGGGGCGCGGGCGCACCGTCGACGAATGGAAGCTCCCCCCGGCCAAGCCCGACAACCACTGGTTCGACTGCCTGGTCGGCTGCGCGGTCGCCGCCAACTTCCGCGGCATCACAATGACCGGCGCACCCGGCCCCGCACGCGCAGGCCGCAAGATCAACCTTCGAGAATGGCAGGAGAGAGGCCGACGTGCCCGCCAAACAGCCAAAGCCGGTCGCCGATAGCGACCGCGGCATCGCCTGTCGGCACTGTGGATGCCGGCACTTCCGGGTTGTCTACACCCGCAAAGGGCCGAAGCACAGCATCCGCCGCCGGCGCGAATGCCGCCACTGCGGCCACCGCATCACGACCTACGAGCGCGCTCCCTGACCGGAGAATCTCGCCCGAACGGTCTATATGCGGAACATTCTGCCCCCTTGTGCCCGCAAAACCCCGCCAACCCCTTGACGCCTGCCATTGTGGCGTCCATAATGCTGCCAGAATGACAGCCCGGGGGCCGATCACCCTCGAGCAGCAGCCAGAGGACTCAAGCGCCGCGTTGGAGGCCAACGACTCCACGCGGCGCTTTCCTTTGGCACCTCCCAGGGAGGCAGGGCGATGCCGGACGATCTTCAGGACGCCATCGAGACCAACGCGCAGGCCCCAAGGCGCGTCGTCTCCGACGGCGTCGAGGCCGAACAGCACCCCTTGCCGGCCCAGATCGCCGCCGACCGCTACCTCTCCAGCCAGACCGCCGCCGCCGCGTCCGCGTCCCGGGGCCTCCGCTTCAGCAAGATCAAGCCCGGAGGCGCCGCCCCGTGACCATACTCGACCAGTTCGGACGCCCCATGGACACCCGCCGGCCCGCACCGCCCGGCGGGTTCGCCGTCCGCCCTCGCGTCGTCCGCGCCAAGTACGACGCCGCCCAGACCACCGACGACAACACGCGCCATTGGGCCGCGTCCGACTCACTCAGCGCCGACCAGGCCAACTCCTACGCCATCCGTAAGAAGCTCCGCGAGCGCGCGCGCTACGAAACCGCCAACAACACCACGCTCGGCGGCATCGTCGACACCTACGTCGACGACACCGTCGGCCAGGCCGGCCCCCGGCTGCAGCTCCTCACCGCCAACGTCGACCTGAACGACGAGGTCGAGCGCGAATGGCGCCGATGGGCCGCCGCCGCCCGCTTCGGCCAGAAGCTCCGCACGCTCCACCGCTCCCGTGTGGTGGATGGGGAGGGGTTCGCCCTGTTCATTACCAACCCGCGCCTCAAGCACCCCGTCACGCTCGATCTCCGCGTCCTCGAGTGCGACCGCTTCCACTCCACCGGCCTCATCGCCGAAGACAACAACATCGACGGCGTCGTCCTCGACGAACAGGGCAACGCCATCGAGTACCACGTGCTCTCCGCGCACCCCGGAGGCTCCGAATACACCGGCTTCGACAAGACGATCGCGTACGACGCCGAGTGGATCATCCACTGGTTCCGCGCCTGGCGGTCGGAACAGCACCGGGGCGTCCCTGCCATCCTCGCCGCCCTGCCCCTGGCCGCCTACGACCGCCGCTTCCGCCTCGCCGTCCTCGCCGCGGCCGAAACCTGCGCCGACATCTCCATGCTCCTCTACACCGAAGCGCCGGCCAACGGCGAAGCCGCCAACGTCGACGAATACTCGGCCATGGAGATCGAGCGGAACGTGATGATGTCCGTCCCCGGCGGCTGGAAGCCGTCGCAGATGACGCCCCAGCAGCCCGCCGCCACCTACAAGGAGTTCAAGCGCGAGACCACCACCGACATGGCGCGGCCCGTCGCCATGCCCCGCAATATCGCCGCCGGCGACTCCTCCGACTACAACTTCGCCTCCGGCCGGCTCGACCACGGCACCTACTTCAAGCGCATCGGCA
>DATKZB010000320.1:0-3854 GCA_035528235.1 Phycisphaerae bacterium
GTACGGCTTCTTCATGCGGAACTGGGAGCGCGGCCTGCGTCCGCCGGTCGCCGGGTGCTTCGAGAATTACTTCGTCGATGAGATGGGCTCGCCGATCCGGAGCGAGATCTGGGCCGTCCTGCACGCGGGCGACCCGCAGGCTGCCGCGCGGATGGCCTGGAAGGATTCGGCCATCGACCACGCCGGCGGCGAGGGAACCTGCGGCGAGATGTTCTGGGCGGCGGTCGAGGCCGCGGCCTTCGTCGAGTCCGACCCCTTGACGCTCATCCACGTGGGCCTCTCGATGATTCCGCTCTCGAGCCACGTGGCCCGTTCCATCCGCGAGGCGCTCTGGTGCCGGCAGAACGGCCTCTCGTGGGGATACGCCCGCGACCGCGTCGAGAGCCGCTTCGGACACCTCCAGCCGTGCAACGCCGTCCCGAATCACGGCTTCACCGTCATCGGCTGGCTGTACGGCGAAGACTTCGGCGACCGGCTGTGCAAGGCCGTCAACTGCGGCTACGACACCGACTGCACGGGCGCAACGCTCGGGGCGCTCCTGGGGATCCTCGGCGGGACGGCGGCTATCCCGCAGAAGTGGCGCGAGCCCGTCGGCACCGAAATCGTCCTGCACCCGTTCACGCGCGGCTTCCAGCCGCCGACCGATGTCGAGGACCTCGCGGACCGCACCGTCGCGCTCGCCGAGCAGGCGGCCGAAACGAAATCGGAGGTCGCCTTCGGCCCCCAGACGCGTCTGCCCGACGACCTGCTGACGCGGCTGTTCCGCAACCAGATGGCCGAGGCCGCGCGGGCACAGGACGTCCACGCGGGAATCGAGATGGTCGAGGGCAGGGAGGTGGCGTTCCACTACGGCGGCGAGCCGGTCCTGCGGCCGGGCATCGGCAAGGACGTTTGCGTCACCGTGGACGGTGAGGAGCCGAAGGTGGACCTGACGGTGCCCGACGGCTGGACAGCCGAGCGGCTCGCGGCCGCGCGGTTCCGGCTCGTCGCGGCAGGACCGGTCGCGGACCGCAACACGGTGACCGTGACGGTCCCCGGCCTGGATGCGGTCCCGTTCGCGGTCCTGGGGCCGGGCGAGGCGCGGGGATTCCCCGCGGGCGATAACGTTGAGAAGTGCCCCGGCTGCGGGGCCCGCGCCGAGGCGTGCATCTGCGAGGCGTGAGCGGCGCGCCACGCGCCGGGCAAGCCCGGCGGCTGGAGCAGGTCACGTTTTTGTGTAGCGATGACTCGCGCGGTGGGCATTCCTGCCCACCGCGCTTTGGCGGGTCTGTGCGCGGCGGGCAGGATTGCCCGCCGCGCGGAGGACAAGTCCGGCGGCTGACGCGTTTTCGGGCACCATGGCGGCCTGGCAGGCCCGCCGCGCGGAATGCCACCCCGCCTTAAGGGACCGTCCTGGGCACGTTGTGCACCTGCCAGTCGCCCTTGCCGTCGAGGTACAGCAGCCACTGGGCGCAGGCGCTCAAGAGGTGGGCGTAGCCGCCCGAGTCGGACAGGCCGTCCCAGAAGGGGTTGCGGCCGATGTGCGTGGGGATGTATCCGTAGTGGCGGAAGAGAGCGTCCCAGGTCCGAAGGCCCAGCGCGAGTTCGCGCTCCAGGTGCGCCTTGACATGGGCCGGGGGGCTGGCGAGGTAGAGGTTGCGGACCGTCTCGCCGACCTGCACGGAGTACCGTCCGTGCTCGATGCCGTTGGCCCACAGGCCTTGGCCCTTCGTCACGGTGTAGGGGATGGCGAGGTCGAAGGCGAGGCCTTCGTGGCTTCGTGCGACGTCTCCCCGCAAGCCAAGCGTCTCGCCCTGGTCGTTTGCGGCCGTGGCAGGCCGGCCTTTCTCCAGTGTGACGACGGCGCAGGTGCCCTTGGCGTCGGGGCGGCTGAAGATCCTCATCGTCATCCCATCGCCGGTGCACACGCCGTTCAGGTGCAGCGCCGTTCGCGTGCTGACGATGTTGACGAGCGCCGCGGCGATCTTGACTCTGTCGGGTGGCGGGTCGTACGAGACGTCGAGCGGGGGATCGGCGACAAAAACGCGGAGATCATCGGCGAAGTCGCGCCGGTAACGCTCCTCCCAGATGCCCGGCATCTCGCGCAGGATCTGAAGTGCCCAGCCACAGCAGATCATGTTCTGGGGTCCCATGCGCGAGCCGAGAAAGCGTGCGCCCTTGCGGTCGCTGTGGTAGAGAGCGAAGGACCCGTCGGCGAGGTCCAGGCCGAACTCGCCGCGGTTGATGCCGGGCGGCACCTCGACGTCGTCCGAGAAGTACCGCCACAGCATCGGTTCCGTGAAGGCGTCGTAGACCGTTCGAAACGCCAGCGCCTTCGGCAGCCCGCCGCACTTCGCCAGGCCGTAGTAGTACCGGTACTGCTGGTCGTCGGCAAAGGCCGGCGCAGCGCACTTGGCGCCGGCCTTGAAGTCGTAAAGCGCACGGACGTAGTGGTTCCTGGGGGTCCAATCGTTCGACGGGTCCGGCACGCGTCTCATGAGTTCGGCGTCGCGGGCGGCGAGCGCGGCAGGCGCGGTGCACATGGGGATGTAGCCGTGATGCCGCATGCGATTCTCGTGGAGGTTGCGTGCAGCCTCGACGAGTTCGGCCGCAAGTTGCTTGTCGGACGGGTCGGTGGAGTCTTTCAGCAGCAGCCAGGCCAGTTGGACCATGACGCCCAGGTCCTGGGCCATGTGGTTGCTCATGCCCAGCGAGTAGCCGTCGAGCAGGTGCCTGGGGTTGGGCTTGCCGGCGAGGTTGTCGCGGCACTCAAAGGCCCCGAGTTCCTGGTTGCGGACGCGGCGTTCCAGGCTGACGCTCGCGCCGTCGTCCCACC
Organism: Phycisphaerae bacterium; assembly: GCA_035528235.1. Lineage (GTDB taxonomy): Bacteria > Planctomycetota > Phycisphaerae > FEN-1346 > FEN-1346 > DATKZB01. The sequence goes on from DATKZB010000320.1 coordinate 2,816, forward strand.
AGTACGGGACGAAGCCCTTCTCGCCCTCGATCAGGCGATGCGTCTTGGGGAAGCGGTGGGCGTCGGGCGCGGCGTTGCTCGTGTTGCCGGGGAAGAGGTCGTCCGAGTGGTTCAGCATCTTCAGGTAGAACGGCAGTTGCCACTGGGTGAGGAACTCCCTGTAGAACCCGTCGCCCGTCGCGCGGTGCGCATTGACCATGGCGGCGGCCAGCCACGCGCCGTCGTGCATCGTGTCGAGGGCCTCGCCCTGGACGAACTGGTCAAACTCGCCCATGCGGTGCGTGTCCAGGTACTCGTACACCATGCCGCGCTGGGGCGAGTCGGCGTCCTTCTTCAGGTGGTGGTCGTAGACGTACCGCGCGAGCCGCTTCATGAAGTCGCGCGTCTCGTCGGCGGACATCGGGCCGGCAAGGCAGGCCTTCGTCCAGGCCGGGGGCGTGTTCTCGGCCGCCGACAGAGTAGCCGCGAGAAGCAGGACCACCACGATGGCGGCAAGTTTCCTGCCCATCCTGGCTCCATGCGCAGACGACTCTTGGGTCGGGCGTCTCCACTTCCTCACCGGCCGCCCCCCATCGGGCCGATGTACCGGCGGGCGACGACCACGTTGTCCACGTACACCTTGATGGGGCTCTCGCGGCCGAACTGCTCGGGCAGGCCGTGGTAGTACGTTTCGAGCGAGAAGAACGTGATGCGAAGGTGGGGCGCGCGGCGGAAGCGAACGTCGGCCTTGCGGATCGTGAGCACACCGTCAACCCACAACTCCTCGATGCCGTCGGCGACGGCGGGGTCGGACCTGGCCGGATCGACCGAATTCAGTTTCATGTGCCGCTCGACGGAGTGCCACGTGCCGACCTGGATGGGGACCTTCCTGGCGACCTCGTAGTTCTCGCCCCAGGGACCCCGTTTGTCGAGGTGATAACTGTAGAAGCCCATTTCGAGTTCGCGGCTTCCCTGCTTGCCGTAGGGCTGGAGCCCCGAGTAGAAATAGCCGCGCGTGGAGGTGTCGCGGATACCCGCCATGCCGACCCAGGCGGCGCCC
>DATKZB010000321.1:0-25225 GCA_035528235.1 Phycisphaerae bacterium
CACGAGGCCGGCGTGCCGAAGGACCACCCCCTGTGGGCCAAGGTCGTCGTCTTCGTCAGCCGCAGCCAGGACCGCAGCGAGTCGAACGACGGCGTGTTTGTGGGGACCGACTCGGGCGGCATGGTCTACTCGACGCACGGCGAGGGCGAATCGAAGGCCGGCACCGTCGACCTGCCGAACGGCCAGAAGGGCCTGAAGGCCTACGGGTCCATGACCTACGCCGGGTTCAAGAGCTTCATCTACGCCCACCTGGCGCGCGACGACCCGCGCGTCCAGGCCGCCATGAACTGGATCCGCCGGCACTGGACCTTCGAGGAGAACCCCGAACTCGGGGCACAGGGCCTGTACTACTACTACGAGACGGCCGCCAAGGCCCTCAAGGCCTGGGGCGAAGACACGATGATGGACGACCGACGCCGGACGCACGACTGGAAGGCGGAACTGACGGAGGCCCTCCTCAGACGCCAGAAACCCGAAGGGTTCTGGATCAACGAGGCCGACCGCTGGTTCGAGGGGTTTCCCCCCGTGACGACGAGTTACGCCCTGGTCGCCCTGGCCCAGTGCCAGTAGAATCGCCGCCGCTGTCGGCCGTCCAGCATCACAGACCGCCGGCCATCCGGCGCCCGGAGAAAACCATGTACCGTGCCGCTTGCGTGCTGCCCGTTCTGGTCGCCCTTCTGGCGGCCGGGTCGTCCGTCGTAGCCGAAGAGACGCCCCCCGCCAAGGACGTCATCATCAAGACGCTTCCGGGCATCGTGGTCGACACGAAGGCCCGCGAGGTCCGCCTCGAAGGCAAGGTGTGCCTCCAGAGGGGGGCGCTGGAGTTGTTCGTCTGCAGCGAAGGCACGCGCGAGCACGAGAGCGTGGTGGTGGTCAAGGCCAAGCCGTCGCACCTGACGTTTGCCCTGACGCTGCTGGGCCTTCGGCCCGGCAAGCCGGGTTTCGCGACCGAGGGGGGCGCCTTCAGCCCGCCCGCCGGCGACGTGGTCGACATCGTGGCACGGTTCAAGAACAAGGACGGCCAGGCGACCGAACTGCCCGCGTGGAAACTGCTTCGCCTCTCGGGCGCCCGCGAGAGCCTCGACCGCCCCATCGAGTGGGTCTCGGTGGGCCGGCGCGAGGCCGACGCCCTGGTGGCCGCCGACCGCGAGGGCACCGTCGTGTGCCTCTCGAACTTCGTCGAGGCCGTCATCGACGTGCCCTTCGAGTCGTCCTCCGTCAACACCAACCTTGTCTACGAGGCCAACCCCGACACCGTACCGCCCGTGGGAACGCCCGTCGAACTCATCATCCGGCCGACCGGCCAGCGCATCGAGCCGAAGAAGGTCGAGATCGAAATCGTGCTCAAGAAAGGCGAGCCGCCCCTGCTCGACGGCCGGCCGACCGACATCGAGGCCCTCAAGACCGCCGTCAACGCCATGCCCGCCGTCATCCGGACGGCGGTCCTCAAGGCCGACCCCGACGAGCGGTTCGGCCGCGTCATGCAGGTCCGCGACGTCCTGCGCAATGCCCTGATGAAGGTCCACCTGGTCGTCCGCAAACCGCAGGAACCGCCGAAGCCGGTGAAGCAGACGCCGCCCCTTGGCATCATCATCACCGCCGACGACCAGGTCCAGGTGGGGGCCGAGAAGCTCTCGGTCGAGGCCTTCCGCGCCAAGGCCGCCGACCTGCTGAAGGGCGTCGAACGCGTTAACCTGGCGGCCGACCCGAAGGCGTCGATGAAGACCGTGGCCGAGGTCCTGGCCGCCGCCCGCGACCAGGGCGCCACGGTGGCCCTGACGCGAACCGACCCGCCGAAGTGATGGTTACCTACAATGCCACTTGTTGCGCGGCGGCCTTCCCAGGCCGCCGCGATAGGATCTCACGCATCTTCCTGGCGGCCTGGGAAGGCCGCTAGGCGGGATGAAGTGGCAAAGTGGCGTTGCAGGATTACTCGCCGCGGCGAATCCACGTCCTGAAATCGTCGCCGATGTCGCCACGCTGCCTGTACCGCTCCATCGCGCGGCGGCAGTGGCAGGGCCGGTCCGGCCCAAGGCGCCCGAGCGCCGTCGCCAGGATCGCCGGCAGGCGCGCGGCCGCGCAGTCGCCCTCGGCCAGTTCCTCGTCGGTGGCCATCCCCTCGAAGAGCACGTCGGGCCGGTACGGCCGAGGCCGGACGCCCTCGGCCGGGTTCACGACCCAGGCCAGTGGGGCGTAACACATTTCGAGTTCGCGGGCCAGGGCCCATTCCGGCGCCAGCGTCATGCCGACGAGGGTCGCGCCCTGGGCGGCGAAGAGGCGGATCTCGGCCGGGGTCTCGAGGCGCGGCCCGTCGGTGCACACGTAAACGCCGCGCGGCTCGTGCGCGAGGCCCGCCCCGGCCAGTGCCTCGACCAGCGCGCGGCGCCCCGCCGGGCAAAACGGGTCGCTGTGCCGCAGGATGCCCAGGCCGGTGCCCTCGAAGAAGGTCTTCGCGCGGCCGGTGGTCTGGTCGAGGATGTCGTGCGGGACGACGAAGTCGCCCACCGCCAGGGCCGGGTCGATGCCGCCGCACGCGCACGTCGCCAGCACGAGGTCGGCCCCCAGGTCCTTCAGGGCCCAGAGGTTGGCCCGGTAGTTGACGCTCCAGGCGCCGACGTGGTAACCGGTCTCGCCGTGGCGCGTCAGAAGGAGTACCCGGCGGCCGCCGGGCAGGACGGTTCGGAACACAGGACGCGACGGGCCGAAGGGCGTCTCGCGGACGGTGCCGCCGGAAAGGTCCAGGCCGCCCTTATCCCGAAGGACGTGCCAGATGCCGCTGCCAAGAATGACCGCGGCCGAAGGGGGCGACGAGGCCGTCACGGACTGTTCTCCTCGTCGGGCAGATCGTTGGCCTCGAATTCGTCGGCCAGTTGCTGCATGAAGGCCCGTGCCGCCGCCAGGCGTTTCTCGGCCAGGCGGCGCGACGTTTCGAGGTTGAAGGCGTCGCGGACCCGGGCTTCCCAGTACCCGTACTGCTCGCGTCGGTGCCAGGCGCGGACGGTGTCTTCGACGGCGCGGCCCTCCAGGATGTACCGCCTGAGGTCCCTCCAGACGCCCAGGGCGCCGATGTCGTCGAGGCTGTCGGCGTCGGACAGGATCTTGGCCTCCGGCAGGTTGATGCTGGCGTCGTGGGCCCGGCGGATGATCTCCTGGACGAGGGTCAGTTGCCGCGGCGACACGCTGCCCTGGAGCCGATCGCCGGCCAGTTCGGCGCTGTATTCCTTGACGTCCTCGGCGCTCATCGTGGCGGCGGAGTAGACGGTCGACGTCCGCCGCTCCTCGTCCAGCCGCACCGTGGCGGCCTGGTGAAACAGGGCCGCCACCTGGAGGGCGAAGCGGTCGATCCGCCACGACCGGACCTCGCGGCAGGCGGCCAGGCGGTCGGCCACCCGCATGACCCGCATGGCGTGGTCCAGCAGAAAGGCATCGTTCCGGCCCAGCGGCGACTGGGCCACCAGAACCTTCCGCGCCGTGTCGATAATGGGTTCGATGTCAGGCACTGTCGGCCCTCGCGCGCCCAGCCCCTCCCCCGTTTTATCGGTCAGGGGCCCACCGTCTGATAACGAGAATTGCGCTGCTGGGCCTGGAAGCCGGCGGCCTCAATCAGCCGCCGCAGCATCTCGGGCGACGCCCGGTAGACGCACCCGGCCGCCGCCACGACGTTCTCCTCGATCATGGTCGACCCGAGGTCGTTGGCGCCGAACACGAGGGCCACCTGGCCGACCCTCGGCCCCATCGTGACCCACGAGGCCTGGATGTTGGGGATGTTGTCGAGGAAGAGGCGGGCCACGGCCACCAGTCTCAGGTACTCGGCCCCGCCGACCGGCCGCCAGTCCGGGCCCAGGTCGCCGCCGGCCGCCAGGGCCGTGTTCGCCGCCTGGAACGGCCACGCGATGAACGAGAGGAACCCGCCGGTCTCGTCCTGGAGGTCGCGCAGCCGCGCGAGGTGCTCGATCCGCTCGGCCGGCGTCTCGACGTGGCCGAAGACCATCGTGGCGGTGGTCGGCATGCCGAGGGCGTGAGCGGTGCGCATAACGTCGAGCCACTCCTCGGCAGTGCACTTGCGCGGGCTGATGAGCCGGCGGACGCGGTCGACGAGAATCTCGGCCCCGCCGCCCGGCAGGCTGTCGAGCCCCGCGGCACGGAGCCGCTCGAGCACCGTCCGCACGGGCAGCCCCGCCCGGCGGGCCAGGTGCTGGACCTCCGGCGGGCTGAAACAGTGCAGCCGAATGTCGAACCGCGCCCGGACCCGCCGCAGCAGCGCCTCGTAGTACGCCAGGTCGAACTCCGGCCACAGGCCGCCCTGCCCCAGGATGTGCGTCGCCCCCAGGCCGACGGCCTCCTCGATCTTCGCGAAGAGCGCCGCCTCGTCGAGGACGTACGCGCCCCCGTCGCCCGGCCCGCGCCAGAACGCGCAGAACCGGCACCGGCACTCGCACAGGTTCGAGAAGTTGACGTTGCGGTCGATGGCGAAGGTGCGGTACGGCTCGGGATGCAGCCGCCGCGTGACCGCGTCGGCCCGCCGCGCCAGGTCCGGCAGGTCGTCCTCTCCGAGCAGGGCGAGGGCCTCGTCGGCCGACACGCGCCGCGGCTCGGCCGGAAGGATCATGGCGCCCCGTCCCTGGCGGCCGGGGCCACGCGCAGCCGCACGCCCTCCGGCACCAGGCTCTCATCGGCCGCCATCCGGTAGAAGGCCCGCAGGCCGCTGCGTTCCCGGTTGCCAAACTCGTACCGCACCTGGTGGGTCAGGTACGTCTGCGCCGTCTCGACCGGGAGGCCGAGGGTCTCGGCAGCCCGGGCGGCGAGTTCCCCGCGGGCGGCCAGGCCCTGGTCGCGCGCGGCCGACAGCACGTCGATCAGCCGCCCCAGGTCCGCCCCGACCCGCGCCACCCAGAACGCGTAGACGAACGGCAGGTGGACCAGCCGGTGCCACTCCTCGCCCAGGTCCCAGGCCCACTTGGCCCCGGGCGGGTCCATGACGAGGGCCCGGTCGCCGATGACGACCTCGGCGTCGGTCGGCCGCGCGGCCGGCGGGTTGCCTGGCCGAGGTATGACGAAATGCGGCCGCACGCCCCGACGCGCCAGCAGCAGCCGCGCCAGCGCGTTCGACGTGCTGCTCGACGGGTCCAGCACCACCCGACGCAACTGGTCCGCCTCGGCGTACCCGAACAGGCGGACCGACCCGATGGTCCCCCGCGAGCCGATGGCGGCCACCGGCAAGACCACGTAACCGGTGACCCCGCCGGCGTAGGCCCGTTCGTTGCCCTCGGCCACCAGGCGGACGTAGTCGATCGACGGGGCCAGCGCCACGTCGATCTCGCCGCGCCGCAGCAGGCCGGCCAGCGCGCTGGGGTCCTCGAGGCGCAGCGTCACGTCGGCGCGCCGCTCCAGGCCGTACGCCAGCGGCCAGGCGTTCAGGAACCGGACACTTCCGATGCGGATGGTCTCGAGCATCGCGCCTCCTTCGGGGCGAAAGGGACATTATAGGCCCGGCCGCGCGCCACCACAAGTTCGCCTCACGGGCGGCCCCGCCGTTGACAGGACGGGGCCGGCATCCTAGAGTGGCTCGCGGCCGCGACCGATGGCGCGGCCGACAGATGGAGGCGCCGGCGTCATGAAGCGAGGCAGGGTCCTGAGCATCCTGGGGTTGGCGGCAGCCGTCGGGCTGGGCGCGGGCTGCGCGAGCGGACCGCACCTGGCGCGCGAGGACCAGATTCGGCTCCTGATGGACCGCAACCAGGACCTGTCGGAAAAACTGCTGGCCGCCGAGCGACGCGTGGCCGAACTGGCTGCCGGCGGCGCCACGCCCGCCCCCCTGCCGGCGACCCCCGAGGACCCGTACCGGCCCGTGGCCATCCACCTCGGCCGGGGCACCGGCGGGCTTGACAGCGACGGCACGCCCGGCGACGAGCGGCTCAAGATCGTCATCGAACCCCTCGACGCCGAGGGCGACGTCGTCAAGCGGGCCGGCCGCCTGGTCGTGGAGACCTTCGAGCCGGGGGCCAAGGGGCAACCGCCCAAACCGTTCCACCGGTGGGAACTGACCGCGCGGGACCTGGCCCAGACGTGGATCGGGAGCCTGGGCATTCGCGGCTACGTCATGAAGTGGCCGTGGCCCCACGGACGCAGGCCCGCCACCGATACGCTCATCGTCCGGGCGGCCTTTGCGACGCTCTCGGGCGAGGTCCTGACGGCCGAGGCCGAGGTGCGCGTCGCGAAACAGCAACACGCGCCCGTCAAGCCGGGCGGCTAACACAACAGCGCCCGATGCGCCGGGCGGCGTCACTTCATCTTTTCGGGTTCTCCCGGCTTTCGCTCGAACCGTTCGAGGGGGCCACCGGGATACGATCGCCCGGGCTCGCCGGGCATCCGTTCGACGGGCGGCACCTGGCCCTTGGTCTCCTCGGCCTTCTTGGCCAGTTCCTTCTTGGTCTCGTAATACTTCTCGACGACGATGCCCTTGTCGTCCAGGACGAAACGGAACCGGACCGGGTCGAGCGGGTCGTCGTACAGATAGAACATCTCGCTCTCGATGATGGCGGTGGGCTGGTCGAGCAACTCGACGACCTCGTCCTTGGTCATGCCGACCTTGACGTCGGTGTACATCTCATCGAGTTTCGGCCGCTTGTACCAGCAGCCGGCGAGGGTCAGGCAGGCGACGACCAGCGCCGCCACGAGATACCGATTCACGCGCATGCGTCCTTCCTTTCGCTTCCGCGCCGCCGGGCGTCATCCCCCCTGGCTGGCGGGGACCTGCCCTTCGCGATGGTTCTCCCAGGGCCGCTCGGGGTTCTGCCAGGATTTCGCGACCACCTGCTTCTCGTCGTCGAAATACACTTCGACCTTCGCCAGGTCGCGCGGGTCGTTGCGGGTATACACCCACTGTCCCTCAAACTCATATCGGGGACTGCCGAGGACTTTCTTCACTTCATCTGCCGACTGGCCGAGCGAAACAGCCAGGTAATTCTTCCGCGTCAGTTCGCACCCGGTCGCCGCCAACGCCACACCGACCGCCAGCATCACCCACAACAGCCGCCGCACCATAGCCCCACCTCGCCGCTGTTACTCGGACTGGTCCCCAATCTTGACCACGCGCTGGGCAAAGAGTTTCTCCGTGAACCCGCCCGGCGGATAGTACGTGGCTTGAACGATCACCGCCGTGCCGGCCTCAATCTCCTTGTCCCACAGCAGCGGGAACACGTACGAGCGGTCCACGGGGTCGTAATACTTGCGGTTGCCGGCGGCGTCCAGGATGGCCACGAACCAGTGGCCCAGGCGGTCGCCCCGTTTCTCGCCCGACTGAAGGCGGTACGTGAAGACCTCGATCCGGTACGACCCGATGGCCTTCGTGGGGTCGCCGAACTGGTCGAGCGGTTGGAGCCGCACCTCCAGGCCGTCGTCGCCGGGCACGTTGTCGAAATTCTTGCTCCGCGTGAAGAACCCCACCACGAGGCTCTGCGGGGCAAACATGACGGCCCAGGGCGGGGCGGGCCTGGCGCCGCCCTCGGGCTGCGGCAGGCGGGGCGCCTCGGCCGGCTGGTCCGTCGGTTTCACAAAGACGTCGCCCAGCATCACCTCGCGCAGCCGGATGAGGCCCGTCACCAAGCGTTCGCGGGTCTCGTCCTCGGGCACCCTGAGCGCCTCTTCGCGCAGCGCGTCGGCCAGTTTCACCACCATCTCGTCCCGCTCGTAGCCGCCGGTCCGAAGCGACGTGCACCCCGTCGTCAACAGGCCGACGAAGCCGACCAACACGGCCACCCGCGCCACGCGCGGCACCCGCTTGATGGATCGCTCCACTGGTTGGCTCCCTTCGCGCTGACAATTATTCAGGGCGGATTATAGGTCCCCGCTACGCCGGGTGTCAACCTTTATGGACCCCACCCCCGCCCGCGCACCCGGCAAGTTTGCCTTGACCCGCCCGAGACGGGGCCTAGACTCGCCGGACTGGGAGGCACGTGTATGTGCGGCATCGCCGGCATCGTCCGGACCGACGGGGCACCCGTGGACGCCGACGTCCTGGGCCGGATGGTGGCCGGCCTGGCCCACCGCGGCCCCGACGAACAGGGCTTCTGGATCGACGAGGGCCGCACGGCCGGCCTGGGCGTCTGCCGCCTCGCCGTCATCGACCCGCCCGGCAGCCGCCAGCCGATGGCCAACGAAGACGGCTCGGTCCGCCTCGTCTACAACGGCGAGATCTACAATTACCGCGACCTGCGCCAGCGCCTGTCCGCACGCGGACACCGCTTCGCCTCGGCCGGCGACACCGAGGTCCTCGCCCACCTGTACGAGGACGACGGGACCGGCCTGCTGGGGCGGCTGGTCGGCATGTTCGCGCTGGCCATCTGGGACACCCGGACCCGGCGGCTGGTGCTGGCCCGCGACCGGTTGGGCCAGAAACCGCTCTACTGGTGGCGCGGGCCGCACGCCCTGGTCTTTGCGAGCGAACCGGCCGCCCTCCTGGCCTGCCCCGACGTGCCGCGCGACATCGACCCGCCGGCCATCGCCGCGTTCCTACGATTCGGCTGCGTGCCCGCGCCGGCGACGGGTTTTGCGGGCATCGCCAAACTGCCGCCCGCCCACTATCTTGAGTTCGACGCCGCCACCGGCCGCCTGGCCGGCCCGGCGCGGTACTGGGACATCCCGCGCGGCCCCGTCGACACCGGCACCAGCGCCGCCGCGTGGCGCGAGCGGCTCGTCGGGACCCTCTCGGAGGCCGTCGCGTCGCAACTGGCGGCCGACGTGCCGCTGGGGCTGCTGCTCTCGGGCGGTCTGGATTCGTCGGTCGTGGCGGCCCTGGCGGCCGAGCACGCTGGCGGCACCTTGCGGACCTTCACGGTCGGCTTCGGCGAAAAACGGTGGGACGAAACGCGGTACGCCCGGGTCGTAGCCGACCGCCTGGGCACCCGGCACACCGAGGTCCGCGTCGAGCCGCGGTGCCTGGAGACCCTCGAGACGCTCGTGCGGCACCACGGCGAACCGTTCGCCGACTCGTCCGCCGTCGCCATGTATCACCTGGCCCGCGAGGCCCGGCGCGAGGTAACGGTGGCCCTCTCGGGCGATGGCGGCGACGAGTCGTTCGGCGGGTACCCGCGCCACGCCGCCATGATGCTGAGCGAGAGCCTGCCGGCGGGCCTGCGGTCGCCGCTCGCGCGCCTGGGCCGGGCCATGCGGCCGCGGGCCGGTCGCAAGAGCGCCTGGAATGCCGCGCGGCGGTTTCTGGCGGCCCTCGACCTCGACCCCCTGCCGCGATACTTGGCGTGGCGGTCGCTCTTTTCGAGCGACGACCTGGCGACGCTACTGGCGCCCGACTTCGCCGCCGAGGCCCTCTCCGCGGACCCGCTGGGGCCGTGGCGCGACGCCATCGCAGGCCTCGAGGCGCGGCCGTGGCTCGACCGCGCGATGGCCATCGACCTCCAGGACTACCTGCCGAACGATTGCCTGGCGAAGGTCGACGTCGCCTCGATGGCCCACGGCCTGGAGGTCCGCTGCCCGCTGCTCGACCACCGGGTGGTGGAACTGGCGCGGCGGATGCCGGCGAACCTGAAGTGGCGCCGGCGGCTGGGGCGGCCGCCCCTGGGCAAGTGGATCCTGCGCCAGGCCTTCGCGGGGCGGCTGCCGCGGCGGATCCTCGGCCGGGGCAAGATGGGATTCGGCGTGCCCGTAAGTCGTTGGCTGGCAACCGATTACGCGGGGTGGATGCGCGGTATCCTGCTCGATGCCGGGACGGCGACGCGGGGCTTCGTGCGACGCCAGGCCGTCGAGCAACTCATCGACGAACACACCTCGCTTCGCGCCGACCACGGCGAACGCCTCTGGGCGCTGCTGTGCCTGGACCTGTGGCGGCGGGCGTTTCTCTCTGAGCCGCGAGCGTCGGCGAGCGGACCGCGATTCACAGGTTGATGTCGGCCTCCAGGGCGGCGTCGCCGGCGTGGGCGTCGAGGATGGGCTGGACGTGCTCGGCCAGAAACTCGTCGACCTGTTCGGCCGCACGGCCGACGAACCGCGACGGCTCCAGTTCGGCGCCGATGTCGACCTTGGCAAACGCCTTGTCGGCCTTGAGGCGGGCCAGCAGGTCGTTGGGTTTGCCCTCGATCTTGACGACGCGTGCGGCCTCCTGGCTGTGGCCGCGGATGGCCTCGTGCAGGGCCTGGCGGTCGCCGCCGGCCTTGACGGCGGCCATCAGGATGTTCTCGGTGGCCATGAAGGGCAGTTCCTCGCCGATGTGCCGCGCGATCATCTCGGGGTACACCACAAGACCTTCGGCGATATTCTGATATAAGCGCAGGATGGCGTCGGCCAGGAGGAACCCTTCGCCCAGGACGATGCGCCGCGCGGCCGAATCGTCGAGCGTCCGCTCGAGCCACTGCTCGGCGGCCGTGGCGGCGGCCGCCGGCTCCAGGGCCATGAGCACCCGCGCCAGGCCCGTCATCCGCTCGCTTCGCATCGGGTTCCGCTTGTACGCCATGGCCGAGGAACCGATCTGCGACGTCTCGAACGGTTCCTCCATCTCCTTGCAATTCGCCAGCAGCCTCAGGTCGTTGGCGAACTTGTGGGCGCTCTGCGCCAGGCCCGACAAGACGGCCAGCACCTGCGAATCGACCTTGCGGGTGTACGTCTGGCCCGTGACGGGTTGCACCTGCGTGAAACCCATCCTGGCGGCTACCAGGCGCTCCTGCCGCATGACCTTGGCGTGGTCACCCTCGAAGAGCCTGAGGAACGACGCCTGGGTGCCCGTGGTGCCCTTGATGCCGCGGAACCGAAGTCCCCGGCGCGCGCCAGCCACGGCCTCGGCGTCCATCACCAGATCCCACAGCCACAGGCAGGCCCGTTTGCCGACGGTCGTCAGTTGGGCCGGCTGGTAGTGCGTGAAGCCCAGCGCGGGCAGGGCCCGGTGCCGGCGGGCGAAGCCGGCCAGGCAGCCGATGGTGGCCGCCAGCCGCCGCTCGAGCACCCGCAGGCCGTCACGGATGGCCACCAGGTCGGCGTTATCGGCCACGTCGCACGAGGTGGCCCCCAGGTGGATGATGGGCCGGGCCGCCGGGCACTGTTCGCCAAAGGCGTGGACGTGGGCCATGACGTCGTGGCGGAGGGTGTGTTCGAGCGCCTCGGCCCGGTCGAAGTTGATGTCGTCGGCGTGGGCCTGCATCTGGGCCAGTTGCTCGTCGGTGATGGGGAGGCCGAGTTCCTTCTGGGCCTCGGCCAGGGCGATCCAGATTCGCCGCCAGGTGCGGACCTTGGCGGCCGGGCTGAAGAGACGCGACATCTCCTCGCCGGCGTAGCGGGCCAGCAGGGGCGACTCGAAGCGTTCGTAGGCGTTGGCGTCGGCGCTCATCGGGGCCTCCGTTCGGGTCCTGGACGACCGGCGTCATTATACCGCGGCGGGGCACGCCCTGCCAGCAGCCGCCCGGTTGGCCCATCCCCAGTCGGCCGGCGCGCGCAAAAAAAGAGGCCGCCGCATGCGACCCCGAAAGGCACCCCGTGCTCTATCACTCAGCCGACGATGTTGGTGGCCTCCTCGATGACACGGACCACGGCCGTCAGGTTGAACGGCTTGGCGATGCAGGAATCGAATCCCTCTTCCATCCGCAGCCTGACGCGTTCGTCGGTGAGTTGGTCCTCGGCGGCCACGACGCGCGTGGCCACGAGTTCCGGGTCCGACCGCAGCGCCAAGCGCATCTCGCGCGGCGCCATGCCGGGCACCGACGTGTCGAGCAGCAGGACGTGCGGCCGCGTCTGGCGGGCCAGCAGGCCGGCCTCGAACACGCCCGTGGCCACTTGGACCTCGTAGTCGAAGCCGCTCTCCAGCGCCACGCGCAGGGCATCGGCGGCGTCATAGTCGCGGTTGACGATCAGGACGCGGGTCACGGCGCCATCGAGGCCGCGCAGCGGGATGCCGTGGGCCCTCATAAAACGAACCAGGGCTTCGCGAGGAATCCTGCGATCCCGCGAGCCCGGTATCTTGAATCCGCGTAACTGGCCGGCGTCAAACCACTTGGAGACAGTCCGTGGCGCAACGCCGCACAGACGCGCCACCTCCCCCGTCGTCAGTACGTCCTTCATCGCACTACCCCCGGTGCGAAGTCAACCCTCGCACAACCCCCGTACACATACGACCACAACCCCCGTACAACGAAATGCATCAGGACTATACCACAAAAACGGGCCCCAGTCAAATCGGCGGGGAAAAAGGCATGGTTTTTGCTCCGATTCCGCCCGCATAGCCGGAACATTTTGCCCATCTTGACACGACGGCGCCCCGAGCCAGGCGCCACGCGGGCCCGAGCGCGCCCGCCGCTGCGGCACGAAACCGGCCCCGTCACGGCAGCCCCAGGCGGCGGCGGACCTCGGCCGCACCCAGACCGCGCACCAGAAACACCTTCTCGGGCCGCGCTTGGCCGCGCACCAACTCCACGTCGCCCACGCGGACGCCCAGCGCCTTGGCCAGGACCGCGGCGACGGCCTTGTTGGCGGCGCCCTTCTCGGGCGGCCGGCGGACCGCCACTTTCAGCCGCTCGCCAAGCGGCCCGACGATGCCTTCGCGCGACGCCCCCGGCACCGCCTTGACGGCCACTAGGGCGCCGGTCGCGTGAGGTTCCACCATGCCCATGGGCGGAGAGTCTCCTCGAGTCGGTGCGGCCGGGGTTCATCCGAAATCGATGCGGCGCAGGTCGGCCTCGCTCAGGCCAAAGTGGTGGCCGATCTCGTGCAGGACCGTCTTGCGGACCACCTCGCGGATCGTCTGCTCGAACTCCTCGTCGTCGGCCTCCGGCGGGCAGCTGGCGTCGGCCTCGGCCAGGACCGGGTCGCGATAGATGACAATCTGGTCGGGCGCCACGCCCGAGTACTGGGTGGTCCGGCGGGTCTGCGGCACGCCGCGATACAGGCCCAGCAGCGTGCCCCGGCCCAGGAGGCCCATCTCGCGGAGCGTGCGGCGCGACGGCCGTGCCGCCACCACCACATCGACGTTATCGAGCCGCGCGGCAAACTCGGGCGGCAGGCGGTCGACGGCCTCGTCGACGAGTTCCTCGAATCGGTCGCGGTCCATCGCGCGGGGGCCCTTTCGGTCCGTGTCTCGTCGGCCGATAATAGCCTTTGCTCGCCGGCCCTGCAAGCGGTCTGGCGGCGCCCCGTGGGAGAGGGGTCAGGGGTGAGGGGCGACCATGCCGATTTTTTGGTTGCCTCCGAGCCCATCCGCCTCTACACTACTCGACTCGCCAAGTGGGTTGCTGCGCGCTTGGCGCGGCAAGCGTGCGAAAGGAGCCATCAAACGTGGCAGTATGCATTCGTCTGAAGCGGCTGGGCCGGGCCAACCGGGCCTTCTGGCGCCTCTGCGCCACCGATAAGCGCGCGGCCCGCGATGGCCGCGTCATCGAGGAACTCGGGCACTACGACCCCTTCCTCCGGGACGAGGACAAGATCAAGATCCATCGCGAGCGGGTCGTCCATTGGCTCAAAGCGGGGGCCAGGCCGTCCGATACGGTCGCGCAAATGCTGAGGCACCTGGGTCTCGACGCCAAGGGCAACGAGATTCCGCCCAAGGCCTGGCCCAAGAAGAAGGGCCCGCCGCCCAAGGCGGCCGAACGCGTCGCCGCCGAGAAGGCCAAGGCCCAGGGCGAGGCCCCCGCGGCCGACCAAGCCGCGCCGCCCGCCGATGAGGCCGCGCCGCCCGCCGATGAGGCCGAGCCCAAGGAGGCCGATGCGTAACTGCCGCACGCGGCGGCCTCGCGGCAAGGTGCGACATGGCGTTGCGGATGGACGTCATCACGCTGTTCCCCGAAGCCTTCGACAGCGTGCTGGCATCGAGCATCGTCGGTCGGGCCCTGCGGGAAGGCCGCGTCGAGGTCGTCCTGACGAACCTTCGGGACTTTGCGGGCGACGCGCGCGGCACGGTGGACGATAAGCCGTTCGGGGGCGGGCCCGGCATGGTGCTCCTGTGCGAGCCGGTGTTCCGGGCGGTGGAGCACGTTCGGGGGCTGGACGGGCGGCCGGCGGCGGTGGTGCTTCTGACGCCGCAGGGCGAACGACTGACGCAGGCACGCGTCCGCGACCTGGCCGCACGCGAGCGGCTGATTCTGGTGTGCGGCCATTACGAGGGGTTCGACGAGCGGATTCGGACGCTGGCCGACCTGGAGGTTTCGATCGGCGATTACGTGCTGACCGGCGGCGAATTGCCCGCCATGGTCATCATCGACGCCGCGACGCGGTTGTTGCCCGGCGTCCTGGGGGCCGAGGACGGCGCCCACGACGAGAGTTTCGGCGAGGGTCTGGCGGCCGGCGGCCTGGAGTACCCGCAGTACACGCGGCCGCGCGAGTTTCGCGGCATGGCGGTGCCCGACGTGCTTCTGTCGGGCAACCATGCCGAAATCGCGCGGTGGCGGGCCGAGCAGGCCAAGGCGCGGACCCGCCGGCGCCGCGGCGACCTGCTGGGGCCCCCGGGTCCGGGCGAGACGTAAGATCGGTCGGCCACCGCCTTGGGCGGGACCGGCGTCGCACCTAACTTGAGGAAGGGCAGGACCATGAGGAAGGCAGCCATCCAACGCGTCGAGGCCGAGCACCTGAAGGCCGAGCGGCCCGAGTTCGACATCGGCGACACGGTCGACGTGGGCGTCCGCATCACGGAGGGCGAGAAGGAACGGACCCAGGTGTTCACGGGCGTCGTGCTGGCGCGTCGCGGCCGGGGCGCCAGCGAGACGTTTACGGTCCGCCGGATCGTCGCCGGCGAGGGCGTCGAGCGGACGTTCCCGCTGCACGCGCCGTCGGTCACGTTTGTCCGGCCGACCCGCTCGGGCAAGGTGCACCGGGCCAAGCTCCACTATCTGCGGGACCGCATCGGCAAGGCCACCCGCCTGACCGAAGTCCGCCGCGACCTCGGTCCCCTGAAGTCCGCCGACGGCGCCAAAACCGTCGCGGACGAGACGGGCGCTGGCGGCAACGAATCGCCCGACGACTCGTAGCGCGCCACCGCCTGGCCCGGAGCCGCGTGTGCCCGCCCCTGGAGGCGGGCACGGTCGTCTTGTGCCAGCGGGGTACGGCATGAAGTCGTTCCTGAAAGCCCTGCGTTACTGCTGGCCCTACCGGTACCGGCTTCTGCTGGCGTGGGGGTGCGGTATCGTGGCGGCCGCGCTGTGGGTGGGGTCTATCACCGCCGTCCTGCCGCTGTTCAAACTCCTCTTCGACCAGCCGCCCGAGGGCGTCCGCCTGGTCCAGAAGAACTCGGCCACCGACCCCGGGGTCCGCGTCTGGACGCTGGAGGTTTCGCCGTCGTGGCAGGTCGAGCCGGACGCGTCGGTCGAGACGTTCGAGGTCCGCGGGACGAGGGTCCGCGTGCGGCCCGACCTCGCGGTGGTCCGGCCCGAGGGGGGCCTGATGGGCTTTGCCCGCCAGGCCCAGGAAGAAGGCAAGTTCTACGCGCCGGTCGCCGTCTATCTGGCCGCACGCATGCCCAGGGACCGGTTCTCCTGCCTGGCCTGGATCATGGGCGTGGTCATGCTGATGGCGGTGCTGCGCGGGGCGCTGACGTACTCGACCGACTACCTGGTGGGCCACGCGACGAACCGGGCGATGCTGTCGCTGCGGCTGCGGGTGTTCGAGCACGTTCTGCGGTCGCCGCTGTCGCTGTATTCGCGGATCGGCGCCACCGACATCATGAGCCGGTTCCAGCAGGACTGTTTCCTCGTGCTGGAGGGCATGAAGACGGTGCTGGGGAAGGTGGTCGTCGAGCCGCCCCGGGCGATCCTGTGCCTGGTGCTGGCAGTGGTGCTTGGGGTGAGCATCGACCCGTGGCTGCCGATCATCGTGCTGGTGGCGGCCCCGCTGGTGGGGTACCTGGTGCGGAAGTTCGCGATTCTGATGCGTCGGGCCAGCCGCAAGACCCTCGAGAGTTCCGCCCAACTGATGGGGATCCTCGAGGAAAGCCTGTTCGGCATCCGCGTGGTGAAAGGGTACCGGCTGGAGGCCCATCAGCGGCGTCGGTTTTTCGCGGCCAGCCGCCGGCTTCTGAAGCAGATTCTGCGGGCCATCCGCGTCGACGCCATCACGAACCCGACGGTGGACGTGCTGTTCACGGTGGCCGCCTCGCTGGCGGCCATCCTGGGCGGCAAAATCATCATCGACCGGGGGGTCGACACGGGTGACGTCATGCTGTTCTTCGGCCTGCTGATCGGCTCGCTGGACCCCGTCCGCAAACTGTCGAACGTGTCGAACCGGTTCCAGCAGGGCGCCAGTGGGTCCGACCGCCTCTGGCAACTGTTCGAGGCCGACGCCGAGCCCCGATACGGCACCACGGGCAAGCCGCTGGCCCGCCTGGCCCGCGACATCGAGTTCCGCGGCGTCTCGTTCGAGTACGTCCCCGGCGTGCCCGTTCTCCAGGACATCGACCTGACCGTCCGCCACGGCGAGGTCGTGGCCATCATCGGCCGGACCGGCTGCGGCAAGACGACGCTGGTGAATCTCGTGCCGCGCTTCTTCGAGCCCACCACGGGCTCCATCCTCATCGACGGCACCGACACCCGCGACATCACCCTGCGGAGCCTCCGCGACCAGATCGCCTACGTGCCGCAGGAAACCATTCTCTTTGCCGACACGGTCGCCGGCAACATCGGCCTGGGCGCCGCCCAGGCCGGCCGCCAGCCGCCCGCGCGCGACCGCATCGAGGGGGCCGCACGGGCCGCGCATGCCGACCTCTTCATCCGCGACATGCCCGAGGGCTACGAGACCCTCGTCGGCGAGCACGGGACCACCCTCTCGGGCGGCGAGCGCCAGCGCGTCGCGCTGGCCCGGGCGATCCTGCGCGACCCGGCCATTCTGATCCTCGACGAGGCCACCAGCGCCCTGGACGAGGAAACGCAGGCCCTCGTTCAGGGCACCCTCAGCGAGTTCGTCGCGGGGCGGACCACGCTCCTCATCGCCCATCGCCTCTCGACGCTCACCATCGCTCATCGCATCGTTGTCATGGATGCCGGCCGGATCCTCGCTGCCGGGACACACGAGCAACTGCTTCAGACGTGTGCCGCGTACCGCCGCCTGCGCGACGTCGGCCTGGATGGTGTGTAACCGGCGCGCAAGCCATTGACACACAAAGAGTTAGGCCAAACCCGGCGTTGTGGATACTTTGTGGATACTCTCGCCCGCGTCCCGTAAGTCATTGCTTGGCCAAGGCTTACGGCGCGCCGCGACCCAGCCCCATTGTTAGCAGTCCATTGACCGCCTCGCGCCGTCGCCCACATGGCGCACCGCCGGTGGCCGCGCGCATCACAAACTACCGATGTCGGCACTGCGGTATATTCAAGCAGAACCATGCCCAGCCGGCCGCCCCGTCGCCGTGCTGGCGACGGCCAAACGCCCGACCCGGGCTCCAGCCGCAGGCGCCACCGCGCCCGTTTAGCCGCGGCCGGCACGGCCGCGAGCGGTGCCGACGGATGCTCGACGACCGTTCCCGTCGCCGTGCCGGCGACGGCTAAACGTTGGCGCGCGTTAGCCCCGGGTGAACACACCCGGGGCGGCATGCCGGGCGGGGAAAAAGAATCCTTCGCACGCGGCCGCCCAGCCGTTATCTTTACGTTGACGGCACCCAGGGCCTATGGTAGGGTGTGCCGGTTTCCATGCTGTACTTCCTAGGCCCACGGGGTGGACGGGTCCGGCTGAGGGGTAACGCGGTCGCGGCGCCAGGCCCGGCGGTGTCTTTTCATTGTGGGATGTTTATTTATAGGGAAGGCCGCTTTCATGGCGCCGGCCGAGCGGAACCTCTGGCTACAAGCCCTGTCACAACTCGACGGCCACAGCGGCGACGTCCCCGTCCCGCCGTGGCTCGCCCAGGCCCGCCTTGACGCGGTGGACGCCTCGCACCTGGCCGTGACGCTTCCGGGGGCGGCCCGCGCCGCGGACGTGAGCGCGGCCCTGAGGTCGGCGCTCGAGCAGGCGCTCGAGAAGGCGCTGGGCCGGCAGGTGGCCCTTGAGTTCCGGTCCGAGCCGGCGTCCGCAGCGGCCGAGCCCCCGGCCGTCGAGCCGGCGCCGCTGTGGCCCGAGCGCTGGCGACGCGATGCCCGGCCGCCACTCAACCCGCAGTACACCTTCGAGAACTTCGTGACTGGCCCGTGCAACCGCATGGCCCACGCCTCGTCCCTGGCCGTCAGCGACCTGCCCGGCCGGGCGTACAACCCCCTCTTTATCCACGCCAGCGTAGGCCTGGGCAAGAGCCACTTGATGCAGGGCATCTGCCACAAGGTCCTGGCCACCCGGCCGCAGGCGGCCATGATGTACGTGTCGTGCGAGGACTTTGTGAACCAGTTCATCGCGTCGATCGAGCGCGGACAGATTGACGAGTTCCGGTACAAGTTCCGGTACCTCGACGTGCTGGTGATCGACGACATCCACTTTCTGGCCGATAAGGACCGGACGCAGGAAGAGTTTTTCCACACGTTCAACACGCTGTACCAGGCCCAGAAACAGGTGGTGCTGTCGAGTGATTCGCCGCCCCACGAGATTCCGCGGATCGAAGAGCGGCTCGTCAGCCGGTTCAAGTGGGGCCTGGTGGTCCGCATCGACCGGCCCAGTTACGAGACCCGCGTGGCCATTTTGCAGAAGAAGGCCCGCCTGCGTGGTCGCGACCTGCCCGAGGACGTTATCCACTACATCGCCTCGGCCGTCGACTCGAACAACCGCGAACTCGAGGGTGCCGTCATTCGCATCCTCGGCTACGCCTCACTCTGCAACCGGGCCATCGACATGGACCTGGCGAAGGAGGCCCTCCGGGACCTCGTGGTGGCCCCCAGCCGCGTCATCACCATCCAGAACATCTCCGACGCCGTGCTCCAGCGGTTCAACACTCGCCTGTCGGACCTCCAGAGCAAGCGGCGGGCCCAGTCGGTGGCCCTGCCGCGCCAAATATGCATGTACCTCGCCAGGCGGATCACGAATCGCAGCCTTGAGGAAATCGGTGCCTTTTTCGGCGGCCGCGACCACACGACGGTCTTACACGCCGATCGCAAGATTCAGCAGATGGTCGGTCACGACCCAGCGTTCCGTGGTCTCGTCGAGGCCATCGAGGGGCATGTTCTGAGGCCGTAGGAGACGTTGAAAACCCGTGGCGCACCCGTGGCGCCCAACCGTCGTATAGAACAGGCCGTCATCGCAATGGCAGGGCGCCACAAGATGGTACTACGGGCGCCACAGTGTATTTCACCGGTTATTCACACGGGCACCGGCATGGCGGGCGGCGTAACCTTTTATTCAGAAGCACGTTGCGCGAGACAGACAAAGGGCGCCACGTTTTCCACAAGCGTTATGAGGACTATTAAGTCTTTCTAATTGACCTAATACTTAAAAAGGTAGACTCTCGCAGTCAAGGAGGTCCTCGCATGAAAACAGCCTGTGATCGCGCGACACTCACTCGGGGCGTCCAGGTTGCCTCCGCCGTGGTTGCACCGCGAAGTCCGAAGCCGGCCCTCGGGTGCATCAAGATAGAGGCCACCAAGAACACGATGACCCTTCTGGCGACGGATCTGGAAGTTGGCATCCGCATTGACCTCGACAAAATGGAGGTCCGCGAGCCTGGCATGGCTCTTGTGCCGGCCGACCGGTTCCACGCTATCCTCCGCGAGTTGACCGAAGACACCGTTGCCCTGTCGGCGACGCAGCGGGAAACCACCATCGACGCCCCCGGGGCGCATTTCACCATTCTGGGCGACGACCCGGCCGATTTTCCCCAGGTCCCCGAGTTTTCCGAGACCGGGGCTTTTGCCATGGCCGCCGCCGACCTGCTTACCGTCACCGAGCGGACGCTCTTCGCCACTGCCAAGGAGAACACCCGGTATGCCCTCAACGGCGTCCTCTGGGAGGTTGAGGCCAAGGACGTGACCCTGGTGGCGACCGATGGCCGGCGCCTCAGCCTGGCCCGCTGCAAGTGCGCCGAGGCCGTGGAGAAAAAAATATCGGCCATCGTCCCCAGCAAGGCCATGCAACTCATTGAGCGGTGCTTGGCCGACGCCGCCCAAGCCAAGGCGAGCGTGCGCGTCGTCATCGGCGAGAAAGAGATTCTGTTGGAGGTTCCGCCGGCCGACGGGGGCAAGACGGTCGTCTATTCGCGGCTGGTTGACGGGCACTTCCCGAAGTACGAGGACGTTATTCCGAAGGACTTCGACAAGAAGGCTACGCTCGACACCGAGGCGTTCTCGGCGGCCGTCCGCAAGGCGGCGCTGCTGACGAACGAGGAATCGCGCGGCGTGATGCTCAAGTTCACGGCCCAGGAACTCGTCATCACCAGCCGCACGCCCGAAATGGGCGAGGCCGAGATCCACATGCCCGCCGCCTACGAGGGCGAGCCCCTCGAAATCGGTTTCAACCCCCAGTACCTCATCAATGCCGCCAAGGTCGTCGACGCCAAGGAACTCACCTTCACGTTCAAGGGGCCAAGCAAGCCCGGCGTCATCTCCGAGGGCAAGGTCTTTACCCACGTCGTGATGCCGGTCAGCATCGTGTAAGCGGGCCGACGCGGGTTGTGCGTGGTGGGTCCCCGCACCCACCACGCGGCGCGTCTTCACGTGCCACGGCTCGCCCCGGGCGAGTTGTGAGAAGTAGTTTCTTCTCGGACGAGGGGGTTGAGCATGACCGCCAGGCGCCTGGAGGCGTCGGACTTCGCCAAGGACTGGGCCGAGCCCCTCGGCGAGGTCCTCCGGCGCTGGGTCGCCCGCAGCGGCGCCTTGCGCCTGTCGGACCGCGAGCGGGTCTGGGAGGCTTGGCAGCGCCGCCTGGGTCCGGAGGCGAAGCACACGCACCTTGAGTCCCTGCGGAAGAACGTGGCCACGTTTACCGTCGACTCCAGTGCCCTTCTGTCGGAACTCAACAACTTCCGCAAACAGGAACTCCTCGAGGCCCTCCACGACGACGTGCGCGGCTGCTTCATCCGCGACATCCGTTTCCGTCTCGAAAAGCGGGCCCCGCCCGCCACCTAGTGCAAGATTGTCAACTCGCCGACTTCGTGCGCGGCGGCATGGGAAGGCCACCGCGCGGGCGGGTCGCATGGCGGGGTGGCATGGTCATCCCGAAGGGCGACCAGGGGCTGGCCGCGCGTCTCCGGGTTGACTCCCCCGCGTCCCTTCCGCTACAATCCGACCGGTGGCATGGTCGTCCCGAAGGGTGACCATGTTCCCCACGTGCCACGGCTTGCTTGCAAGCCGTGAACCTCGGCGCACGGGAGGCGCACCGACCATGGAGAGGCGCGAGTTTCTTCGCCGTGCCGCCGCGGGAGTCGGTGCGGCCGTCGTGGCCGGCGGTCTTCACGGGAACGTGGGTGCCGGCGAGGCCCCTGCCCCGCCGCCCCTGGAGCGCCGCCGCGAGCAGCCCGGCATGGCGTACACTCGCCTGGGCCGCACCAACCTTCAGGTCTCGCGGATCGTCCACGGCGGCCTGTACACCAATCGCGAGGGGATCCCCGTCCTGGCCAGGCTGTACGAGGCCGGCGTCAACTTCTTCGACACGTCGCACGTGTACGGCGGCGGCCGCAGCGAGATGGCCTTCGGCGAGTTCTTCGGACGCGACGGCCGGCGAGGCAACGTCTTCATCGCCACCAAGATGTACCTCCTGCCGGAATTGAACGCCGGCAAGGGCGTCTACGCCAAGGCCATGGCACGCGCCGACGAAGCCCTCAAGCGCCTCCAGACCGACCACGTCGACATCATGATGCTCCACGGGTGCAACACCCTCGCGGACCGACATCCCCTCCATCCGCCCTGCCCTCGACGCCGCAAGGAAGGCCGACCTGGGCATCGTCGCCATGAAGGCCGCCCTGCGGGCCGAGGAGATGGTCGCCCAGGTCGACGAGCCCAAACTCAAGGCCCAGGGGTACTCGCCGTACCAACTCTGTTACCGGTACGTGCTCGACATGCCCGGCGTCGACGCCGTGGTCTGCGGCATGGGCAACATGACCCACGTCGAGGAGAACATCAAGGTGCCGGGCATCCGCCTGTCGGCCGGCCAGGTACGGTACCTCGAACGCCTGGCGGCGGCGCGGGTGTGCGGGTTCTGCGGCACGTGCCTGGACGCCTGCCCCGCCGGCATCGCCGTCCAGGACATCCTGCGGTTCCACGCGTACTGGTTCCACGGTCACCGGGCCGAGGCCCGGGCCGAGTACGCCGCCCTGCCCGCCCCGCGCCGGGCCGACGCCTGCCAGGACTGCGGCACGTGCGAGGCGGCCTGCCCGATGCGTGTCGCCATTCGCCGCCGCCTCCGGGAGGCCCACCATGCGCTGGCCTGACCGACTCCTCGCCCTGGCGATGCTCGCCCTCGTAGCCGGCGGCTGCGCGTCGGCCGGCGACGAGGGCCCCCTGCCGGAAGCGCGCGGCCCGTGGCGCCGCGAGGGTCCCGTGCGGCGGCTGGTCGCCGGCAACCTGCACGAGCAGATTGACGGGGCCGCGCCCTTCGTCATCTCGTTCGGCTTCGAGTCGCTCGCGGTGGCCGACTACCGCCGCGGCGACGAGCCGCCCACCGCCGTCGAACTCTACGACATGGGATCGGCCGACAATGCCTTCGCCCTGTTCCGCAGCAACGCCAACGTCGAGGCCCAGCCGCTGGCCATCGGCACCGAGGGTGCCGGCGGCGACGGGCGCGTCGAGTTCTGGCAGGGGCCGCACTACGTCGTCGTCAGCAACCCCGTCGCCGAGGAGGGCGAGCACGTGACTGCCCTGGCCCGCGACCTGGCCGCCGCCCTGCCCCCCACCGGCGCCTGGCCCGCGTACCTGGACTTGTTGCCGACCCGCGGCCGCGTGGCCCGGTCCGAGCAGTACCTGCCGGCCGATTTCCTCGGCCGCGAGTTTCTCGTCCGGACGGTCGTGGCCCGGTACAAGGTGGGCAACGCCAAGCCGACACTCTTCGTCTGCCGCTACGACACGCCGGCCGAGGCCGCCCAGGCCTACACGCGCCTGGAGGCCGCCTTGGGCAAGGCCGGCCCGCCTACGGCCCTGGCGATCGGCGAGGCCGGCTTCGTGGCCGCCGATTCCACCTACGGTCACGTGGCGGCCATGCGGCGGGGGCGATTCCTGGCCGGCATGACCGGGTACGTGGCCGGCGAGGCCGCCGACGCGCTCCTCGCGGACCTCGACGCGGGCCTCGGCGGCCGCTGAGCCCGCACGCGTTTGGCGCGGCGGGTCCCCGCACCCGCCGCGCGGCCGAAGCCAAACGCATGGTCACCCTTCGGGATGACCATGCCACCCCGTCTGGCTCCGAGCCGCGACCGTGAGGGAGCGGAGGCGCTGGGCGCCGCGCCGGCGATCCACGGCACACTCTAATCCTACAACGCTACTTGTCGCGCGGCGGCCTTCCTAGGCCGCCGCGATCGGGTCTGATGCGTGTTCCTGGCGGCCTGGGAAGGCCGCCAGGCGGGATGAAGTGGCGAAGTAGCGTTGTAGGACTAAGGAGGTCCCATGAAGTACCGCGCGTTCGGCCGGCTCGACTTCCAGGTCTCGGCCCTGGGCTTCGGGTGCATGCGGCTGCCCACGACGGGCCCCTCCGGTGAGGTCGACGAGCCGGCCGCCATCGAGATGATCCGATACGCCATCGACCACGGTGTCAACTACGTCGACACGGCCTACCCGTACCACGGCGGAGCGAGCGAACGCGTCCTCGGCAAGGCCCTCGCCGGCGGGTACCGCGAGCGGGTCGCCCTGGCCACCAAGATGCCCGTCTGGATGGTCAACTGCCCGGCCGACTTCGACCGGCTGTTCGACGAGCAGTGCGCGCGGCTGGGGGCCGACCGCATCGACTATTACCTGCTGCACAACCTCCAGGCCCCCTCCTGGCCGCGCATGCGCGACCTGGGCGCCACGGCCTGGCTCGAAAAGACGCAGGCCGCCGGCCGCATCGGCCACGTCGGCTTCTCGTTCCACGACACCTTCGACGTCTTGCGCGACATCGTCGAGGCGTACGACGGGTGGTCGTTCTGCCAGGTCCAGTACAACTTTGTGAACGAAGACGTCCAGGCCGGCACGGCCGGCGTCGAGTACGCCGCCGGCCGGGGCCTGGCGGTCGTCGTCATGGAACCGCTGTTCGGCGGCACGCTGGCCGCGCCCCCACCGCCCGTCCGCCGCCTGTGGGATGAGGCCCTCGGCCGGCCCGACCCGGTCGACTTGGCGCTTCGGTGGCTCTGGGACAAGCCCGAGGTCTCGGTGGTCCTGAGCGGCATGACCGCGCTCGAGCACGTCCGGCGGAACGTCGCCAGCGCCGAGCGGTCCGGCCCGGGCACCCTGACGGCGGCCGAGCGCGACCTCCTGGCCCGCGTCCGCGATGCGTACCAGGCGCTGGACCCCGTCCCGTGCACGGGGTGCGGCTACTGCCTGCCGTGCCCGAGCGGCGTGGCCGTTCCCGATAACTTCCAACTATACAACAATGTCCAGGTCTTCAAGGGCAGCACCGTGGGCCTCAACCGCAACCTGTACCACGACATGCCCGCCGCCAAGCGGGCCGACCGCTGCACCGCCTGCCGCGAGTGCGAGGCCCAGTGCCCGCAGGGCATCGCCGTCAGTCAGTGGATGCCCAAGGTCCACGACGAACTGTCGAAACGCTGACGATCGGGCCGCTGGCCTCTTGCGGCGACGGCCCGGCCACGCCATAATACGGACCGGCGGCTTCCGGCCATCGTGGACCGGAGGGCCGCCCGAGGTCGGCCCCGGCGCGGCTACGCTGGGCCCGGGGCCGGCGCACGGCGACGCTCGGGGGGCAGCGGCATGACCCTCTTCGTCCGGACACGGTCCGACGGCCCGGTTCAGGGCCCCTTTACGCCGGAGCAGTTCAAGAAACTGGCCGCCAGCGGCCAACTCAAGGGCCACTTCCTCGTTCCCAAGGACCAGAAGACCTGGTATCCCCTGGCGAAGGTCAAGAACCTGCCCGTGGAACAGGCCGAGGTCGTCGCGGCGCCCGCCTCCCCGCCCGCGCCGGACGCCGGCGCCGCCGCCGTGCTCGTGGCGGAACCCGTGCGCCCGCCGGTCGCGCCGCAAGTCGCGGCGCCCCCGCCCGCGGGGCCGGCCGCCGGGCCCCTGCCGACCGACCAGCCGCCGCCGACTGGGCTGCGGCCGGTGTCGTTTCCCGTCGTGGCGGCCCTGGCCGGAGGCCTGGTCGTCGCCGTCATCGTCATCATCGTCCTGGCCGTGTGCCTTCTGGTGCGTGGGGGCGACGGGGCCGACCGCGCGGCCGACGTCGCGACGCCTGCCGTAGCGGCGAACCCGAGCGCGGCCCGCCC
>DATKZB010000322.1:0-13020 GCA_035528235.1 Phycisphaerae bacterium
TGCGTTCATTGCGGCGCAACAAGTGGCGTTGTAGTACCAGGGCACGCCATGCGACCCGACGGCAAAACCTGGCTTCTCATCGCCCTGGTGGCGGCCTTCCTGGGCCTGGCGCTGCTGTACCCCATTGCCAGCGTCCTGAAGTCGGCGCTGTGGGAATCGACCGGCCCGACGCTGCGGTACGTCGCCAACCTGCTGCGCAAAGACATTACCCAGACGTCGCTGGCGAACGCGCTGACCCTGGCCGTGCTGACGACGCTGGCGGCGTCGATCCTGGCGGTGCCGCTGGCGCACCTTCACGCCAAGACCGACTTCCTGGGCAAGCGTCTGCTGGCGGCGGGTATCCTGGTGCCGATGATCCTGCCGCCGTTCGTCGGCGCCATCGGCCTGAAGCAGGTCCTGGGCCCGTACGGAGTGCTCAACGCCGCCCTGGTGGGCCTGGGCCTGGCGGACCGGGCCGACGCCGTCGACTGGTTCCGCATGTACCCGTTCGCGGGGGTCGTCGTCCTTCAGGCGCTGCACCTGTACCCCATCCTGTACCTGAACGTGGTGGCCGGCATGGCCAACGTGGACCCGTCGCTGGAAGACGCGGCCCGTAGCGTCGGCGCAGGCCCGTGGCGGGTTTTCTTCCGGGTGACGTTTCCGCTGATTCGGCCGGCGTACTTCGCGGGGGCGGTCCTGGTGTTCATCTGGGCGTTGACGGACCTGGGCACGCCGCTCATGTTCAACTTCCGCGAGGTGACGGCCGTCCAGATCTTCGACCGCATCAGCGAGCCATCGAGCCCCGAGGCCAACGCGCTGGTGGTGGTGCTGCTCGTGCTGGTGGCCGGCCTGTACTGGGGGGCGCGGGCGACGCTCGGCCGGGGGGCCTTCGGCATGATGAGCGTGGCCTCGCGGGCCGCGGCGCCCAAGCGGCTGGGCCTGGGCGGGACGTTCGGCGCCTGGCTCCTGTTCGGCGGCATCATGGCCCTGGCCATCGTGCCGCACGTCTCGGTGGTCCTCTACAGCGTGGCCACCAAGTGGCAGGCCACGGTGCTGCCCGAGGCGCTGACCCTGGAGCACCACCAGGCGGCGTTGGCGGTGGCGCCGTACGAGGCGGTGCTTCAGGCGAAACTGCGTCCCCTGCCCAGCATCTGGAACTCGGTGATGTACTCGGCGGGGGCGGTGGCCATCAACCTGGTCCTGGCGGTGTGGCTCGGTTACGTCCTGGTGCGGAAAACCTTCGTCGGGCGGGGACTTCTGGACGCCGTCGTCATGCTGCCGCTGGCCCTGCCGGGCATCGTCCTGGCGTTCGGGTACCTGAACTGCTACGCCGACTGGGGCGACTGGCTCGTCCGCAAAGGCCTGTGGGACGAGAACTACCTGTACCCGCAGACCAACCCGGTGGCGCTGCTGGTCGTGGCGTACGCCGTGCGCCGGCTGCCGTACATGGTGCGGTCGGCCGTGGCGGGATTCCAGCAGACCAGCCACACGCTCGAGGAAGCCGCGCAGAGTGTCGGCGCCGGGCCGGTCCGCACGCTCTGGAAGGTGACCGTGCCGCTGATCGCGGCAAACCTGGCGGCGGGGGCCATCCTGACGTTCGCCCTGTCGATGCTCGAGGTTTCCGACAGCCTCATCCTGGCCCAGGACGACGCCTTCAACCCCATCACGCGGACGATCTTCCGCATCTACGACGGCGCCTACGTGATTACGGGCGACGCCATCGCCAGCGCCGTGGGCGTGTGGGCCATGGTGTTCCTGGCGGCGACGCTCCTGGGCGCGACGGCGCTGATGGGCAAGCGGCTGGGGGCGATCTTCCGGGCGTGAGCGCGGCACGGCCGGCAGGTTACAGCGTTTTGAGATTGCGTATTCACACCACCACTCGGGCGCGGTGGGTCCCCGTACCCACCGCGCCAACCCGCAGTCGGACCTCGAGCGCGGCGGGTGCGGGGACCCGCCGCGCGAACATGCAATGTTAGACTGCCCTACCGGGGGTCCACGAGGCCGACCTCGGCCTTCGCCTCGCTGGATTCCTGCCACGTGACGACGCGGTTGCCGCCCTGGCCCTTGGCGTCGTACATGGCAGGGTCGGCCCGGCGGACGAGTTCGCCGGCCGAGATATCCTGGCCGGGCTCGAGGACGACCACGCCGGCGCTGGCCGTCAGGCGGATGCGCAGGTCGCCGTGCACGACCTCGCTTTGGGCGATGCGACGGCGGACGGCGTCGGCCAGGGCCGTGGCGTCCTCCAGGCCGGTCTCGGGCAGGACCAGCAGGAACTCCTCGCCGCCGTGCCGGGCCACGATGTCGCTGGCACGAAGGCGCTGGCGCAGGTGCTCGGCCACGTGCTTCAGGCAGACGTCGCCGACCTCGTGACCGTAGGTGTCATTGACCGACTTGAAGCGGTCGAGGTCCATCATGACGACCGCCAGGGGGGTCTGTTGGCGGCGGCTGCGGGCGATCTCGTGGTCGAAGATCAGTTCGGCCTGGCGTCGATTCGCCAGGCCCGTGAGGTAGTCGGTCGCGGCCATGCGGGCCAGCGCCTCGCGGGCGGCCCGCATGTCGGTGATGTCCTTGGCCACGCCGATGTAGCCTTCCGCCCGGCCCTGGGCATCCGTCAGGGGCGTGACGGTCAGCAGCATGGGCACCTCGTGATCGTCCTTGCGTCCCATGCCGACCTCGGCCTCGAAGCGGCCGCGCTCGGTCACCACTCCAAAGACGTCGTCCTGCGATAAGGGGTGCCCGCTGGAGAATAGTTCCCCAAGGGTCTTTCGGCCGACGATGTCGCCGCCTTCCCACCCCAGGACGCGGGCCCCGCCGGTGCTGTACGACGTGACGCGGCCGTTCGTGTCGCAGGTGATGATGCAGTAGTCGGTGGCGCCGTCGAGGACGGCCCGCAGTTTCGCCTCGTGCAGGCGGGCGGTCTCGGCGCGCAACCGCTCGTCGCGGGCGGCCTGCCGGTCGCGTTCCTGGACCGCCTTCATGTCCTGCATGAGCGACATGAAACCCACGGAGAGCAGGATGAAGCCCGAGGCGTGAATGGGGAATTGCCCGCCGATGGTCGCCACCGCGGCCGACCAGCCGGGGTACACCGCCGCCGCCAACTGAAGCCCCTCGCCCACGGCCAGGACCGCCATGCCCAGCAGCAGTGCGGCGTAACTGACGAACTTGCCGCCGACCCGCCGCCAGACAAGCGTCGGTATGGCGATCATGGCGGCGACAAAGACGGTCATCCGGAGAACGGCGTATGGCACGCACCAATCGTTCAAGGTTCCCCCATACCCATCCCGATCTGAGTGCGCACGTCGCGGGCCGCGCCAGCCCGCGACCTTCCCTTATCGGCAGGTTATCGCGACAACCTTAGTCAAAGGCGCCGCTCTCGGGGCCGCTAAAAACGTAGGGTGCGTGCTCCGCACCCACCGCGCCAAAACCTCATCCCAGACCGCTACGGCCGACGGCATCGGGTCGCCGGCGGTCGGCCTACGCCCCGAACTTGGCCAGGCGGCCGGCGTGGGCCAGGGCCAGCGGCATCAGGTGCGTGCTGGGCCTCTGGCCCAGGCCGCCCCCGAGGCACGCCACCTCGTTGAACTCGGTGACGGCGTCGCGGCGGACGGTCGCGGCCGAGAGCAGCACCGGCACCGGGTGCCACGAGTGGGCCTTCATGGCCGAGGGTGTCGAGTGGTCGGCGGTGACCGTGAGGACGTCGGGCCGGAGTTTCTCCAGGGCCGGCAGGGCCGAGTCGGCCTCCTCGATGTACTTGACCTTGGCCTGGAAGTCGCCGTCCTCGCCCGCCTTGTCGGTGTGCTTGTAATGGATGAAGAAGAAGTCGTAGTCGTTCCACGAGGCGGCCAGGCTGGCGACGTCCTTGGCGACGTCGTTGGAGGCGTCGAGGGCCTCCATGCCCACCAGCCGCGCGACGCCGCGGTACATCGGCGTGCCGGCCACGACGGCCGCACGCACGCCGAACCGCTCGGTCATGGTCGGCCAGGTGGGCCGCTCGGCAAAGCCGCGGGCCAGGACGCCGTTGGCCTTCTTCTCGCCGGCCAGGACCTCGTGCGCGCGCGCGAGGACCTTGCGGGCCACGTCGGCCGTGCGAGCCGCCTCGGGCGAGTCGTCCCGCGTCCGGACGGCCAGCGGCGGAACGCCCGTCTCCTGAGGGTCGGTGTCTTCCAGAGCGTCGCCCAGGCCCTGGCCGCGCAGCACGAGCAGGGCCCGGTGCTCCTTGACGGGCGACCAGAGGACCTCGACGCCGTCGACCTCGCGGACGGCGTCGGCCAGTTGGGCGACGACCTGCTGCGACTCGTCCGTGGGGATGCGGCCGGCGCGGCGGTCGGTGATGTTGCCCGAGGCGTCGAGGGTGCAGAAGTTGAGGCGTGCGGCCACGTCGCCCTGGCGGAAGTCGAAGCCCACGCCGACGGCCTCGAGCGCTCCGCGGCCGATCTGATACTCGAGCGGGTCGTAGCCGAACAGGCCCAGGTGCCCGGGCCCGCTGCCGGGCGTCACGCCGGGGTACACGGGTTCCAGGAGTCCGCAGCATCCGGCGGCGACGAGGCGGTCGGCGTTGGGCGTCCGCGCGGCCTGGAGTTCGGTCCGGTTGTCTGGCCCGGCCTGGATGCCGCCCAGGCCGTCCCAGACGAAGAGGATGATCTTCGAGCCGTTGTCGTGAAGCAGGTGCCGCAGGTCCATACTCGCCATGGGCGTCTCCTCGTTCGGCCGGATGTTGCTACAGGCTCAGCGCGGTGGGTACCCGCCCGGGGCGGGCAGGCTCAGAACCACCGCGCCTTGGATTCGGGCACGCGCCGCCGCTAGCGTTGCTTCATCAGGATGAACATCTGCCGGTCGCCGGCGCGGACCAGTAGGGGCACGCCGCGAGCCAGGTCGGTCGTCTTCAGGGTGGCCTTCAGGTCGGTCACGCTGCCCACCTTCTTGCCGGCCACCTGGAGGATGAGCATGCCCTCGCGGATGCCGGCCCGGTAGGCCAGCCCCTGGGGATCGACGTCCATGACCAGGACGCCCTGGCCGGGCTCGTAGCCGAAGCGTTCGGCGGCCTCGTCGGTGACGCCGCTGACCTCGATGCCGAGGTCCTCGATGGCGGCGGGGGCCTCGGGCTTGGCCTGGGCCAGGATCTCGGGCTGGTCGGCGCGCGTTTCGACCTTGATCTGGAGGGTCTTGCGTTTGCCGTCGCGCAGGACAACCACCTCGGCGCTCGTCCCGGGGTCGGTCCAGGCCACGGCCGACTGGAGTTCGTTGGGGTCCTTGACGGGTTTGCCGTTGAACTCCACGACGACGTCGCCGGCCTTGATGCCGGCCTTGTCGGCGGGTCCGCCGCCGAAGACCTGGCTCACGAGGACGCCCTCGTCGGCCTTGATCTTCATCGACTCGGCCATCTCCGCCGTGAGGGGCTGGATGCCGACGCCCAGCCATCCGCGGACCACGGTGCCCTTCTCGCGAAGCCGTTTCATAACCTCGGTCGCCGTGTCCATGGGAATGGCAAAGCCGACGCCCATGTACCCGACGGGGGCGCCCATGCTGCCCCGTTCGGTGGCGATGGCCGTGTTGATGCCGATGACCTCGCCCTGCATGTTGACGAGCGGACCGCCCGAGTTGCCGGGGTTGATGGCGGCGTCGGTCTGGATGAAGTTCTCGTACTCCGTGATGCCGACGCGATGGCGGCCGGTGGCGCTGATGATGCCGGCCGTGACGGTCTGTTCCAGACCGAAGGGCGCCCCGACCGCCAGAACCCAGTCGCCCACCTCCATCTTCGCGGTGTCGCCGAGCGTGACCACGGGCAGGCGGTCGGCCTTGATGCGGATGACGGCGATCTCGGAGGGCGGGTCCCTGCCGATGACCTCGGCGTCGAAGTCCCGGCCGTCGGCCAGGCGGACGGTAATCTGGTCGGCGTCGGCCACCACGTGGTTGTTCGTCAGGATGTAGCCGCTCGGGTCGACGATGACGCCGGACCCGAGTCCCTGCTGCTCGAACCGGCGTGTGCGGCGGCCGGGACGCTCGGCGCCGCGCCCGAAAAAGCGACGGAAGAACTCGTCGGCATTGAGCGGCCCGGACGTGGCCTCAACCGTCTTCCGGACGCCGATGGCCACCACGGCCGGCTTGACGCGCTTGGCGACCGCCCGGAACCGCGCCGACAGGCGGTCCAGGTCGGCCGGCATCGGCGGCAGCGGCTCCGGCGCCTCTTCGGCCGCCTGCACCTCGGGCGACACGGTGTGGACGGCCGTCGGCACGGTCAGACTCAGCAGAATCGGGACCGCTACGCCCCCGACCACGATAAGCCCCATCGCCAGCACCAGCACCAGCAGAAGCCGTACGTCACGCATCTCGGGTCTCCTTCGCGCTCTGCGTCTGCATGCCCCGAACATCAGACGCGCCAAGCGCCTCGCTTTATGCATCCATCTTACGCCGAGGCGGGCCGGTGCGGCAAGGGCGTTTCCAGAACCGCCGGCCGCGCGGCGCCCGCGCCGGCGTCGGACGAGCATAACTCGTCAATCGAGTGGTGGCCTGCCCAGGCAACGGCAAGCATTTTGCATCGAGCCTGTAGCGCGGGGGTTTATCCCCCGCGGCCGTAGGGTTCAGGACATGTGGCGCGGGGGGTAAACCCCCGCGCTACAAGCGATGCTCTGACGGCCGCTTGTGATTCACGATGCACAATGTTGACGGCGGCCCGCCCAGGGCGGGCAGGCTCTGGGCATGCCACCCATGCCAGAACCTGGTGGCCCAGGCGGGGCGCGTTATCACTGTTGTTTTTGCTTGCCCACTGCCGATAGAAACCGTACTTTAAGATACACGACGCGGTGGCCTCGCAACTCAGAGGAGTACCCCATGGATCGACACAAGCAGCGCGGCGGCAAGCCGGGGCGGGACGACAGACGTGCAAAGGACGGACGCGGGCGACCTCACGGCCGACCCCCTCGACCCTCGGGCGACGAACGACTCAGCCGGTTCCTGGCATTCGTCCTGCGACACCATCCGGACGAGGTCGGCCTGACTCTCGACGAGAAAGGCCTGGCCGACCTGGACGGCTTGGTCGAGGCCATCCGCGCCCGGCCCGGTTTCGAGACGGCGACTCGGGAGAAGATCGAGCACCTGGTGACCAGCGGGCCGGGGGTGTCGCGGTTCGAAATCATCGGCGACCGCGTCCGCGCCCGCTACGGTCACAGCCTGTCCCAGCCCATCGAGTATCCGCCGGCCGACCCGCCGGAGAACCTGTTCCGCGGCACCACGCCCGAGAGTGCCGATCAGATCCTGGCCGAGGGCCTGAAGGCCGACGAGAGGCAGCGCGTCCACCTTTCCATCGACACGCCGGCCGCCCGCGAGATCGGCCTGAGGCGATGCCCGGACCCGGCCATCCTGCGGGTCGACACGTCCAGCGCGGTCGCGAGCGGCATCCGGTTCTATCGGGCGGGTCCGTCGGTCTGGCTGGCCGACGACATACCGCCCGAGCACATCGCCCGAGTAGACCAGCCCCCCGCCGCGCCGTAGGGGACGACGGGGGCGGCCAACCACGCGGCAACCCATACGCTTGTTCCCACCGGCCGCCACTTTTGCGTAGCCTGCCCGCCACACAAGCCCTATACTTGATTCGTCGATTCGGTTCGACCCGAGCCGCGCACCCTCGAGGTCCAATGATGCGGCGACCCACGACAACGCGCGCCCTGCGGCTGGCGGTGTGCATCGGCGTGGCGCTGGCGGGCCTGGGCGTCGGCTCGGGGGGAGAGGTTCCCGGCAACGGGGCGGACGTCGCGCCCGGCGCCGGGACGGTTCTGCCGGACGAGCGGGTGCCGGCGGCGCGGATTCCCGTCAGCGGCATCATCGACGAGGCCCTGCGTACTTCCGTCGTCCGGCGCGCCGCCGAGGCCGTCCGCGACGGCAACCGCCTGCTCATCTTCCACATCACGTCCGACGGCGGGTTCCTGGGCGACGGGCTCGAACTCAGCCGCGACATCGAACGCGTGGCGCGCGACGGTGTCCGGACGGTGGCGTACGTCGACTCGAAGGCGTACAGCGCCGCAGCCATTGCGGCGTTCTCGTGCCAGGAAATCGCCATGAGCCCCGAAGCCTCGATCGGCGCCTGCACGCCCTACGCCGCCATTCCCCTGGCCGGGCCGCAACCCATGGAAGAGCCCGTCCGGGCCAAAATGGAAGGCACCGTCGTCGAACGCCTCGAAAGCCTGGCCGAGAAGCACGGGTACCCGCCGGCCCTGCTGAAGGCGATGGTCACCATGGAGACCGCCGTCGTCGAGGTCACGGACCAGGCGACGGGCCGGCGCCAGTACATCGAGGAACAGGACCTCTTCCGCCTGGGCGGCGAGTGGCAGAAGGGCGACATCGTCGTCACGTCGAGCGAGGTACTGACCGTGGGTGCCGAGAAGGCCAAGCGGTACGGCCTGGCCCAACACATTGTGCGTGGCTTCGACGACCTGTACGACGTCTACCCCATCGAGGGGCGCATCGCGGTTTACCCCGTCACGTGGAACGAGACGGCGGTCGTGTGGCTGAACAACATGTACCTGAAGGCCCTGCTGGTCCTCCTCGGGCTGCTTGGCATTTATGTCGAACTGAACACGCCGGGCTTCGGCGTGCCGGGCACGGTCGGCATCGTGGCATTCAGCATCCTGTTCGCGGCGTCGTTCCTGGCGGGCGAGCCCGGCTGGCTGCCGCCGCTGCTGTTTCTGGCGGGCATGGTCATGCTGCTCGCCGAACTGTTCGTGACGCCGGGGTTCGGCATGCTCGGCGGCGTGGGCCTGGCGCTGATCCTGGCGAGCGTCATCCTGGCCCTGCCGAACCTGGGCGGCGTGCCCCGGCGCGACTACGAGTGGGTCGACCTGTACAACTCGCTCACGCTGACCGCCGGCATCCTCGTGGCGTTTGTCGTCGGCACGATCCTGCTGGCCAAGTTCCTGCCGAGCGTGCCCATCCTGGGCCGCCTCGTGCTGGCGCCCGGCACCGTGTCCGACGGCTCCAGCCGTGGGGCGGCCGCGGTGCAGGAGGCCGGCGCCCGCCTGGGCGACCTCGGCCGCGCGGTCAGCAGCCTGCGACCGTCGGGCAAGGCCCGATTCGGCGACCGCCTGGCCGACGTGGTGGCCGAAGGCGAGTTCCTGGACGCCGGCACCGACGTCCGCGTGATCGAGGTGCGTGGCAACCGGGTGGTCGTGCGGCCGACCGGGGGAGAACCGCAGGGCGAGACCCGGGCGTAGCGCAAGGAGGCATCGGACATGGGAATCCTGGCGTGGGAACCCTCGCTGACGCTCGTGGCGATTGCGTTCGTGCTGGGGATCCTCTTGGCGGTCGCCGAGATCTTCATCCCGAGCCACGGGCTGCTGACGGCCATGGCGGTCATCTGTTTTGTCGGCGCCGTCGTCGTCGCCTTCATGCTGGGGCAGAACGCCGGCCTCGTGACGCTGCTGGCGGTGGTCGTGATGGCGCCCGTGCTGATTTACGTGGCGGTCCGCGTCTGGCCCCACACGCCGATCGCGAAGAAGATCATCCTGGCCGGCCCGTCGGCCATCGGCAAGGCGGGCGACCTGGCCGACCTCGATCCGAAGGAACTCGTCGGCCAGGTGGGCGTCGCCAAGACGCTGCTGCGGCCGTCGGGCAAGATGGTCCTCGGCAATCGGCAGATCGACTGCGTGACCGAGGGCGACCTGGTGGCCCAGGGATGCAAGGTCGAAATCATTGAGGTGCACGGCGCCCGTGTCGTCGTGCGCCCGGTTGAGGACAAGAGTTAGTGCTGCTTTGTCAAGCCGGCGCCTGCCGCCTCGGTGGCCGCGCGGTGGCCTTCCTAGGCCACCGCGAGTTGACACAGGCCAAAACGCCGCGGCGGCCTAGGAAGGCCGCCGCGCACGGTAGCGGAAAGCACGGTAGCGGGAAGTTGACAAAGCAGCGTTGGGTTGAATGTTAGCCGCCCGCCACCGCGGGCGCGTTACGAAAGGAGTCTGCCATGTTGGATTACCTTCTTCGGGGAACCACCTTTCTGGCCATGCAGCGGGGATTTTCTGCCGACGGCGCCGCGGACACGGAATGGGGCACCGGCACGATTGCCGCCGTCGTCGCCCTGATCCTGGTCCTCTTGATCATCGGGCTGTTCCTCCTCCAGTTCATCGGCCTGTGGATCCGGTCCATCGCATCGAAGGCCGGCATCGGCCTGCTGGACCTGGTCGCCATGCGGCTGCGCAAAGTCGACGTGCGCATCATCCTCGGGACGAAGATCATGGCCGTCCAGGCGGGCATCCCCTGCGAGACACGCGACCTCGAGAGCCACTACCTGGCAGGCGGCAACCCGGTCAAGGTCGTCCGGGCGCTGATTGCGGCCAACCGGGCCAACATCAAACTCGATTTCAAGACCGCCACCGCCATCGACCTGGCCGGTCGCGACGTTCAGGAGGCCGTCCACACGTCCGTCCTGCCGAAGATCATCGACTGCCCGAACCCCGAACTCGGCCGGACGACCGTTGACGCCGTCGCCAAGGACGGCATCCAGGTCAAGGCCAAGGCCCGCGTCACGGTCCGGGCCAACCTCGATCGGCTGGTCGGCGGGGCCACCGAGGAGACCATCATCGCCCGCGTCGGCGAGGGCATCGTCACGACCATCGGCTCGTCCGAGAGTTACAAGAACGTGCTGGAGAACCCCGACTCGATCTCGAAGCGCGTCCTCGAAAAGGGCCTCGATGCCGGCACGGCGTTCGAGATCCTCTCGATCGACATCGCCGACGTGGACGTGGGCGAAAACATCGGCGCCAAACTCCAACTCGACCAGGCCGAGTCCAACCGCCGCATGTTCCTGGCCGAGGCCGAAAAACGCCGCGCCGCCGCCGCCGCTCGCCGCGAGGAGATGCGCGCCCTCGTCGAGGAGAACCGCGCCAAGGTCGTCCTGGCCGAGGCCGAGGTGCCCAAGGCCATAGCCGAGGCGTTCCGCAGCGGCAACCTCGGCATCATGGACTACTACCGCATGAAGAACATCCAGGCCGACACCGACATGCGCGACGGCATCGGCCGCAGCACCGAGCCGCCCAAGACGCCCGACCAGAACGCCTGACGCCCCCCGGCGGGAGCAAGCGATGGGGCAACGTGCCCGGCCCCGGGCGTGGTCGTCCCGGCGGCCCGGTTGGAGAGAACCATGGAAGAACTCGCTCCGCTACTACTGTTCATCCTCGTGGTCATCGGCGGCAGCGCCCTGAAATGGTGGGTCCAGAAGCAGGCGGCCGAGAAAGAAGCGGCCGAACGCCAGGCCGCGCGCCAGGGGAAGACCCCCCCCTCGCCGGCAGAGGCCCGCCAGGCCGCGCGCCCCACCCCGCGCCGCGTAGCCGCACGCCCGCCGGCCCCCGGGGCGGTCGTGGTTCAACAGGTCATCCGCCGGAAAACCCAACAGGGCACCGCACCGGCGCCGGGCGTCTCGTCCGTGGCCCGGGCGGCGCTCCAGACACACCAGACCATGACCCTTGGCGGCCAGACGCTGCCGAGCAGCCCGCCCCGTGCCGCCGCCACCCCGGCCCGTCGCCCGCGCGAGGCGTTCCTCGGAGACATGCGGTGCGGCAGGAACCTGGCCCGCGCGATCGCCCTGGCGGAGATTCTGGGCCCGCCCAAGGGCCTGAGCGGCCTGTAGGCCCGCCGCGCCCATCCGCGCCGCCGCCGCGCCGATGGCAGTACGGTGGTATCGACGT
Source organism: Phycisphaerae bacterium (assembly GCA_035528235.1). Lineage (GTDB taxonomy): Bacteria > Planctomycetota > Phycisphaerae > FEN-1346 > FEN-1346 > DATKZB01. The sequence continues at coordinate 11,646 of DATKZB010000322.1, forward strand.
GCCGACAATTCCCTTGAGGAACCGTCCCGGTCCGCCTTATGATGTCCGCCCTGGGGACCCAAGGCGCCTCTGGCATGAGCGATAGCGTCCGATCCGACGAGTCGACCCTGCGCCGGCACTTCAACGTCCTGCTCGGAATCATGCGGCGGCTGGCCTCGGAGCCCCGGCTCGACCCGCTGCTGGCGTCCATCGCCGAGGAAACCTGCAACCTGCTGGACGCCGAGCGGGCCACGCTCTTCCTGTACGACGCCAAGACCGACGAACTCTACAGCCGCACGGTCACCGAGAGCGAGATCGAGGTCATCCGCATCCCGGCCGACCGCGGCATCGTGGGGGCCGTCGCGCAGAGCAAGACGCCGCTCGTCATCGCCGACACCTACGCCGACCCCCGTTTCAACCCCGACGTCGACCGCAAGACCGGCTGGCGGACACGCAACATCCTGGCCGTGCCGATGACCAACCTCGAGGGCAAACTCGTCGGCGTCCTGGAGGCCTTGAACAAGCGCACCGGCTCGTTTGCCGACGACGACACGGCCCTGCTGACGGCCCTGGCCGACCAGGCGGGCGTGGCGCTGGAACGCGCGCGGCTGTTGGAAGAGTTCCTGGCCAAACGCCGGCTCGAAAACGAGATGGAACTGGCGCGCGACATCCAGATGGGTCTGCTGCCCAAAGATGTGCCCCAACTCGACGGGTTCGACCTCGCCGGCTGGAGCCAGCCGTCGGAGTACGCGGGGGGCGACTTCTTCGACCTCTTCCCGTGGGGCGAGGGACGCATGGGCATCATGCTCGGCGACGCCGTCGGTCACGGCGTCGGGCCGGCGCTGCTGGCCGCCACGACGCGGGCCCTCGTCCGGGCCCTCGCCCTTCGGGAGACCCGGCCGGAAGTGGTCCTGGCCGACGCCAACCGCCTGCTGGCCGCCGACGTCGGCGAGGGCCGGTTCGTCACGCTCGCGCTGGTCGTGGCCGATTCGGCCGCCGGCACCGCCTCGTATGCCAGCGCCGGCCAGGGACCGCTCGTGGTCATGCGGGCCGACGGGCAGACCGAGCAGTTCAACGCAACGGGGCTGCCCCTGGGCATCCTGCCCGACGCCCCCATCGAGAGCGCCGAGCCCCTGCGGCTTGCCCCCGGCGATGCGTTCCTCCTCATCTCGGACGGCATCTTCGAGTGCGAGACCCGCGACGGCAACGACCTGGGCATGGACCCGGCCCTCGAGACCGTGCGCGAGCATCTGGGCGAGTCGGCCGAATCGATCATCCGGGCGCTCGAACACCTGACCGAGTCGGTCAGCCCGGACGGCCGGTTCCGCGACGACCGTACCATCGTCGTTATCAAGCGAGTGTAGTCCTACAGCGCTACTTGTCGCGGGGCGGCCGT
>DATKZB010000323.1:0-3260 GCA_035528235.1 Phycisphaerae bacterium
TCCTGGCCCAATCCCTTCAACCTCAAGAGCAAGGGCGTCCTGCCGGTGGCGATTTGCGGCACGGAGGCGTTCGACGTGGAGTCGATCGACCCGACGACCGTCTGCCTCACGCGTGACGGCATGACCGGCACCGTTGTTCCCATCATCCGATGGAGCATCGAGGACGTCGCCACTCCCTTCGTCGGCGAATCGGGCGACGAGCATCCTGCCGGGCCGGATGGCATCCCCGACCTCGTCCTCAAGTTCGACAGCGAGCAGGTCGTCGCTGCCCTCCTGGGCGAGGCCCAGACGGGCGATGAGATCGAACTGATCATCCAGGGCAACCTGGCCCCGGACGTCGGGGGCACTGCCATCGAGGGCGCGGACTGGATCATCATCGTCGGCGGGAAGAAAAACTAACCGCCCCGGCTCACGCGAGCCACGCGGTGGAGGAACCCGAAGCGCACGGCCACGGGGTCGTGCGCTTCGGGTTTCCCCAGCCCGCCGCTAGCGGTCCGCTTTGCGGACGGGGCCGATGTACTCCGTCGCCACCACCACGTCGTCGAACCACACGCGGTTCACCTTGTTCGTCTTGGCCGAGTGGTCCGTCACGTAACTCATCAGCCAGAAGGCGTTCGTCTTGAGGTCCGCGCTCGCGCGCCACTCGATGCCTTCGAAATCGCCGATCTTTTTCCCGTCCACCCAGAACGCCTGCCGGCCGTCGGCCTTGCCCGGCGTGTTGGCCTGGATCATCATCTCCATGGCGTACCAGCGTCCGCGCTCGGGCACGACGGCGGGCTCGGGCATGAAGGAATTGCCCCAGTACTTTCCGTCGCCGCTCCGCTTCATTTTCCACCAGTAGGTGTAGAAGTTCCACGCGCCCGGCGCGGGGTGCTTGCCCCATCGCCCCCACGGTTCCAGGCCGGTCGAGAACTTTTTGTCGCCGGCCGGGAGTTCGCCCGCGCCGCCGGTCGGCCAGCGCGTGGCCGGCAACTCCGCCACGATCGTCACAAAATGGTGGATGTAATCGCAATCCGGTGCGAACCGGACATACCAGCGGGCGTGCATCTTCTCGACGCCGCGCTCGAACCGCCGGAAGAGGTGGCCGCCCGTGTTTGCGCCGAGCGTCGCCGTCACGAGGAGGCTCTTCTTGCCCGCGCTCGCCGCCGGAACGTCGTCCGAAAAGGAAAGCGCCCCGGCCTTGTTCGAGATGTCCGTCCACCGGTTCTTGTCGAGCGCGGCCGTCTCGAAGTTTTCGTAGAGGAGCACTCGCTCGTCCTTTTCGATGCCCGCATCGCCGGGGTACTTGGCGGCGATGCCGCCCGCCCCCTCGGGCAGTGCGTCAGGTGCGGCCGCCGCCGTGCGGCAGGCCAGGAGGGCGAGGCACACCACCAGCATCACCACCATGGCATATCGCATGAGGCGGCTCCCTTCTTCTAGTGCCGCTTCCAGAAAGGTGCTGTGACTTCCGTACGCCGGGTGCCACTGGCGGCTTGCAGCCAGTGCCTCCCGAACACTGGCGGACAAGCCGCCAGTGGCACCCCGCTGAAAGTGGTACTACCTTTCTGGAAACGGCACCAGCGACCACTCCCTTGGTCCTGCGCACGAGGCCGGGAGGATGCCCCGCCGCTTGCGCGGCGGGCTCGAACGGCTGCGGTGCTACGCGCCTACGCAACCAGCGACCTGCGCGATGGTCTCCTCGATCTCGCTGCGCGTCACGCCCAGGTTGGTCACGGCGCGCACACTCGTGGCGTCGCGGGCCAGCATGAGGACGCCCATTTTCGCGAGGCGCTCGATGAGCCGCGCCGCCGGCATGTCCTTTACGTGGAAGACGACGATGTTCGTCTCGACGGTCGCGGGGTCGATGGCAATGCCCGACAGGGGGGCTATGCCCTCGGCCAGGCGCCGGGCGTTGGCATGGTCCTCGGCAAGGCGCTCGCGGTGGTGGTCGAGGGCGTAGAGGGCCCCGGCCGCGATGATCCCGGCCTGCCGCATGCCGCCGCCGAACATCTTGCGGAACCGCCGCGCCCGCGCGATGAACTCGCGCGGGCCCGCCAGGGCCGACCCGACGGGGGCCCCCAGGCCCTTCGAGAAGCAGACGCTCACGCTGTCGAAGTGGGCGGCGTAGTCCCTCTCGGGCACGCCCGAGGCCACGGAGGCGTTCCAGAGACGGGCGCCGTCGAGGTGCACTTTCAGTCCGTCATCGCGTGCGGTCGCCGCGACTTCGGCGACCTGGCCGACGGGCCAGACCGCCCCGCCGCCGCGGTTGTGCGTGTTCTCGACGCACACGAGCCGCGTGCGCGGGAAGTGTTCGTTCGCCGGACGCAGGACCGCCCGCACCTGGTCGGCGGTGAAGCGTCCGCGGTCGCCCTGGATGAGGCGGCACATGACGCCCGAGAGGGCCGCCGGGCCGCCCGACTCGTGAAAGTAGGTGTGGGCCTCGGCCTCGATGATGATCTCGTCGCCCGGCTCGGTCCACGTCCGGATGGCGACCTGGTTGGTCATTGTGCCGGAGGGCATGTAGACGGCGGCTTCCTTGCCGAGGATCTCGGCGGTGCGGCGCTCGAGGGCCGCCACGGTCGGGTCGTCGCCGAGAACGTCGTCGCCCACCTCGGCCTCGGCCATGGCGCGGCGCATGGCGGTGGTGGGGTGGGTGACCGTGTCGCTTCTCAGGTCGATCATGACCGGCTCCTCGTGCGGGCGCCGGGCCGGCGCTTGCACCGCCGCGGCCGGGCGCGTATCGCAAGGTGACTATCTTTCGCAGGGGAGGTCAAGGGTTATGTCGAAGAAGGCCAAGGCCGGCCCGCTCCGGCCGTACCGCGGGAAACGCCGCTTCGAGAAGACGCCCGAGCCCGAGGGCACGCCTGGCGCGGTCCTCATCCCGCTCTTGATCTGGCCCATCTTCGTTCATGTCGCGCGCATCCGCCGCCGCTAACCGCGCCGCCGCGCGTAGGTCAGGGCAGGGGATTTGCCTCGACGAACACGGCTTGGTGGAACTACCGTTTGGGCTGGTCGAAGCGCGGGACGCTGGCGTGGCAGACGGGCCGCTCCGGGTGCTTCCGAAGGTAGTCCTGGTGGTAGGACTCGGCGGGCCAGAAGGTCGAGGCCGGCTTGATTTCGGTAGCCACGGCGTAACCGTTGGCCCGGAGTTGGGCGACGAGGGCCTCGGCCGTCCGCTTCTGCTCCTCGTCCGCGTAGAAGACGGCCGAGCGGTACTGGCTCCCCACGTCGGGCCCTTGCCGGTTGACCTCGGTCGGGTCGTGGATCTCGAAGAAGAGGCG
>DATKZB010000324.1:0-5491 GCA_035528235.1 Phycisphaerae bacterium
TGGGAAGGCCGCCGCGCGACAAGTTGCGTTGCACGACTAACGGCCCCCCCTTGCTGTGACGGGCCGCGCCGCGGCCTATTCACCGCGCGGCCCCGGCCACGGGGCGCGGTAATCATAGGGGCAAGCCGCGGCCGTGGCAAGAGGTTCATGTGCGCGGCGGGTCCCCGTACCCGCCGCGGTAAGCCGAACATCCTGCGCGGTGGGTGCGGGGACCCACCGCGCAAAGTGGCGCTGTAGCCCTACCCGGCCCGGGCCTTGGTGACCTCGTAGCGGAACCGGCCGGCGAGGTCCGTCAGCCGGTCCCAGTCGCCCGCGGCGATGGCCTTCGTCTCGACCAGGGCCGACCCGGCGCCCAGCATCACGGCCCCTGCGCGGATGAACGGCCCGGCGGTCTCCAAGTCGACGCCGCCGGTCGGCATGAGTTTCAGCAGCGGCATGGGCGCCAGCAGGGCCTTGAGATACTCGGGACCGCCCACGCTCGCCGGGAAGACCTTGATGACGTCGGCCCCAAGCGCGTGGGCCTGGAAGACCTCGGTGGGCGTATACGCCCCGGGAATGACCACCACGTCGAGCGAACGGGCCGCCATGACGACCTCCGGCACCAGCACCGGCCCGACGACGAACCGGGCACCGGCGTCGACGGCATCGTCGACCTGGCGCGGCTCGATGACGCTGCCCACGCCCACGAGCACATCCTCGCCGAACGTCTCGGCCAGGCGCCGGATGCCGTCGATCGCACCGGGCACCGTCATGGTGACCTCGACGATCGGCACCCCGCCGGCCGCCAGGGCCTTGGCCACGTCGACCAGGACGTCGGCCGATTTGGCCCGGACCACCGGCACGATTCCCACGCTGCACAGGGTCTTCAGAACCTCGTCGCGCGTCATGGCGTACACTCCTTGTCTGGTCCCGCCAGCGATGGGGGGAAACTCTACAGCGCTTTAAGATTGCGTATTCACACCACCACTTGGGCGCGGTGGGTCCCCGTACCCACCGCGCCAACCCGCAGTTGGACCTCGAGCGCGGCGGGTGCGGGGACCCGCCGCGCAAGAACGCAACGTTAAACTGCTCTACCCGACATCGCCCGGGGAGGCAACTACTTCATGGCCTCGAGCAGCCGCTTGGCCTCGGCCGCCTGGGGCGTCTTGGGGAACTCCGAGAGGATCTTCATGCAATACTGTTTGGCCGACTCGAACCGCCCGGCCCGGAAATAGTTGTTCGCCAGGCCGAGCCACTCGCGGGCCTCTTCGGCGGCCTGGGCCCGCTTGATGCGGGCCATGAGTGCGGCGTCCTTTTCGAGTCGCTCGCGCGCGGCAGCGGCCTTGCGGCCGGGGTCGGTGTCGGCCCCCTCCTGGGCCACGCGGCCATAGATCTCGTAGGCCTCGGCCAGTTTCTCGATGCGGGCGGCGCGGCGCTCGGCGGGCGTCAACTCCTTCTCGGTGACGGCAGCGGTCTGGACGCCATCGGGCTTCTTTTCGGGCGGCTTGGTGGGCAGTTTCGATACGGGCTTCTCGGGCGACTCGGTCGGCTGGGGCGCGGGGTCCGGCGGCTTGGCGAGGGCCGCGGCTTCGGCCTCGAGGGTCTCGGCCCGGGCCAGGTCCTCGGTCAGGCGGGCCGCCTTGAGGGTGGCCTGGAACTTCGGGTCGCCCTCCAGTTGCCGCAACAGGGCCCCGGCCTCCTTCGCCGGGTACAGGCCGAAGTAGGTCCGGGCGATGCGCCTGAGTTCGCTGATGCCGGCCGTGGGCGCCTCGCCGGAGAGGAAGTCGCGGGCCACGAGGAGTTCCTTGCGGGCCTCCTCGGTGATGATCTTGAGTTCGTTGAAGGCCTTCTCGGGATACGGCGAGTCTATCCGCATGGACTCCATCTTGGCGCAGCGCAGGAGGAACCGGACGGCGTTCGTCTGGTCGCCGGCGGCGCGGGCCTTCATGCCTTCCTTGAAGGTTTCCTCGGCCTTTTCGCGCCAGCGTTCGCGCGCAGCGTCGGGGTGTTCCTCAATGACACCCATGCCGACGCCCCCCCGCGCGGGCGCCGGCGCCGCCAGCGCCGCGAGCGCGACCAGGAGGCAGGCGGCGGCGATTCGTCTCATGGCTACACCCGTTCAATCAGGGTCTGCGTCCGCAGGATCGTGTTCTCGGCCGGAAAACCGTGCCACACGTGCACCAGCAGGCCCGCCCCCCGAGGCTCCGGAACGGCGTACGAGAAGGCCCGCTTGCCGGCCTGGCGCGGCCCGTCGTCGAAGAGGTGCCCCTGCCGGGCCGACGCCAACAGGTCCTCGGCCTCCCGCAGATACGTCTCGGGCGACGTGGCGTCGACCTGGTACGCCATCTGGTAGACCAGTGCCCCCCGGGTCTCGAGGCGGTACTCGCGGTCTCCGGCCAGGTCGACCGTCCGGGCCAGCCCCCGCTTGGGCAACTCGGTGTCTCGCGGCGCGATGACCTCGGCAATGGTGTTGGGGCCGTCGGCGAACGTGATGACGTGGCCGCCCTCGATCAGCCAGACCTCGCTCTGGAACGCGGCATGGCCGAGACTGCACCGGGCCCGGATGTCAAAGAACTCCGGGTGCAGCGCCCGCAGGAACACGCTCAGGCGCAGGTCCGTGACCGTCAGTTGTCGCTCGCCGCCTTCCATGGTGGTCTCCTTGTATTATACGAATCGGCTACCCACGCGCCAAAGCGTGATTCGATTCGCGGCCTTTGCCCGCGAAGGAGGGCAAGCGGGGTTCCGCTTGACTTTCGCCGCCCTCCGCGGTCTGCTGGTGCCCGCACCACCTGGCCCGAAAGGAACGCGCCGATGGCACTCACCAAGGTCTACCGCCGAGAGGCCCTGCGGGCCATCGCCATGCCGCTGGGAGGCATCGGCACCGGCACCATCGCCCTGGCCGGCGACGGCAGCCTGCGGCAATGGCAGATCCAGAACCAAGCCAACCATGCCGCGTGCGTCCCGCACTCGTTCTTCGCCATCTGGGCCAGGACCGACCGATCCCCCGGCGCGACCGCGCGGGTCCTCCAGTCGGCTGCGCTGTACGACACCAAGGGCCCCCCCGCCCCGCCGACGTCGAGCGACCACGTCGTCCCGCCGGCGCACCGCGACCTCCTGGCCCGGTTGCCGGGCGTCGAGGCCACCGAGTTTGTGGGGCGCTACCCCATTGCCGAGGTCACGTACCGCGACGCGGCGCTGCCGGTGGACGTGACGCTGGAGGCGCTGAGCCCGTTCATTCCGCTGGAGGCCGAGGACTCGGGCCTGCCGGCCGTCGTCTTCACGTTCCGCGTCGCCAACCGGACCGACCGCAAGGTGTTTGCCACCCTCGCCGCGACGCTCCAGAACGCCGTCGGCTGGGACACCGCCGCGCCGATTACGGGCGTGCGGTGCGCGGCCTACGGCGGCAACGTCAACTCGCTGGTGCGGCTGGGCGGCCTGACGGCCGTCTCGATGACCACGACCCGCCTGGGCGAGGACCACGAGCAATACGGATCGATGGTCCTGGCAGCCCCCAACCCCGACGCCGGTGGCCTGACCCACTGGGACGACCTGGACGCCTTCTGGGCCGACTTTTCGGCCGACGGCGCCCTGACCGGCGGCGCCGACCCCGGCCCCAGCCGGCCGGGGCGAACGTGGAACGCCGCCCTCGCCCCGCGCCTGGAACTCGAGGCCGGCGAGATTCGCACCGTCACGTTCGTCATCGCGTGGCACTTCCCCAACCGGTGCATGAACTGGGACCAGCACTGGTCGCCGGCCCAGGACGCCAAGAGCCGCTTCCACCTGGGCAACCGGTACGCCAAGCGGTTCCGCTCGGCGCTCGACGTGGCCCGGTACGTGGCCGAGGACCTGGAGCGCCTGGCCGGGGCCACGCGCCTCGCCCGCGACACGTTCTACGACACGACCCTGCCCTACCCGCTCATCGACGCGGTCACCAGCCAGATGAGCATCGCCCGGACGCCCACGTGCCTGTGGACCGAGGACGGACAGTTCCTGGGTTTCGAGGGATGCTGCGGCGCCTCGACCGGTTGGGCCGGGGCCACCGGCGGGTGTTGCCCCATGTCCTGCACCCACGTGTGGAACTACGAGATGGCCGTGGCCCGGCTCTTTCCGGACCTCGAGCGGACGATGCGCGAGGCCGAGTGGACCGTCCAGCAGGCCCCCGAGGGCTACCTGCCACACCGGCTCGTCATGCCCCTCTACCTGCCGCGACCCTGGGACCGCGACATCGGCGGGCCCGAGAAACCGGCGCTCGACGGCCTGTTGGGCGCCGTCCTGAAGACCTGCCGCGAGTACCGCGCCTGCGGCAACGGCGAGTGGCTGCGCGGCCTGTGGCCGCACGTCCGCCGCGCGGTCGAGTACGTCTGGCGCGAGCACGACCCCAAACGGACCGGCATCATCGCCAACGAGCAGCCCAACACCTACGACGTCTCCATCTGGGGCGCGAACACGTTTATCGGCACGCTGTACCTGGCGGCCCTTCGCGCGGCCGAACAGATGGCCGGCCTGTGCGGCGAACCGGATTTTGCGGCCGAGTGCCGCACGGTCTTTCGGCGCGGACGCCAGGACCTCGACGCCCGGCTCTACAGCGGCGAGTACTACGTCCAGGACGTCGACCTGAAGGCCCATCCCGAGCAGGCCTGGGCCGCCGGATGCCACAGCGACCAGTTGCTCGGCCAGTGGTGGGCACACGTGCTCGACTTAGGTCACGTCCTGCCGGCGGCGCACGTGGCAAAGGCCGCCGCGGCGATCGTGCGGCACAACTTCCGGCAGGGGTTCAAGGGGTTCCGGCAGGCGCCGCGGGTGTTCGTGACCGACCAGGACGCCGGCCTTCTCATCTGCACCTGGCCCAAGGGCGGCCGGCCCAAGGTGCCGACGCTCTACTCCGACGAGGTCTGGACCGGCATCGAGTACGAGGTGGCAGGCCTGTTGCTGTTCGAGGGCAAGACAGGGCCGGCCCTCAAGATCATCAAGGCCGTCCGCGCCCGATACGACGGACGCAAGCAGAACCCGTGGAACGACATCGAATGCGGCGACCATTACGTCCGGGCCATGGCCTCGTGGGCCCTGCTGGAGGCCGCCTCGGGATACACCTACGACGCCGGGGCCGCCGACATCGGCTTCGCGCCGGTCCTCGCGCCCAAGGATTACCGCGCCGCGTTCGTCGCCCGCGACGGGTGGGGTACCTTCGCCCAGAAGGCGACCGTCCGGCGGCAGACGGCCGAGGTGCGGTTGGCGCGCGGCACGCTCGAAGTCCGGACGCTGCGTCTGAAACCCCTGCTCAAGAAGGTGAAGTCCGTGACCGTGACCGTGGACGGCAAGACGCTCAAGGCCAGGTCGCAGGACGCCGACGGCCGGCTGTCCGTGTCGCCCTCGCGTAAACTCGTCCTTCGCGCCGGCCAGACGCTTACCGTCACCCTATCCGGATAGCCGTGTCCGCGCCACGGGGAAGTGCGGGCTGTCGGTGCGGGCGGTCGTGAAGAGCGTCTCGGCCCGCGCGACGACGTCGGCGTGG
>DATKZB010000325.1:0-10425 GCA_035528235.1 Phycisphaerae bacterium
CCGCGCGAAGGGGTGGAGTCTGCACGCAGTCCCAAAACACTCTACAGGGTCTCGGGCTTTCGCGGGACGTCGCCAAAGACCTCGTGGACCTTGGCGTCCATCTCCTCGTCGCTCATGGCGGGCACGCGGCCGGCCTCGTAGAGCGCCTGGATCCAGTCGTTCATCCGGACGATACGGGGGTCGTCCTTGGCCACCGGCTCGGGCAACTCGTACCGCCGCACGATCCAGGCCAGGACGCCGGCGACGCCGCTCTTGTCGGTCAGGCCGATGCGGACGGGCCGCTTCAGGATGCCCTCGGTATCGAAAGGATTATAGATCTCTTCGTTCTTGAGCATACCGTCGGCGTGGATGCCGGCCCGGGTGATGTTGAAGTCGCGTCCGACGAGGGGGAAGCGCGGGTCGATGTCCTGGCCGATCTCGGCCCGGTAGTAGTCGGCCATTTCGGTGATGACCGAGTAATCGACGCCCTCGGTCTCGCCCCAGAGCATGGCGTGCTCGACGATGAGGCCCTCCAGCGGCGGGTTGCCGGTCCGCTCGCCGATGGACAGAAACGTGCCGTTGGCGGCGCAGCACCCGTGGAGCCAGGCCGTGGTGGCATTGACCAGCACCTTGTGGAAGTCGTTGTGGCCGTGCCATTCGAGCCACTCGGCCGGCACGCCGGCCTCGCGGCGGAGGCAGTAGATGATCTTGGCCACCGAGCGCGGCAACTGGGCACCGACGTACGGCACGCCGAAGCCGAGCGTATCGCACGCCCGAATCTTGACGGGCATTTCGTACTGCTCGGCCAGGGCCATCAGTTCGGCGACGAACGGAATGACGAACCCCTGGATGTCGGCCCGCGTGATGTCCTCGAAGTGGCACCGCGGGATGATGCCTTCGTCCAGGGCGGCCTTCACGACGTCGAGGTACATGTCGAGGGCCTGCCGGCGCGTGCGGCGCAGTTTCAGGAAGATGTGGTAGTCGCTGCACGAGGTCAGGATGCCCGTCTCCTTCAGACCGATCTCCTTGACGAGTTTGAAATCGCTCTTGACGGGCCGGATCCAGCCCGTGACCTCCGGGTACTCGTATCCCAGTTCCAAGCACTTCTCGACGGCCTCGCGGTCCTTCTTGGAATACAGGAAGAACTCGCTGGCCCGGATCAGGCCGCGCGACCCGGCCAGACGGTGCATGAACTTGTACAGTTGCACGATCTGCCCGACCGTGTACGGCGCCCGGGCCTGCTGGCCGTCGCGGAAGGTCGTGTCGGTAATCCACGTCTCCTCGGGGATGAACGTGGGCACCCGCTCGTGCGTGAACGAAATCTTGGGGAACTGGTTGTACGGGAAGATTTCCCGGTACAGGTTCGGCTCCGGGACGTCCTCGAGTTGATGCGGTTTCAGGTCCGTGTAGAAGGACTGAGTGTGCGGATCGAAATGTAACACGCTGCTCTCCTTTCCGAGGCCGGGCCGCACTGCCTTCGCCACGAAGCAGCGCCGGCCGCTGCTCAAGCCCCGCCATTATAAGGGAAACGGCGACAGCGTCAATACGAACGCCCGTTCGGACACGGTCAGGAAACGCCCCCCGACACGGCCCCCGGCACCCAACGGCCCGGGGCACCCGGCCCCAACATCAACGCGTTTCCGGCTTTTTTTGTGTTGCGGGAGGCACGGGATTTTCTATCCTAGTGTCCGGTACAAAGGGCTCGGGGGCATGTTCCTGGGTTCCTGATGGCGAACGACTGCCCACCTCTTGTGCAGGCGGGCTGCAGACAACCGAAACTTGGTCAACCCCAGTAAGGAGCGTGGTAAAATGGCGAAGGCAATGACGAAGTCGCAGATCATGGCCACCCTGGCCGAGAAGTGCTGCATGAAGAAGAAAGACGTGGCCGGCTTCATCGAGGCCCTCGTCGGCTTGGCCTACAAGGAAGCCAAGAACGGCTTCACCGTTCCCGGCCTCGGGAAACTGGTGCTCGTGCACCGCAAGGCCCGCATGGGCCGCAACCCGGCCACCGGCGCGACGATCCAGATTCCGGCCAAGACGGTCCTGAAGTTCCGCATCGCCAAGGCCGCCAAGGACGCCGTCCTGTAGCGCCTGTTCGCTGACATTGATGCATTGAGGTGTCGCATACCACAAGGGCCGGCCTGCCCCACGGGTCGGCTCTTGCTTATTTCGCGCTGCGCGGTATGGTGTCCGCTACGCCATACCGCCGCAGCGTGACGTGGCGCAGGGCGCCGCACGTCCGCCAGGTGGCCAGGCCGAACGGCCGGAAGTCGTCCATCTGGAGCCACACGCCCAGTGCGTGCTCCGCCCGCGCCTGGTCGATGACCCGGGCGCCGTCGATAAACGCCTCGATCCGCTCGTCGGTCACCCGCAGCCGCAGGCGATACCACCGCCCCGACTCAAACGTCATGGGGCGGGTCGTCGCATTCTCGGACGCGTTGTACCCGTCGACGTTCGAGAGGCCGACCACGGTGCCGCCCCACCCGCCGACGATCCAGGTGCAGCGCTCGGTGCCCACGGGGAACGTCATGCCGCAAAAAAAGTCGCTGCCCGAGACCCGCATGGCCTCCAGCGAAACCTCGTAGTTCGTCTCGGGCATCGGCCCCGTCCAGGCGATGCCGGTCAGGTCGTTGCCCGCCTCCAGGACGAGCCGGCCGTCGGCCACGTGGACCTTGCCGTGCTCGGCGTAGAACACCTGGTCGAGCACGCGCCAGCCGGCCAGGTCCACGCCGTTGAAGAGCCGCACGACACCGGGTTCGCCCTGGGTCTCGCCCACGGGCGCCGCGCGGCCGCAGCCCGCCAGGAGTACAAGACCGGCAAGCAAGACCGTCGTTCGCATCGCCACGCCTCCTGCCTCGCCTACTACTACAACGCCACTTCGCTACTTCATCCCGCCTGGCGGCCTTCCTAGGCCGCCAGGGCCAGCCGAAGGCCGGCATCGCTCGCCTCGCGGTGCTCGATGCGCCAGTCGCACAGGCGCCGGGCGTCGGGCGTGCGGATCTCAACGAACATCGGCCGGCGACCGCTCCGAAGCGCCACGCCGCCGGCCCGCACCTCGCCGATGCCCAGCAGCGCCTCGCCCTCGGTCACGAGGTTCAGCGAGACGCCGTTAGCCAATCGCACGTGTTCCATAGACCCTCCCTCAGGGAACATCGCCCAAGGCCGCCCGCCGCGGATTGTCGCGCGCGAACGGGACCGGGTGGACGTTGTCGACACGCAGCCAGGAGACGTACCGCCTTCCGTCTTCGCCCGAGGTGGCGAAATCGCGCAGCCGCACCGTGCGCCCGTCGGCGGTCTTGCACTCGACCAGCACCATCGGCCCGGCGGCGCCCTCGACGTCGACGAGCCCGGCATCGAGCGACGCCGCATCGAAGACCGGCTCGCCGCCTCCCCACTTGCCGCCGGGGCCCAGCGCCTCAAAGCCGACGACGTTGACGAACCGGTCGCGCGACGCCTCCGCCTTGTCGTCCAGGATGGTCAGCCGGAGCGTGTGCCGGCCCGGCCCCAGACCCGCACGCTCCCACGCGAAGGGGGTGCCCCGCGTCGGCCCATACTGGTCCACAACGGCCACCTCCCTGTCGTCGATCGTGACGCGGGCCCTGCCGGCATCGTCGAACCGTCGGCCCAGCCACCGGACGCCGGTACCCTCGAAGGCGTGTTCGGCCGTGGCACCCGGTGCGTTGGCGGCCCAGAGGTCGCCATACTGCCTCCACTGCGGGCTGAAGCCGATGGCCTGCGCCTCACCCTCGTGGGCCAGCAGCACCGGGCCGCGGTAGATGGCGGCCCGGCCCGCGCAACGGCCCTCGCCCGCCCAGTACCGAATCGACATGTCGAGGTCGATCTCGACCGTGTCGCCCGGCGTCCAGCGCCGCTCGATGGCCAGGTACGTGCCCGGCGTGACGCCCGGCACGGCCTTGCCCCCGACGGCGACGTGCGTCGCGCCGGACCAGTGCGGTATCCGCAGACGCAGAGGGAACGCCGCCGGCCGCTCCGGCGAGACCTCCAGCACGACCTTCCCCCGGCGCGGGTACTGGGTGCGCTGCCGCAGCACGACCGCCACGCCACCCACGCTGGTCGTCATCGTCGAGGGGCCGTACCAGTTGAGGACGAGCCCCCGGCCGTCGGTCAGGAGCGCCCAGTCGGCCAGCATGCCGAAGCCGCGCGGGGCGTTCGCGCTACAGCAGTTGACCTCCTCGCTGCCGGGGCGTTTCTGGAAGGCGATGTCCTCGGTGCTCGGCTGGCGGACCCCGTCCATCGGGGTGTTGTAGGTGACCCACGTGCCCGTGCGGCCCTGGTACCCCATGACGGCATTAAGGGTGGCGAGTTCGAGTTCGTCGGCCACAATGGGGTCGCCCGTCAGGCGCAGCATGTCGATGCTCAGCGCGACCCACGCCACGGTGCAGCAGGTCTCGACGGCGCCGGGGTGGTACGGGTCGCCCTGGGCCTGCTCGCCCGACGAGAACGCACCGCTTGGGTGGCGGTCGAGCCGGACGATGCTCCACCAGATGTGCTCGAGCGCCCTGCGGCAGTCGGCGTCGCCCGTCAGCCAGTGCAGTTCGGCCAGGCCCTGGACGGCGTGCAGACTTTCCCATCGCGGCTTGGGGCACTGGTAGAAGTCACGGCCGGCCAAGGCGCTGCGCACGTAGTCGCCCGCGCCGGGGCACGCGAACTCGGCCAGAATCTCGTTGGCCAGCGTCAGGTAACGCGCCTCGCCGGTCACGCGGTGCAGAAGGCACAGCCCGTGGATGGCCGCGTGGTTCTTGTCGGGTTCGCCGACGTCGAGGATCCGTTTGTCGGGCCCGAGGAAGGTGCGGCACAGGAGGTCGCCGATCCGGGCGGCGCCCTCCAGCGCCCGCCGGTCGCCCGTCTCGGCGTGCCACCGGAGCAGCCCGAGCATCACGTGGTAGTGGCCCCAGACGTCCCACGTCGTGCCGTCGACGTTGGGCGCGCGGCCAGTCAGGCGCGCGTCGCGGGGAAACGGGCCAAGGTACCCGTCGGCGTCCTGGAGCGCCAGCAGGCGGTCCACGAACGCCGCCAGGTACGCCCGCAGCCGCTGGTCGCCCGTCAGGCGCAGCACACCGACCGCGCCGGTCAGGTACTTGCCCGCGAACTCGCCCGACCACGGCAACAGGTTGCGGCAGGGTTGCTTGTCGCGGTCGGCGAACATCTGGAGCATGGCGGGATTGGTGTCGGGGACCTTGAGCAGCCACCGCTCGGTGATGGCGTCGAGGTAGGCCCGAACGGCCCCGCCCATCTCGAAGCGGACGTCGGCGGCGGTCTGGAGTGCCGGCATGGGCGGACCCTCCGCGGCGGACGCCGTGACGGCGGCGCCGAGCAACAGGACCAGGACGGCGGTCTTCACCACGGGCCCCTCTTTCCGGCGGCGTCGGTCGGCACGCCGGGCGGCACCGGACGGTATTCAACCACATGGCGCGGCCGAGGGCAACCGTGCCGCGCCGGCATTTTCGCCGGCAAACCGTTGAACGCCTCGCCGCCATTGGGGTAGAGTGCCGGCCCAACCGGTCGGCTGCCGACCGGAAGCGCAAGACGCCCGAAACCAGACAGGAGAACCCGGACCATGGCCGAGAAACTGAAGTGGGGCATCCTGGCCCCCGGCGGCATCGCCAAGGCCTTCGCCCGAGGCGTGGCCCACTCCAAGACCGGCCGCGTCGTGGCCGTGGGCAGCCGCTCGAAGGAAAAGGCCGACGCCTTCGCCGACGAGTTCGACATCCCTCGCCGCCACGGCTCGTACGAGGCCCTTCTGGCCGACCCCGAGGTCCAGGCCGTCTACATCGCCAACCCGCACCCCATGCACGCCCAGTGGGCCATCAAGGCCGCCGAGGCCGGCAAGCATATCCTGTGCGAGAAACCCATCGGTCTGAACCACGCCGAGGCCATGGCCATGGTCGAGGCCGCCCGGCGCCACGGCGTCTTCCTGATGGAGGCGTTCATGTACCGGTGCCACCCGCAGATGGCCCGGTTGGTGGACCTGGTGCGCGACGGGGCCGTGGGCGAGGTCCGCGTCATCAAGGCCACGTTCAGTTTCCACGCCGGGTTCAACGCCGAGGGCCGCCTCTTCAAGAACGCCCTGGGCGGCGGCGGAATCCTCGACGTGGGGTGCTACCCGGTGTCGGCCGCGCGGCTCATTGCCGGGGCGGCGCGCGGCAAGCCGTTCCTCGACCCCATCGAGGTGAAGGGCTGCGGTCACCTGGGCGAGACCGGCGTCGACGAGTGGGCCGTGGCGTCGATGAAGTTCGAGGGCGACATCCTGGCCCAGGTGGCCACGGGCGTCGCGCTCAACCAGGCCAACACCATCGAGGTTTACGGCAGCGAGGGGCACATCGTCGTCCCCTGGCCGTGGATACCGGCCCGCGAGGGCGGCTCGGCGAAAATCCTCGTCCACAAGAACGGCGCCGAGAAGCCCGAGGAAATCGTCATCGAGACCGACACGTGGCTCTACGGCCTGGAGGCCGACACGGTGGCGGCCAACCTCGCGGCCCGCCAGGCCCCCTCGCCCGCCATGTCGTGGGACGACACGCTGGGCAACATGCAGACGCTCGACCGCTGGCGCGAGGCCATCGGCCTGGTGTACGACGCCGAGAAGCCCGGCGCCGTGCCGACCGTCCACCGCCGGCCCCTGAAGGTTTGCGCCGGGCACCGCATGACCTACGGCCGCATCGCCCACCTCGACAAGGACATCTCGCGCCTGGTCATGGGTGTGGACAACCAGACCCGCATGCCGCACACGGCGGTCCTGTTCGACGACTGGTTCGAGCAGGGCGGCAACGCGTTCGACACCTCCGTCATCTACGGCGGCGGGTTGTGCGAGAAGATGCTGGGCGCCTGGGTCGCGAGCCGGGGCGTCCGCCGCGAGGTCGTCATCCTCGACAAGGGCGCCCACACCCCCGATTGCTACCCGCACAAGGTGACCGAGCAGTTGTTCATCAGCCTCGACCGCCTTGGAACGGATTACCTCGACATCTACATGATGCACCGCGACAACCCCGACGTGCCGGTCGGCGAGTTCATCGACGTCCTGAACGAGCACGTGCAGGCCGGGCGGATACGGGCCTTCGGCGGGTCGAACTGGGCCATCGAGCGCGTCGAGGCCGCCAACGCCTACGCCGCCGAGAAGGGCCTCCAGGGCTTCTCGGCCGTCTCGAACAACTTCAGCCTCGCCCGCATGGTCGACCCCGTGTGGGCCGGGTGCATCCACGCGTCGGACGCCGCGTCGCGGGCGTGGCTGACGAAGACCCAGATGCCGCTCATGCCCTGGTCGAGCCAGGCGCGGGGCTTCTTCACCCGTGCCGCGCCCGACTTCCGCGACGACGCCGAACTCGTGCGATGCTGGTACGCCCCGGACAACTTCAAGCGTCTCGAGCGGGCCCGGGAACTGGCCCGCCAGCGCGGCGTGGAGCCCATCCAGATCGCCCTGGCGTACGTCCTGTGCCAGCCGTTCCCGACGTTTCCGCTCATCGGCCCGCGGCAACTGTCGGAGACAAGGTCGTCGATCGGGGCGCTCGCCATCGCCCTCGCGCCGCAGGAACTTGAGCGGCTCAACCTGGAGGCGTAGCCGGGCACGGGCGCTGGATGATGCGGCAAGAGACGGCGGGGGCACGCTACGCGAGGCGGCTGTAGATCTCGTCGTACGGGAAGTTCCGGCCCGGGCATGCCGTGGGCTTGAGTTGCCCGTGGCCGTACATGCGGCCGCGAGGAACCCGGTAACGGTCTTTCAGAAACTGGACCACCTCGACGCAGGAATCGATCTGGGCCTGCGTCGGGCGCGTCGCATCGAAGTTGCCGACCAGGCACACGCCGATCCCCACGTCGTTGTACTCGGGATGACCGGCCACCTTGCAGTGGGCCCCGTGCTTCTGCTTGGGCCAGCGGCTGCCGATTTCCACCTCGCCGTTGCCCGACTCGGTGCCGTTGCCGATGACGAAATGGTACCCCAGTTCGTCCCACCCGTGGTTGCGGTGCATCCGATCGAACACGGCGGCCGAACCGTGGTCGGTCGCGCTGTGGTGCAGGACGATGTACTGCCAGGGGCGCTCGGACCCGGCCGGCACCCAGATGCTCGGACCGGTCGCCACGCGCTGCCCCAACCCGGACCCCGAGGGGGCCTGCGCCAGCGCGCTGGGGCCGCCCGTGCGTGGACCGAAATACGGCAACGGCGGGCTGCGGACCAAGCCGGCTTTCTGGCAGCCGGCAACCACCAGGCCGACGGCCGCCGGCACCGCGCTCGCCACCACGTTTCTCAGGAAATCCCTGCGGTTCATCGGCCCTGCCCTGAGTCACTCACCTCGCCCGACCCCCGTCCGGGGGCCGTCCCCCCCTGCAAAGACTCCCGATGTTACATCGGGTCCGGACCGCGGAAAAGTTTAATCTTCTCCCGCACCCCCGGATCACATGTACGGGGTCTTGGGCTCGACAATCGGCACCACCTCGTCGGCAACAAGGATCTGGTGCTTCGTGTCGACCTGCCCGTAGACCTCGACCCACTGGTCCTTCTCGAGCGACTTGGCCTCGGCCCATCGCACCGGCACGGCCACCGGCTGGGCACAGGCCGCGCAACACGACATGATGAACCGCACCACGAGGAACTGGTCCTCGGGCATGTCCTTCTTGCGGGCCACAAAGCCCATCGTGCCGATCTTGCCGTCGCTGCCGCCGCCCAGCCGCTGCGCCGCACCGACCAGCGTGACCCACCCGTAGCCGCGCCGCGACTCGGCCCGCTCGGTCTCGCGCTGGGCGGCCAACTTGATCGTCATCGCCACGTCGCCCGCGCCCCACTGGATGGCCGCCAGCGAGTTCGGGCCGCGCTTCGGCAGCGTCAGCCCGATCACCAGGGGAACGATGAAGGCGAGGCTTCGGACGTATCGGCCGACCGACGCCTTGCCGGCGCACGCCTGGCACGCGCACGCGTGGTCCGGCGGGTGTGAACCGGCATGCACCGCTTCCCGCTCGCGACGCATCCCCCGCCACCGCAGAAACCAGCCGTAGGCGAACGCGACCAACAGCACCGCCCCACCCGCCGCCGCCATGTGACCGTAGACGCTCTGGAGGAGGAAGAAGATCCGCCCCGTGGCGTACAGGTACAGCGTGTAGGCCCCCCAGGCCAGCATCGGCCAGAGTTCCCACCACGAGAGGATCGTCCCATGCGGGTGGTCCGCGTGGTCTATCTCGTCATGGTCCATCGCTACGCTCTCCGGGTCTCCTCGACCGGCGGGCCTCACCCCGCCAGCACGCCGTGCAACCATCCGGCCAGTTCGCACGCGACCAGGCACAGGGGCGGCACGAGAAGCAGCACGGCCACCAGCATCCGCTTCGGGAACGCCCCCAGGTACATCGCCACCAGTTTCACGTCGAGCATCGGGCCGAACACGAGAAACGCCAGGCGGCCTGCAAACGAGAACTGCGCCATGGCCGCGGCCACGAAGGCGTCGGCCTCGCTGCACAGGTTCAGGAGGAACGCCATGAGCATCATGGCGGCGCTGGCCAGGACGGGTTTCGATCCGACCGAGACGAGCAGGTCGCGCGGCACGAAGGCCTGGAGCGCCGCGGCGATGAAACTCCCCAGCAACAGGTACCCGCCCAGCAGAAGGAAATCGTGGACGACGTGGGTCAGGATGTTCGGCAGGACGGCGGTGCCGCCGGTGCTCGCGGCCCCGGTGGCGGGCGCGGTCTCCGCGGCGGCGGACTTGCCGAACCACCGCCAGGCAACCAGGCCCACTGCCAACGCCACCGCCACGCCGCACGCGACCCGGGCGACCGTCATGGCGAGCGAGAGGCCCTGGCCCATAAACGCCACCGCCGTCGAGGCGATGACCGTGGGGTTGACGATGGGCCCGGCCAGCATGAAGACCAGCGCCATCTCGACGGGCAGGCCCTTGCGCATCAGCCGCCGCGCCACCGGCACGATGCCGCACTCGCACACCGGAAACACGACCCCCGCCCCCGCCGCCAGCAGCAGCCGTAGCCACAGCCGCCGCGGAATCAGCCGCGCGAGACGCTCCGGCGGCACGAGCACCTCGACCAGCCCCGAGACGATCGAGCCCACCAGGACGAACGGAAACGCCTCCAGCAGAATGGCCACCAGCACCTGGCCGAACAGTTGGGCCCGGGCCGTCAGGAAGAACGCCTCGAGCCGGGCCAGCACCCAGTTCGACACCAGGTACAGCGGAATGGCGGCGACCATCAGCGCGAAGAGGGCGATCTTGGTCCGGTCCGCCCGGCTCATCGTGTTGGCCGATGTCCGCGCCATGCGCTCGCAAGACCCCTATCGAGAAGTCGCGCGAAGCATAGCAGCGGCGCCGGGGCGTGTCAACGACGGCGGGCGGTGCCGTCGCCGGGACCTCGAACGCCGGGCTCGACGCCCGCGCCTACTGCTCTGTCAACCGACTAATGAGGGATCGCCGGGTGGCATGCCCACGCCGCCTTGAACAT
>DATKZB010000326.1:0-14735 GCA_035528235.1 Phycisphaerae bacterium
TTGGGGTGCAGCGCCCCACAGACGACCCGCCGGGTGCCGTCCATGTGAATCGCCTTCTGGTGCGGGTTGACGATGAACGCCCCGCCGCCGCCGCCGACGAGGCCGACCGTAAGAACTCGCTTGGACATTTTTCTCTCCTCCATGGCAGACTGCGAAGACCCTGGTTATCGGTTCGAGTGACGCCACCAGCGATTGTACACGGCCGGCGCGGGATGTCAAAAAAAAGACGGCCGCTCCGGCGGCTTGGGTGTGACCGCATTTTGTGGCAGCCCCGTCAGGGGCGGCTAGTCTGTAGCCACGGGCGCGAGCCCGTGGAATCGAGAGTCCCACCCCCTCTTTGTTTCAAGCCCCGTCAGGGGCGCCTGAGATCAGGCGCCCCGGACGGGGCTTAAAAGCAAAACGACACAGCGCTGCGTCTTGCACGCCTACCACGGGCTCGCGCCCGTGGCTACAGATCAACCCCGCCTACGGCGGGGAAACGCCTGCGCGGCCAAGGGATACGCTCGCCGCAAAAAACGGCCACGCCCGCACAGGCGTGCAGGCAGCAGGCGTCTCGGACGGTCACCGGCCCCGGCCCGGTCCGCCCCGCGCCCAGTCGGGCACCTTCACGCCCTGCCGCGGTTCGTCGGGCGGGATGAACGGCTTGAGGTCCAGCACGGGCGTCCCGTCGAAGGCGTCGATGTCGGCCAGTTTCAGGACGTTGCCCTCGATGCCCAGGATCTTGCACACGCTCAGGGCGATGAGGTTGGGCCGCACGGGCGACCGGCACGCAAACACCCCCGTCAGCGGGTTCGACTGTTTGCCGCGAGGATGCACCTGGAGCACCGACCGCTGCTGCGGCGTGTCGTTGCGGTCGAACCAGTAGAAGACGTCGACGTGCGACCAGCCGTCCAGCCCCTTGAGGCCCGGGACGTACTTATCGAAGACGCGGACCGCCGCCGCGCCGTCCTTCTTCTCGACCCGGCCGATAGGGTAGACCTTGTAGACCGTGTCGGCGCCCCCTCCGCCAGCCGGCTCACCCGCCATCGCGTCAATGCCCAGGCCCATCGCCGCCGAACCCGCCGCCAGTTGCAGCCCCGCCCCGAGAAAACGCCGCCGTGACGGATTCATAGTCTCCAGCCCCCTTTCCGGTCGTGCTTGACCGGTCCATCATAACGTGGCGAACCTCGGGCCGCAACACGAAATCCGCCGTAGACTACTCTTGCAGCGCTGCATGTCGCGCGGCGGCCTTCCGAGAGCCTGCCCGCCTTGGGCGGGCCGCCGCGATCGGCCTCGTCGCGTGTTCCTGGCGGCCTAGGAAGGCCGCCAGGCGGCACGAAAAAGCGAAGCAGCGTTGCAGGACTACGCCAGCCGCCACCGCCGCCTCAGAAACCACTCCGCGGCGAGCAGCGCCAGGACGACGACCAGGAACGCGCGGCCGGATGCGAGCGGCAGCCGCCGCTCGACCGGCGCCGCCGACGGCGCGGGACGGCGGCCGAGTTCCGCCATGAGGGCCGGCAGGCCGTCGAGCGTGCGGAACGTCCCGCCGCCGGCCTCGGCGACCCGCCTCAGGGCGTCGTGGTCGGCCAGGGCGTCGGCCAGTTCGTAGTCCCGCACCTCGACGATGAACCGCGCCTCGGCCCGCCGGGCCTCGCCGCCGACCGTCGTCTCGGCCACCACCGTGTACACGCCCCCGGCGCGAAGGGCAGCGGTGCCCCGCCACCGCGCGGGGGCCTGCCCCGGCCGGGCGTCGGCGGGCGCGAGCGGCACGTCCGACGCGACCGGCCCGGTCAGCCGGGCGCGCGGCAGGGGGCCGCCCGGCGAGCCGACGGCAATCTCGGCCGTCGGCGGATGGTCGGGGTCGGTGATGACGTAACGGACCCGGTCGGTCCTCACCCAAAAACCGTCGGCCGGCCGGCCGTCGCGCCCGGCCAGCCAGAGGACGAGCCCGCGCCACAGCCGTCGGTGGACCTCGGCCGCACCCGTGCCGGCCGGCGCGAGCGCCCATTGCCACGTCGTATCGACGGTCAGGCCGGCGACGCGGGATTGGCCCAGTTCGCGGACCGCCAGCAGCGCCGCCCCCTCCGCCGACTGGGCCAGCAACCGCGCGGTCGGATGCAGGTCGCCCACGGCGCTGGCGCCCGAGAGGGGCGGCAGGGCGTCGAAGTCAATCGCGCGGCCGCCGGGCCCGCCGTCGGTGAAGACGAAATGGACCGCGCCCGCGGCCGTCGGGGTGAAACGGATGGGCCCCGCCACTTGGCCGTCGCCGGGCCGGATGGCAAAGGGCAGGACCTCGGCCAGCGGCGTGCCGGCCCAGCCGCCGGCGCCGTAGGCCGCCAGGCCGCCCAGCGTCAGGATCGAAAGGCCTCCCTGGCGGGCCCGCTCGACCATCCGCGCCACGGTCTCGGGCGCCAGGCCCGACGCGGGCAGGTCGCCCAGGATGACGACGTCGAAGGCGTCGAGGTCGGCCGGCGTGGGAGCGGCGGCATCGGCGCTGGCGCCGACGAGGATGCGGCGCTCCAGGTTCACCTCCTTGGCCTCGGCGAGCACGCGGGCCAGGTACTTGCCCTCGGGGTGCAGGCGGCCGTCGAGGTAGAGCACGCGGATGCCACCCTCTTCGACGAGGACCAGCGTCTCGGCCCGGTTGTTCGTGGCGATGAGTTCGCCCGGCAACGGGGCAACCGCCACGACCAGGGGCGCCATGCCCGTGCTGCCCAGCACGGGGGTGAACACGATTTCGTGCGCCGTCCGGTCGGCGTCGGGCGTCAGACGGCGGCGGGCCACCTCCCGGCCGTCGACCGACAGCACGGCCTCGACGGTCTTGCCCGCCAGACCGAGCGTGGCGACGACCGCCCGGACGTCGGCCCGGTTGCCGACGAAGACGCGTTCGGGGGCCCGCAGGTCGCGGACGGTCACGTCGCGGATGCCGTCGGTCGGCACGCCGGCGCCCACGGCCACCGCGTGGACCTTGACGCCGCCTTCGGCCAGCCGCTGCGCCGCCTCGGTTGCCGCGCCTTGCGAGCGGTTCTCGCACCCGTCCGACAAGAGGACCACCGCCGACGGCGCCGAGAAGGGGTCGGATGTCTTCTCGCGGACGAAGTCCAGCGCCTCGGCGATGTCGGTCCGCGCATCGGTCGGTGTCACGGCAAACCCCTGGCTGGGTCGCACGTGCGTGCCGAAGGCGTACGCGCCGACGGCCGCACGGTCGGCCAGGGCGGTGTAGGATCCGGCGGCCGCCGAGAAGGCGTCGCGGACAGCGTCGCTTCGGGCCACCGGACTGCCGTCGGCCGCGACGGCGTCGCGGATACCCATGCTGCGCGAGGCATCGAGCAGGACGACCACCTCGCCGCGAACCGCCCGGCGTCCCTGCCAGCGAACCTCGGGCCGGAGCATGAGGCACGCCACCGCCACCACCACGAGCAACCGCAGGACGACCAGCACCCACCACCGCTTTCCGGCCAGGGGCCAACGGCGGGCCCCGGCCACGACGACGACGGCCAGGGCCAGCGCCATCACCGCCGCCCACGTCGGCGGGATGACCGGCTCCAGCACCAGCCAGGTTGTCGTTTGTGCCGTCAGCATCGCGCAGACTCTCCACGCCGGCCCCACGGGCCCATCACCGTTTCCATCGGCCGTTGACAAGCCAGCGCTGGATGAAAACGGAAGCGCCCGGCCGCCGCCCCGCCGAGCCGGCGCAAATCTGTCTTGTCCGGCCGCGGGGCCCCGCCTATACTCGGCCGCACCATCAGAGAGAAAGGAGGAGCGGCGTGAAAACGCTCCTGGAACGGGCAGTCGCGTTGATACAGCAGGCGGGGGCGTCGTACGGCGACGTCCGCGTCCGCCACGACCGGCACGAGTCGCTGGCCGTCAAGAACGGTCGGCCGGAGCACATCGCGCGGAGCGAGTCGGCCGGCTTCGGCATCCGCGTCATCGTGGACGGGGCGTGGGGGTTCTTCGGCACGCACCGCCTGGAGGAATCGGCCGTCGAGGACGTGGTGCGGCAGGCGGTGGCCATCGCCCGGGCCGGCGCCCGCCTCCAGGACAAGCCGGTCGTGCTGGCACCGGTCGAGGCCGTGACGGCCCGTTACGAGACGCCGCACGTGCGGCCGCCGTTCGACGTGCCGCTCGAAGAGACGCTGGACCTGCTGGTGCGGGCGTCCGAGGCCATGAAAGGCCCGAACCTGAAACTGGCCCAGGCGTTCTTCGCCGCGTACGACACGCGTCAGCACTTCGCCTCCACCGAGGGGGCCCGCATCGAGCAGCACATCGTGCAGACGGGCGGCGGCATTGCCGCCACGGCCATCTCGGGCGACGACCTCCAGGTCCGGTCGTACCCGAACAGTTTCCGCGGCAACTTTGCCACGGCCGGGTACGAGTACGTCGAGGCGATGGACCTGGTGGGCCAGGCCCCGCGCGTGGCCGAGGAGGCCGAGGCCCTGCTGACCGCCCCGCCCTGCCCCGAGGGCCGGCGGACTATCCTCCTCGACGGCGGCCAACTGGCCCTGCAGGTCCACGAGTCGTGCGGGCACCCGATTGAACTCGACCGCGTCCTGGGCATGGAGATCGCATACGCGGGCGACTCGTTCCTGACGATCGAGAAACTCGGGACGTTCCAGTACGGCTCGCCGCAGGTCACCATCGTGGCCGACGCCACCTCGCCCGGCGGCCTGGGGACCTTCGGCTACGACGACGAGGGCGCGGCGGCCCAGCGGACGCCGATCGTCGAGGCCGGCCGTTTCGTGGGGTACCTCTCGAGCCGCGAGACGGCCCCGGCCATCGGCCGGACATCGAGCGGCGCGATGCGGGCCAGCGGTTGGCACCGCATCCCCCTCATCCGCATGACCAACGTCAACCTGCTGCCCGGCCAGGCGGGGAGCCTGGCGGATCTCGTCGCCGACACTGGCGACGGCCTGCTGATGCTCACCAACAAGTCGTGGTCGATCGACAACAAGCGCCTCAACTTCCAGTTCGGCACCGAGATGTGCCGCGACATCAAGGGCGGACGCCTGGGGCAGACGTACAAGAACGCCACGTACACCGGCATCACGCCCCAGTTCTGGGGCTCGTGCGACGCCGTCTGTGGCCCCGAGGCGTGGCAACTGTGGGGGACGCCCAATTGCGGCAAGGGCCAGCCCGGCCAGACCGCCCGGGTCGGACACGGCGTGGCCCCGGCCCGGTTCCGCAGCGTCCAGGTAGGAGTCAAGGCATGAACCCGGCCGACCGCGAGAAACGCCTTCTGGAGATCGGCCACGAGGTCGCCGCCGGCGCCGGCGCCGACGAGACCGAGGTGCTCCTGTCGGAGGGCCGCGAGTTCCTGACCCGTTTCAGCCGCAACTGCGTCCACCAGAACGTGGGCACCGAGGAAGTCTGGGCCATCGTCCGCCTCGTCATGGGCAAGCGCGTGGGTGTCGCGACGGCATCGAGCCTGCGGCCCGAGGCGCTGAAGGCCGCGGTCGCCTCCGCCCGGGCCATCGCCGAGGCATCGGAACCCGACCCGAAGTGGCCGGGCCTGCCGAAGCCGCGACCCGTCAAGAGCGTCGGCGCGTACGACGCCGCCACGGCAACCACGTCGGCCGACGCGCGGGCCGACTTCGTGGCCGAGGTTGTGGCGGCCGCCCGAAAGAAGAAGGCCGAGGCCGCCGGCGCCGTCGAGACCAGCGAGAGCAGCCTGGCCATCGTCAGCACGACGGGCGTGGCGGTGGCCTCCAGCCACACACGGGCCGAGGTCAACACGGTCGTGACGCGCGGCGACGGGTCGGGTTACGCCGACGGCCTGGCCACGCGGCTGGCCGACCTGGACGCCACCCGCATCGGCCAGCGGGCCGCCCTGAAGGCTTCCATCAGCCGCAGCCCGCAGCCCCTGGAACCGGGGCGGTACGACGTGGTGCTCGAGCCGGCGGCCGTGGGCGAATGGGTCCAGTACCTGGGGTACATCGCCTTCGGCGGCAAGGATTTCCAGGAGGGCTCCAGCCCGCTGGCTGGCAAACTCGGCCAGGCGGTCACGGGCCCGCAGGTGACCATCTGGGACAACGCCCTCGACCGTCGGACGCTGCCGCAGCCGTTCGACTACGAGGGCATGCCGAAGCGGCGGCTGACGCTCATCGACCGCGGCGTCGTGAAGGCCGTCGGGACGAACCATTACCGCGCCCGGCTGCTGGGGAAACGCACCTCGACCGGCAGCGCCCTGCCGGCATCGTCGGGGTACGAGTGCCTGCCGCTGAACCTCTTCATGAGGGGCGGCGAGTCGAGCGAGCGGCGGCTGGTGGGCGAGTTGAAGCGCGGCCTCCTCATCACGCGGTTCCATTACACCAACATCCTGGACCCCAAGCGGACCGTCCTGACGGGCATGACCCGCGACGGCACCTTCCTGGTCGAAGACGGCCGCATCGTCCACCCGGTGCGGAACCTCCGGTACACCGAGAACGTTCTGGAGGCGCTGGGGCGGATCGACGGCCTCTCGCGCCGGCTGACCCTGGTGCCCGGCCCCTGCGTCGTCCCCGCCCTGCGGCTGCGGGGGCTGCGGTTCACAGGCACCACGGAGTTCTGATTGCAGATTGTAGATTGCGGATTGCAGATTGGCGGGCCGAAGCCGTTGCTCAGTTACTCAGGCACTTAGGCACTTAGTCACTTAGGCACTTTATTATGACTTCCCGCGAACGCGTCCATGCAGCCCTGCGACACGAAGCGCCCGACCGGGTGCCGGTCAACTACATCGCCAACCCCGAGATCGACGCCCGGCTGAAGGCGCACTACGGCCTGGCCGCGATCGACGACGAGGGCCTGCGGCAGGCGTTGGGCGTCGATTTCCGCGGCGTCCACGCGCCGTACGTGGGGCCGAAGTTGCACCCGGACATCCCCGACCGCACGGTCGACATCTGGGGCATCCGTCGCCGCTGGGTCGAGCACACCGCCGGCGGGTACTGGGACTATTGCGACTGGCCGCTGGCCGGGGCCACGCTGGACGAGGTCGAGGCCTGGCCGCTGCCATCGCCCGACGATTTCGACTACGCGGCCGTGGCCGAGGCGTGCCGCGGGGCCGGCGATTTCTGCGTCGTCGCGGGCGGCGGCGGTACGGGCGACATCATCAACTCCACCGGTATGCTGCGGACCATGGAACAGGTGCTCGTGGACCTGGCGACCGACGCGGCGGCGGGCCTGCGACTCATCGACCGGCGCCTGGCGGTGGTGCACGAGGTCACGCGGCGGACGCTTGAGGCGGGGCGCGGGCGCGTCGACCTGCTGTGGCTCGGCGAGGACCTGGGCACCCAGCGCGGGCCGCTCATCAGCCTGACGCTGTTCCGCAAGCACATCCGGCCGCGGATGCAGCGGTTCGTCGACCTGGGCAAGGCGTTCGGCGTGCCCGTCATGATCCATTCGTGCGGGTCGAGCAGTTGGGCGTTCGACGATTTTCTCGAGATGGGCATCGCCGCCGTCGACACGCTTCAGCCCGAGCCCAAGGACATGGCCCCGGCCTACCTGAAGCGGCGCTGGGGCGATCGGCTGGCATTCCACGGCATGATCTCGACGGCCGGGCCTGTGGCGTACGGAAGCGTGGCCGACGTCGTCGCGAACGTCCGCGAGACGCTCCGTATCATGATGCCCGGCGGCGGGTACTGCCTGGCCCCGACGCACGCCCTCCAGTCGAACTCGCCCACCGAAAACGTCGTCGCCATGTACGACGCGGCACGCGAGTACGGCGCGTACTGACGCCGCGCCGGCCGCCGCCCACGCCTTGTCCTGAGCCACCGACCGTGGTACAGTTCTGGCGCCGGCGGGGTGCGTGGTCCCGCACGGGGGCGGGCGAACACCGAGCGCGAAGAGGAGTCCGACGCATGAAGGCATTGGTCTTGCACGGCATCCGCGACCTTCGGGTCGACGACGTGCCGGAACCGCCGCCGCCGGGGCCCGGGCAGGTCAAGGTCCGCATCCGGGCGGTCGGCCTGTGCGGGTCCGACGTCCACTACTACACCCACGGCCGCATCGGCGACCAGGTCGTCAGAAACCCCATGATCCAGGGCCACGAGGGGGCTGGCGAGATCGCCGAACTGGGCCC
This sequence comes from Phycisphaerae bacterium, assembly GCA_035528235.1. Classification (GTDB taxonomy): domain Bacteria; phylum Planctomycetota; class Phycisphaerae; order FEN-1346; family FEN-1346; genus DATKZB01. The sequence goes on from DATKZB010000326.1 coordinate 8,033, forward strand.
CGGCGTCACGGGCTTGGCCGTGGGCCAGCGGGTGGCCATCGAACCGGCCCGCTCGTGCGGCCAGTGCGAGTGGTGCCGCGCGGGCAAGCCGAACCTCTGCCCCACGGTCCGGTTCTGTTCCACGCCGCCGTACGACGGGCTCATGTGCACGTCCGCCGTCCTGGAGGCCGAGCAGTGCGTGCCGATACCCGACGCGATGACGTTCGAGGAGGCGGCCATGCTGGAGCCGCTCCAGGTGGGCGTCCACGCGACGAACCTGATGGGGGTACGCCCGGGCGAGACGGCGGCGGTCGTCGGGTCCGGGGCCATCGGCCTGGGGTGCATGGAGATGGCGAAGGTCGGCGGCGCCGGCCGCATCATCGTCACCGACAAACTGGACTATCGCCTGGCGCTGGCGCGGAAACTCGGTGCCACCGATACGATTAACGTCACGCGCGACGACCCCATCGAGACCGCCATGCGGATGACCGACGGCCGCGGGGCCGACCTGATCTTCGAGTGCACGAACCGCGCGGCCGGGGCACCGCAGGCGTACGACCTGGCGGGCATCGGCGGGCGGGTGTGCCTGGTGGGCATCCCGGAGGAAGACGAGATCGTCCTCGACGGTCACCGGGCCCGCCGCAAGGAACTCACCGTCCAGTACATCCGCCGGTCGCGCCATGCCGCCAGGCAGGCCATTACGCTGGTCACAAGCGGCCAGTTGGACGTGACCAGTTGGATCACGCACCGCGTCAGCCTTGACGAGGCCGTCCAGGCGTTTGACATGGTGGCCGAGTACTCGGACGGCGTGCTGAAGGCCGTGGTCGTGCCGTGACGGGCGGCAACGGCGAATATCGAACAAGGAACAAGGAATATTGAACGTCGAAGGGCGCGGGGCCGGGGGGCGCGGGGGGGGACAAAAAAAAGGAGGATCCGGGTTCGCCGCGTCCCGGATCCCCAAGTCAGGCTGTCCCCGCCACTGGCGGGGTGACCCACAGCCTCACGCCATGTATCGGCACAATCCCCGGGGCCCTTGAGCAAAATCAGGGCTTGGCCAGGACCGCGGGAGACGGCGGCAGGACGGGTTTTTCTCTGGCTATCGGGGGGGCCGACCTGTAGGTTTTCGTAACGGCGCGAGCCCCACCGGATGGGGCAAGCGCCGGTCGTTTGCGCCGGCCGGCGCGCGCACGGACACAGGCGGGACACCCCGCCGCACACTTGTGGGAGGCACCCGACGCGTGAAGGCTCCAACCAACACCTGCATTGTCGGCCTGACCTGGGGCGATGAGGCCAAGGGCAAGATCGTCGACATCCTCGCCGCCGAGCACGACGTCTGCATCCGGTACAACGGCGGGAACAACGCCGGGCACACCGTGGCCTTCGAGGGCGACACCTACAAGTTGCACCTCGTGCCCTCGGGCCTGTTCTACCCCGGCGTGACGTGCGTCATCGGCGGCGGCCTCGTGGTGGACCCCCAGGTCCTGCTGGAGGAGATCACGACCCACGAGGGCAAGGCGGTGGGCCTGCGGCAGCGGCTGCTCGTCTCGAGCCGGGCCCACACCATCTGGCCCTGGCACAAGAAGATCGAGGCCCTCTCCGAAAAGCACCTGGGCAAGGGCAAGATCGGGACGACCCTTCGCGGCATCGGCCCGGCCTACGCCGACAAGGCCAACCGCGTGACGGCCATCCGGATGGGCGAATTCCTCCGGCCCGACCACCTGCGACCCAAGGTCGAGCGGATCGTCCAGCAGAAGAACGCCGTCTTCACGAAGGTCTTCGACGCCGATCCGCTCGATGCCGCGGCCGTCTGGGACGAGTACGCCGCCTACGGCCGCGAACTCGCCCCCATGATCGCCGACACCACCGCCTGGCTCCACGGGGCCATCGAGGGCGGCAAACGCCTCCTCTTCGAGGGCGCCCAGGGCACACTGCTGGACATCGACCACGGGACGTACCCGTACGTGACGAGCAGCAACGCCTCGGTGGCGGGGGTCTGGCCGGGCACGGGCGTTTCGCCGCGGCACATCCACGAGATCCTGGGCGTCGTCAAGGCCTACACCACGCGGGTGGGCGAGGGCCCCTTCCCGACGGAGTTGAAGGACGCCCTGGGCGACCAGATCCGCGAGCAGGGCCACGAGTACGGCACCACGACCGGCCGCCCGCGCCGCTGCGGGTGGCTCGATACCTTCGCCATCCGGTACGCCGCGCGCCTGAACCACGTCGACGCCATCGTCATCACGCTGCTCGACGTACTGGGCGGGCTGGCGGAACTGAAGATCTGCACGGGCTACACCGTCGGCGGCAAGCCGCTCAAGGAGTTTCCCGACGACCCGACCGCGCTGCAGCAAGCCCAGCCGATCCTGGAGAGCCTGACGCCCTGGCCCGAAGACATCTCGGGCATCCGCGCGTTCGACGACCTGCCCTCAGCGGCCAAGGCGTACGTGAACCGGGTGACGGAACTGGTGGGCGCGCCGGTCCGCATCATCAGCGTGGGCCCGGACCGCGCGCAGACGATCTTCCGTTCGTAAGGCGCGCCGAGCGACGAGAGGCGCGAGAGCGAGTCGCCATGGCAGACGCTGCCTACATCCCCGACCTTCTCGCCGACGTGCCGCGCGAGGCGTGGCCACGGCACATCGCCATCATCATGGACGGCAACGGCCGCTGGGCCCAGGAGCGCGGCCTGCCGCGGTTCGAGGGGCACCGCGTCGGGGCCGACAACGTTCCCCGGATTACCGAGGAGGCGTCGGACCTGGGTCTCGGGCAACTGACCCTGTTCGCCTTTTCGAGCGAGAACTGGCGTCGGCCGCCCGAGGAAATCGCCTTCCTGATGGAACTGTACGGCCAGTACCTCAGCCGCGAGCGGCCCACCATGATGAAGAACAACATCCGCTTCCGCACCATCGGCTACCGCGAGGGCATCCCGGAGCACGTCCTGGCCGAGGTCGACCGGACGGTCGAGATATCGGCCGGCAACACGGGCACTACGCTGTGCATGGCCGTCAATTACGGGAGCCGGCGCGAGATCGCCGACGCCGCCCGCGCCCTGGCCGAACGGGCGGCGCGCGGCGGGCTCGATCCCGCCACCATCACCGACGAGACGTTCGGCGACGCCCTCGACACGGCCGGCATGCCGGACCCGGACCTGCTGATTCGGACGGCCGGGGAGATGCGGCTGTCGAACTTCCTGCTCTGGCAACTGTCGTACGCCGAACTGTGGGTTACCCCGAAACGCTGGCCCGATTTCCACGAGGCCGACCTCCACCAGGCGATACGCGATTATGCCGGACGCGAGCGCCGCTTCGGTGGCCTGTCGGCCAAGGACGCGCCGACCTCATGAACCCCACACTGACACGCATCACGATTGGCGCGGGCCTTATCGCCGGGACGGTCGCCATCCTGTTGGGCGACGTGACCATTGCCGACTGGGCCGGCATACCCATCGCGCCGGGGTTCTGGGTGCTTCTCGCCGGGGCCCTGCTGATCGGATGCTGGGAGTTCTTTCGGATGTTGCGCGGTCGCAACCTGCCCTGCCGGCCGGTCACCGGCATGGTGTTCGTCGGCCTGATGCTGGCCAGCGCCTGGCTGGAGATCCACCGCCCCTGGCAGATCCTGCCCTGGCTGTACAAGCACGGCCTGGAACTGTACCTGCTGCTGATTATCGCGCTGGTCTTCACGACGTTCCTGGCCGAGATCTTCCATGTTGAACGCGCCAACCGCGACCCATTGCGGGCCCTGGCCAGCGTCGGCTGGACCGTGCTGGTCGTCCTGACGGTCGGCCTGCTGGGGGTCTTCCTGGCCAAGGTGCGGTTTCTGGCACAGGACCCGATGGAAGGGCTTCTCTACCTGGCCCTGACGCTCGGCGTGGTCAAGGGGAGCGACATCGGGGCCTACGCCATCGGCTCGTCGCTGGGCCGGCACCCGCTCGTGCCGAAACTCAGCCCCAGGAAGACCGTGGAGGGACTCCTCGGCGCCATCGTGGCAGGCACCGCAGTGGCCGTGATCATCGGCGCCGGACTGGGACGCTTCGCGTGGTACCAGATGCTGGTGTTCGGCGCGGCCGTCAGCATCAGCGGCGTGCTGGGAGACTTGGCCGAGAGCCTCATGAAGCGGGCCTGCGGCGTGAAAGACAGCGGTCGCATACCCGGTTTCGGCGGCGCGCTCGACATTCTGGATTCCATGCTGTCCGCCAGTCCCGTGGCCTACCTGCTGCTTGTGGTATTGACCGAGCCGGCCGCAGGGGCATAATAGACGGCTGGTCGCCGGCCGTCACGGCAGCCATGGACCCCTATGGAACGAACGTTCACATTGCAGAGCGACGCGCGCCGGCACCTCGTGTTCGGCCCCCGCGACAGACACCTGCGGCTCATTCGCGGTGCCTTCGCGGTGCAGCTGGCGGCACGGGGAGGCGAAATCCACGTGTCCGGGTCCGCCCAGGCCGTCCGGTACACCCAGACCGTCCTCGAGGAACTGATGCGGATGGCCGACGACGGCCAGATCATCACCGAGCGCGAAGTCCAGCAGATCGTCGATACGGTCGGCCGCAGCGGCCGCACGCCTTCGCTCCAGACCATCGAGGTCTACACGACGGGCCGGCCCGTGCGGCCCCAAACGCCCGGGCAACTGCACTATTGCCAGGCCATTGAGAAGAACGACCTGGTGTTCTGCATCGGCCCGGCCGGCAGCGGCAAAACGTACCTGGCCGTGGCCATGGCCGTCCAGGCCCTGAAGAAGGGCGAGATCAAGCGGATCGTCCTGGTGCGGCCGGCCGTGGAGGCGGGCGAAAAACTGGGCTTCCTGCCGGGCGACCTGGAGGCCAAGGTCAACCCGTACCTGAGGCCGCTTCTCGACGCCCTCCACGACATGATGGGCTTCAAGCAGGTCCAGGCCTACATCGAGACCGACGGCATCGAGGTCATCCCCCTGGCGTACATGCGGGGCCGGACCCTGAACGACGCCTACATCATCCTGGACGAGGCCCAGAACTCGACCACCGCCCAGATGAAAATGTTCCTGACGCGCATGGGCATGCGCTCTAAGATGGTCGTTACCGGAGACATCACCCAGGTCGACCTCGAGGAAGGCCGAAAGAGCGGCCTGGTGGACGCCTGCGAAAAACTCGCCGGCATCGACGGCATCGTCCGCGTGGAACTGACCCGGGGCGACATCGTGCGGCATCGGCTGGTCCAGGAGATCGTCGACGCTTACGAGCAGGGCGAGCCGGGCAGTGAGGACCGTTCGCCCCGCAAGGCCCGCCGCCGGGCCCGAACCGAACCCGCAAGCCAGGACTGACCCCATGGCCCTGTGGAACCGAAAACGCGCCAGACCCAGACGCGTCGACCGTCTGCACGCCGAGGGACAACTGCCCTGGTACGGCCACCTGAAGTCCTCCCAGGTCCGCTGGCAGTTGGCCATCCTGCTCGCCTTCCTGGCCGGCATGCTGCTCATCGTCGAGATGCCGGAGCCGCCCCTGGCCTTCCGCAAGGGCGAGCGGACCGTGCACCCCATCCTGTCGCGCGTCGATTTCGAATACATCGATCACCAGGTCACCAGCGACGTGCGCGAACTGACGGCCCTGCTGCAGGTGCCCGGCCTGTACAGCCCGGACGCCAGGCAGGCGATTGCCCTGCGCGAGAGCCTGCTGGCGCTGGTCGGCGACGTCGCCAAAGCCAAGACGCTCGAGGAAGTGCCCGCCGCGTCGCGCGACGCCTGGAAGGTCGGCGCCGAGATGTTCGCCGCCGTCAAAGCGGCGCTCGGCCAGGCCGGGGTGAACCTGGCGACCGTCAAGGCGGCCGTCACCCAGGCCACGGCGGCGTTGGCCGAGCCGCTCAGCCTGGCGATCGTTCGCGAAGAGGACTACCAGCGGGCGTCGGCCCGCATCGCCCGGTTCCGCGACCTGCGCAAAAAACTCCCCGCCGGCCTCTCGCCCGACACGGCGCCTATCCTCGAAGAGCCCACCGCCAGGATCGTCGTCCAACTGCCTGAAGGCGACCAGGAACTCCCGCTCGAGAAAGTCACCACCGTCACCCAGACCGACCGCATCCAGTCGCGGATCGAACGGCTCATCGACCCGCAACTCCAACCCATCTTCCGCGGGTCCGGCGTGGGCCTGCTGGCCGTGACCATGGCGCCCCAGGTCGGGCCGACACTCGTCTACGACCAGGCCAAGACCGAGAACGCCCGGGCCGACGTCAAACGCAAGGTGCAGCCCGTTCCGATCCTGCGCAAGGCCCGCACGACGCTCGTCGAGGCTGGCACAGAGATTACCGAGGCCGACCGACAGGTCCTCAAGCAGGAACAGGAGGCGTACCTCGTCCGGCTGGGGTGGATGCGCAAGACCCTGGCCTGGGTGGGGGCCGCGGTGGTCCTGGCCGTCCTCATCTTCCTCCAGGTCGGTTGTACGGCGCGGGCCCAGCCGAGCGTCGGCCGTAGCGTGCCGCGCAGCCTCATGCTGACCGTCCTCGCGCTGACGGTCGTGGGCCTGTCGAAAGTGGCGGCCCAGGCCGGCGGCACGGCAGCCGGGCCGAGCGCGGTCGCTACCTTCCTCGTCATGACGGCGGGGATGATTATCGTGATCGCCTACACCGAGACGTTCGCCTTGGCGACCGTGTGGACGCTCGTGCTGCTGGTGGCCGTCGCGACGCGGGCCGGCCTCGACTGGGCACTCATGGCCGTGACCGGCAGCGGCGTGGGTGTGCTGGCGCTGGGCGAGATCAACAACCGCTCG
>DATKZB010000327.1:0-8070 GCA_035528235.1 Phycisphaerae bacterium
GAACTTCCGGTGGACGTCCATCCCGCCATACGCTACACTCCCATACCGCTTCTTCATGGCTGCCTCCTTCCTGTCCCGGGGTTTAACGACCCCCAAGAGACTACCTGGTTGGGGGCAGCCTTTCATGGGATTACAGGCTAGAGGCTTCAGGCTTCAGGCTACAGACCACAGGCTTCCAGCCTTTACCTCTAGCCTCCAGCCTCTGGCCTCAAGCCTGCCTTCCACGCTTTAGTATATATTGAGGCCAGTCCATTTACGGTCAAACGGGAGTCGAAAACGACCGATTCCGGCGCGTTCCGATCAAAAATCGAAAAAAGCGATCAAAAACCGCGCGTTTCCCCTTGCCTATCTTACCAAGACGAGGCCAAATCGACCCTGGCGCGCCGAAAACGGCGTTGGGGCCTTGCAAAACGCCCATTTCCGGCCCCACGGCGGAAGGGCGTTTTATCAAAGTGTATGATGGGGCGGGGAATGCGGCCGCGCGGGGCAAGCCCCGCGGCTAACAGGGCCCCAAGGGCATCCCGCGGCTAACACGGGCTTCGAGGGCATCCCGCGGCCAAGGCATCCCGCGGCCAACGCGGGCCCCAAGGGCTTCCCGCGGACGCCGGTGCACTCGGCACGCTCAAGGCGGCCGGCGTTCCGGTGATCCTCTCGGAAGAGGACACCTACTCGGTCGCGTCGAAACTCAAGGGCATGCGATTCAAGATCCGCGTCGAGGACCCCGACAAGATCGCCGCCGCCCAGCAACTCGTCCACGACCACATCGACGTCCAGGCCATCCTGGCCGCCCTGGCCGAGTCGGATTAGCGCCCCCTGCCCTACGGCTTGGGGTCCTTCGGCTCGCGCCCGGCTGCCCAATACAGGCCGCGCACCACCAGGCGCTGGAAGTGCGGGTTGGTCCAGGCCTCGCGGCCGTGGCCGAGCGAGGTGTAGAACATGCGGCCCTTGCCATACTGGCGGACCCAGCCCATGCTCTGCCGCTCGTCGCCGCGGTTCATGTGGATGAGGCTCCGCATGATGAGGTTCTTGTGATAGTGGTGGCTGTAGGTCTCGTCCTGGATCTCGAAGTCCTCCAGCGGCGCCGTGATGGGGTGGTCCTTGTCGTGGATGATGACGGGAAACTTGCCGCCGCCGTGACCGGCAAACCGACCGCCCACCAGTTCCCAGTACGCGTCGGACTTCTTGAACGAGTCGGTGGCCGAATGGATGCCGGCGTACGCCCCGCCGCCGCGCACAAAATCGCACAGGCCCTTCTCCTGCTCGGCGTCCGCGAAGTCCTGGCCCGACCCGTAGAAGAGGACGATGTTGTACTTGCCGATGCGGTCGGCCTTCAGGTCGTCGAGGTCCTCGGTCTGAGCGACCTCGAAGTCGCCGGTCTTGGCGAGGAGGTCGACCAGGATCTGGAAGTGTGCCTTCCAGTCGTGTCCGCCGCCCTGGATGAGGAGGATGCGGATCTTCCCGCCCCCCGTCTCCTCGGCCGGCGCCAGCAAGGCCCCGCCGACCACGGCCGCCACAACCACCGCGGCCACCGTCAACACCTTCGCGTGATAACGCATCGTTCGCACCTCCCGTAACTGGACACGTGGTTCAACCGGTGCCGCGGCCGAAAAGGCGGGGCGGTGCCCCGCCCTACATGATGCCCGGCCCCGGCCCAAACCGGAGCCACCATAACGCGCGGCCGCCGGAGAGTAAAGTTGCCGCGCTGCGTTTAGCCGTCGCCGGCACGGCGACGAGGTGTGGTCGTCGAGCCCCCACCGCCGCTGCCCACGGCCGTACCGGCCGCGGCTAAACGACGGCGCGTCAGGTTTGGCGTGCGCCGGTACGTTCTCTTGCTCTCGGGAAGGATGGCGCCTATACTCCGTCAGGTCGCGACCCGCAGCCGCGCACCGTTGGGGCGAAGCGAGGCGCACGAACCGATGGCCGACACGTCTGCTGCCCACGCAAAACGATCCGCCGCCGGACCGTCCGAGGCCGAGGTGGCGGCCCTGGTGGACGCGCTGGGCGTCTCGCCCGCGTCGAATCTCATCGGCGTCCTCCAGGACGTGCAAGAGGAGTTCGGCTGGCTGCCGGCGTCGGCGATCGAGCGGGTCGCCCGTCGCATGCGCATCCCCTTGAGCCGCGTCTGGGGCGTCGTCAGTTTTTACGCCCAGTTCTACACCGAGCCGCGCGGCAAGCACACGGTCCGCTGCTGCCGTGGCACGGCCTGTCACGTGCGCGGCGGCAAGCGGGTCATCCAGGCCATCGGCAACACGCTCGGCCTCCGCGACGGCGAGACCTCCGACGACATGATGTTCTCCTTCGAGACGGTCGCCTGCCTCGGGGCTTGCGCGCTGTCGCCCGTGGCAGTCGTCGACGGCACGTACTACGGCAAGGTCACCCCGCAACGCATCGAGCAGGTCCTCGCCCGAATCATCGCGGCCGAGTCCGAGGAGGGGGGTGCCGACGGATGACACGCCTTGCGTCCATCAACGCGTTTCGCCAGTGGCAGCGAGGTCTCGCCGACGCCCTCGACCCGAAACAGCAGGTCGTCACGATCTGCGGCGGCACCGGGTGCAGCGCCTTCGGGTCGGCCGACGTCGAGAAGGCGTTCCGGGAAGAACTGGCACGTTGCGGCGTCGCCGACCGCATTCCCGTCAAGCGGACCGGCTGTCACGGTTTCTGCGAGAAGGGCCCCGTGGTCGTCATCCTGCCCGACGGCGTCTTTTACCCCAACGTCGAGGTCGCCCACGTCGCCGAGATCGTCGAGAAGACGGTCCTCGGAGGCGAGGTCATCACCGAGCTGCTCTACGTCGACCCGGCCACCGGCGAGCGGATGGCATACGACCACGAGTTGCCCTTCTACGCCGGACAGACGCGCCACGTGTTCCGCCTCAACGGCATCCTCGACCCGGTGGACCTGGAAGACTACGTGGCGCGCGGCGGGTACGCGGCCGCCGCCAAGGCCCTGGGCGAGATGACCCCCGAGGACGTCATCGGTGAAGTCCTGGGTGCCGGTCTCCGCGGGCGAGGCGGTGCGGGCTTCCCCACCGGCCGCAAGTGGCAACTCTGCCGGCAGGCACCCGGCGAGCCCAAGGTCGTCATCTGCAACGCCGACGAGGGCGACCCCGGCGCCTTCATGGACCGGGCCGTCCTGGAGGGCGACCCGCACCTGATCATCGAGGGCATGATTATCGGCGCCTACGCCATCGGCGCCTCGCACGGAGTCATCTATGTGCGGGCCGAGTACCCCATCGCCATCGAACACACCGACCTGGCGTTGGCCCAGGCGCGGGAGGCCGGCCTGCTGGGCAACGACATCCTCGGCACGGGTCTGGACTTCGACATCGAGATCCGCAAGGGCGCCGGGGCGTTCGTCTGCGGCGAGGAGACGGCCCTGATCGCCTCGGTCGAGGGCCAGCGCGGCATGCCGCGCCCGCGGCCGCCCTTCCCCGCCCAGAGCGGCCTGCACGCCAAGCCCACCAACATCAATAACGTCGAGACCTGGGCCAACGTGCCTCGCATCCTGGCCGACGGCGCCCCGGCGTACGCCGCCATCGGCACCGAGGGCTCGAAGGGCACCAAGATTTTCGCCCTGGCCGGCACCGTCCGCGCCACCGGCCTGGTGGAAGTGCCCATGGGCACGACCCTGCGCCAGATCGTGTACGACATCGGCGGCGGCATTCCGCGCGGACGCAAGTTCAAGGCCGCCCAGATGGGCGGGCCATCGGGCGGATGCGTCCCGGCGCGGTACCTCGACCTGGCCATCGACTACGACTCGGTCAAGGAGGTCGGCGCCATCATGGGTTCCGGCGGCCTCATCGTCATGGACGAGGCCACCTGCATGGTCGACATCGCCCGGTTCTTCACCGACTTCTGCCAGAAGGAATCGTGCGGCAAATGCGCCCCGTGCCGCGTGGGCACCCGCCGGATGCTCGAAATTCTGGAACGCATCTGCCGCGGCGAAGGACGCATGCAGGACCTCGACCTCCTCCAGGAACTCGGCGAGATGATCCGCGAGACGTCGCTGTGCGGCCTGGGTCAGACGGCGCCGAACCCGGTCCTCTCGACGCTGCGCCATTTCCGCGGCGAGTACGAGGTCCACATTCGCGAGCAGCGGTGCCCGTCGCACGCCTGCGAGGCCCTGGCCCCCACGGCCTGCTCCAGCGCGTGTCCGGCCCACGTGAACGTGCCCGAGTACGTCGCGCTCATCGCCGAGGGCCGCTTTGCCGGGGCCCTGGAGGTCATCCGCCGCCGCAACCCCTTCCCGTCGGTCTGCGGCCGGGCGTGCCACCACCCGTGCGAAACGTTCTGCCGCCGCGGCGACACCGACGACCCCGTGGCCATCCGGCAACTCAAGCGGTTCATCGCCGACTGGGAACCCGAGACGCCCGACCCGGCGCTGAAGTGGCGCGGCCCGCGCCACGGCCGCGTCGCCGTGGTGGGCTCCGGCCCGGCCGGACTGACGGCCGCCTACTTCCTGGCGCTGGCCGGGCGCGACGTCACGGTCTTTGAGGCCCTCGACACCGTCGGCGGCATGCTGGCGGTGGGCATTCCCAAGTACCGCCTGCCGCAGGACGCCCTGCTGCACGACATCGACTACATCCGCCGGGCCGGCGTCACCATCGTCACCGGCCGTCGTATCGGCTCGATCCAGGAACTGCGCCGCGAGGGCTTCGACGCCACCTTCATAGCCGTCGGCGCCCACAAGGGTGGCAAGTTGGGGGTGCCCGGCGAGGACCTCGAGGGCGTCCTGGACGCCCTGGGGTTTCTGAGACAGGTCTCGCTCGACCAACTCCGCAAGGTCACGGGCCGCGTCATCGTCATCGGCGGAGGCAACGCCGCCATCGACTCGGCCCGGGCGGCGCTGCGACTGGGGGCCGACACGGTCACCATCCTCTACCGCCGCACGGCCGACGAGATGCCCGCCACCCGCGACGAAATCCACGACGCCATGGTCGAGGGCGTCCAGTTCCACTTCCTCGCCGCGGTTACCGGGATTCAGGGCGACGGGCGCGTCCGGGCCGTGCGGTGCGTCCGCATGGAACTCGGCAACGCCGACGAGAGCGGCCGACGCCGGCCCGTGCCGGTGCCGGGCTCGGAGTTCACGCTTCAGACCGAGTGGGTCATCGCCGCCGTCGGCCAGTACCCCGACCTGAGCCTGGCCATGGGCGATGACCGCGTGCTCGTGGCCAACGGTCGCCTGAAGGTCGACCCGGCCACCCTCCGCACCGACGGCGGCGACGTGTTCGCCGGAGGCGACGCCGTGACGGGCGACCCCGTGACGCGCAGCCCGGAGGGCGTCGACGTGTTCGCCGGCGGCGACGCCGTGACCGGCCCTGCGACCATCGTCGACGCGATTGCCGCCGGCCAGCGGGCCGCCATGGCCATCGACCGCTTCCTGGGCGGCAAGGGCGAACTGCCCATCGACCACGGCTGGGCCGCGCCGTGCCGGCCCGACGAAATCCGCGCCTCCCGGCCGCGGCACCGCGTCGAAACGCTGCCGCTCTTTCGACGCAAGCAGAACTTCGAGGAGGTCGTCATGGGTTACTCCTCCGACGACGCCTGCAACGAGGCCCACCGGTGCCTCCGCTGCGACCTCGAGGAATAGCCCCGAACCGTTTAACCGTCGCCGGTACACGCGGCCGTGCCGGCCGCGGCTAAACGACAACGGCGTGCACCGTTTAGCCGTCGCCGGTACGGCGACGGGAAAGGCCAAAGGACCTTAGGATGCCGGACACCGTTACGCTGACCATCGACGGCCGCGAGGTGTCGGTGCCTCCGGGGACCACCGTCTTCGCGGCCGCGCGGCGCCTGGGCATCGACATCCCGCACCTGTGTTACGACCCCGCGCTGGGCCTTGAGCCGACCGGTTCGTGCCGCCTGTGCCTCGTGGAAGTGGACGGCCGGGGCGCGCCCGTGCCGTCGTGCTCGCATCCGGTTGCGCCCGGCATGGTCGTGCGGACCGATACGCCCGCCTTGCGCGAGCGCCGGCGGCTGCTGCTGGAACTGCTGCTGTCGGACCATCCGCACGACTGCCTGACGTGCGAGAAGGCGGGCGCGTGCGACCTCCAGAAGTATGCCTATGAGTACGGCGTGAAGCAATCCCGGTTCGCCAGCGGGGCCGTTGCGCCGGACCCCGTCCGCGACGGCCCGGCCATCGTGTACGACCGCTCGAAGTGCATCCTGTGCGGCCGGTGCGTCCAGGTGTGCCACGAGGTCCAGGCCTCCGGGGCCATCGACTTCCTCGGCCGCGGGTTCGAGACCCGCATCGCCCTGCCGCCCGGCCTCCCGCGCGACGAGGGGCCTTGCGCCGAGTGCGGCAACTGCATCGACGTCTGCCCCACGGGGGCCCTCTACGCCGCCGGCACCGAGGGCCGCGGACGCACGTGGGAATTCGAGCAGGTGCCCACCATCTGCCCGTACTGCGGGTGCGGGTGCACCCTCGTGCTGAACATCCACAACGGCCGCATCGTCAGCATCACGGGCCAGGCGGGCCTGGGCGTCTCGAAGGGCCTGTTGTGCGTCAAAGGCCGTTTCGGAACCGATTTCGTCGGCCACGAGGAACGTCTCACCCGGCCGCTCGTCCGAAAGGACGGCCAACTCGTCCCCGCCACATGGGACGAGGCGCTCGACCTCGTGGCGTCGCGCCTCGCGGCGATTCGCCAGGCGGCCGGGCCCGACGCCGTCGGCGGCCTGTCGTCGGCCAAGACCACCAACGAAGAGAATTACCTGATGCAGAAGTTCATCCGCGCCGTCGTGGGCACGAACAACGTGGACCACTGCGCGCGGCTGTGCCACGCGTCGACGGTGGCGGGCCTCGCACGGGCGTTCGGCTCGGGCGCCATGACCAACGCCATTGACGAGTTCGAACTGGCCGATGCCATCTTCGTCATCGGCTCGAACACCACCGAGTGCCACCCCATCATCGGCGCCGCCATCAAGCGGGCCGTCCTCTCGGGCCGGACCAAACTTATCGTGGCCGACCCGCGGACCATCGAACTCACCGAACTGGCCGCCATCCACCTGCGACACAAGGGCGGCACCGACGTCGCGCTCATCAACGCGCTAATCCACGTCATCCTGGCCGAGGGTCTGGAGGACACGGACTTCATTGCCGCGCGGACCGAGGGCGTCGACGACCTGAAGCGGGCCGTCGAACCCTACACCCCCCAGATGGCCGCCAAGATCACCGGCGTGCCGGCCGAGCAGATTATCGAGGCCGCACGCCTCTACGCCGCCGCGCCCGCCGGTTCAATCGTCTACTCGATGGGCATCACCCAGCATACCACCGGCACCGACAACGTGCTGGCGCTGGCGAACCTGGCCATGCTGACCGGCAACATCGGCCGCCCCGGCACCGGCGTCAACCCGCTGCGCGGCCAGAACAACGTCCAGGGCGCCTGCGACCTGGGCGCCCTGCCCAACGTGTACCCGGGGTATCAGAAGGTGGACGACGAGGCGGTCCGCGCCAAGTTCGAGAAGGCCTGGGGCGTGCCGCTGTCGCCCAAGGCGGGCCTGACGGTCGTCGAGATGATCAACGCCGCTGCCGACGGCCGGGTGCGGGCCCTTTACGTCATGGGCGAGAACCCCATGCTCAGCGACCCCGACACGACCCACGTCGAGGCGGCCCTTCGGAACCTCGAATTCCTCGTCGTCCAGGACATCTTTCTGTCCGAGACGGCCGCCCTGGCCGACGTCGTGCTGCCCGCCGCCTCGTTCGCCGAGAAGGACGGCACCTTCACGAACACCGAGCGCCGGGTCCAGCGCGTCCGCAAGGCCCTCGACCCGCCCGGTGAGGCCCGCTCCGACTGGCAGATTCTGTGCGACCTCGCCGGCCGCATGGGCTACCCCATGGCGTACGACCACCCGTCGGCCATCCAGGACGAGATCGCCGCCCTCACGCCCTCGTACGGCGGCATTACGTACGACCGGCTGGAGTCGGGCGGCCTCCAGTGGCCCTGCCCCGACCGCGAGCATCCCGGCACGCCGTACCTGCACAAGGGCAAATTCACGCGGGGGCTGGGCAAGTTCCACGCGGTCGAGTTTCTTCCGCCGAAGGAACTGCCCGACGAGGCGTACCCGTTCGTGCTC
>DATKZB010000328.1:0-32833 GCA_035528235.1 Phycisphaerae bacterium
GCCATCGGAAGGCTCCTTGACAGAAAGTGCCTGAGTACCTAAGTACCTGAGTGACTGAGTAACGGCCACGGCCCGACTGCCGCAACCGACGGGTCCAGCGTACCGCGCCCCGCCGGCCGGACGCAACGGTTTTCGCGGGAGGGGGGCAACCGCAGTTACGGGGATGGCGTTGCGCCCTATCCGAGCCGCGACCGTCAGGCAGCGGTGCCGCCGCGCCGCCAAGCGGCATCAGGCGCGGTTCCGGCGGCGTCGGCCGGGTGCCCTGGTTTGCAGGCCGGTCCGGTCCCGCGGCGCGGGCGGCCTGCGGCCCACCGCAACCAGACGAAGGGCGTCCGGGCCGTACGCCCGCCCGTCGAGGTCGCCGTACAGCCTCACATCGACGAAGCCGGCCGCCTCGAGACGCTCTCTCAGTTCCTGCCCCGAGTAGATGGTCTGGTGGAAGCAGTACGTCCTGGCCCTGCCCTTTCGGATGAGGGTCCACTCGTTCCGAATGCGGGTCCAGTCGTCGAAGATCTTGTGACGCTGGACCAGCATGCTGCCGTCCGGCAGCACGTCCGACGTCGTGGCCCGCAGTACCCGCGC
Source organism: Phycisphaerae bacterium (assembly GCA_035528235.1). Lineage (GTDB taxonomy): Bacteria > Planctomycetota > Phycisphaerae > FEN-1346 > FEN-1346 > DATKZB01. The sequence continues at coordinate 583 of DATKZB010000328.1, forward strand.
CAGCCGCTCCTTGCCCAGCAGTTCCATGAGAAGCGCCCCGCCGGCCCTCAGGTTCGCGAGAACGTTCTTCAGGACAAGCCGGTCCTCCTCCTTGTCGTCGAAGTACCCGAACGACGTGAACATGCTCAGCACCAGGTCGAACCCCTCCGGCCGGACGAAGTCCCGCATGTCGGACTTCACCCACTCGACCCGGACCCCGGCGGCCCTGGCCAGCGCCTTGGCCTTCCGGAGGAGGAAGGCCGTCTTATCCACCCCTGTTACGGTAAAGCCCTTCCTGGCCAGCGAGACGGCAAACCGGCCAGGACCGCAGCACAGGTCCAGGGCCTTCTTGCCGGCAGGCTTGACGAGCCTCCGGATCCGCCCGATCTCATCGGACGCGTCGGCAAATCGCTTCTGCGGAAACATGAAAGGATACGTATCGCGCCAGAAGGACTCGTCGTCAAACCACTCCCTTCCCCTGCGTTTCGTCATCGGTGCTCCTCGGCAAGGATGGGCGAGCGCCTCCCGCCGCCCCGGCGCAGTATACCGCGCCGGGGGGACAGCACAAGACACGCCCGCGCGTGGCGGCCGACGTGGCCGACCACTCCGCAATCCGAATTCCGCCGTCCCCCATGGCGCTCGCGCTTGACACCCTCTGCCGCGCGGCCGACAATGGGCCGCGACACGACGCACCCGGGAACCCCGCATGGCCGAACGCCGAAAACACAAGCGAGCGCCATTCAAATCCCGGCCGGGGTCCCAGCCGGCCGCCGACCGGAAGAAGGCCGGGGCCGCCCGTCGGCCCGGGTCGTGGGGACGCCTGGCGCGCAGCCTGGCGTGGCTGCTGGGTCCGCCGGTGGCGTCGGCGCTGCTGCTGACGCTCGCGTTTCCGCCGGCCGAGGTGTCGTGGCTGGCGTACCTGGCCCTCGTGCCGCTGCTGGTGACGGCGGTGCGGGCCCGGACCTCGCGCGACGCCTTCTGGGCGGCCCTGGTGGGCGGCCTCGTGTTCTTCGGCCTGAACCTGTACTGGGTCGAACCCATCACGACGGCCGGGTACCTGGCCCTGGTGCCGTACATGGCGCTCTACTGGGCGGCGGGTGCGTGCCTGGTGCGGCGGCTGGCGCGGTCGGCGCCGTGGCTGCCGCTGGCCATCGTGGCGCCGGTGGTGTGGGTGGCGCTGGAATACCTGCGCGGATGGTTCCTGTCGGGCCTCCCGTGGCTCTTCGTCGGGCACACGCAGTACGAGAACCTGGTGCTGATTCAGACGGCCGACCTCGTGGGGGCGTACGGCGCCACGTTCCTGTGCGTGATGACGTCGGGCCTGGTGGCGGGGACGCTGGTGCGGCCGCTGGTCGTCCCGGGCGCCCCGCAGCGCCGGCGCCGCCTCAGCCGGACGCTCGGCCTGGCCGCCTGCCTCACGGCCGCCGCGTGGGCCGGCACGGTGGGGTACGGCGTGTGGCGCCTCGGCCAGGAGACGGCTCGGCCGGGGCCGGTCGTCGCGTCGATCCAGACGTGTGTGCCACAGGAGGTGAAACTCAAGGCGCGGCAGGAGCAGATTGAGGAACTCGAAGAAGGCATGCTGCGGACCCAACTCGACCTGACCGACGCGGCCCTGGCGCTGGCGAAGGACCGCGGCCAGGCGGTCGACCTGGTGGTCTGGCCCGAGACGATGGTGCCCGGCATCATGAACCGCGAGTATCTGGAGGCCGACCTGGCGGTCCGCATGAGGAAAGACGAGGGCATGCGGCGGGTGTTCGAGTACCTCCAGCGGCGGTGGCAGGCGTACTGGACCCGCATCCGCGACAAGGCCCGCGAGGCGGGCGCCGGCATCCTCTTCGGCGCCCACGCCGTCGAGATCGAGGGCGCCGTGCGGCTGCCGGGCGGCGGGTTCATGACCCAGGGGCCGCGACGCAACACGGCCTTCCTGGTCTCGCCCGGCTCGACGCCCTATGCCGCCGACCACACCTACTCGAAGGCCCACCTCGTGCCCTTCGGCGAGTTCGTGCCCTTCAAGCAGTCCTGGCCCTGGCTGCACAACTTGCTCCAGGTCTTCACGCCGTACCGTTACGACCACAGCCTGACGCCGGGGACCCACGACCAGGCGCCGTTCGTCCTGGCGTACGACGGTGCCGAGGCCCGGTACCAGGTGGCCATCTGCTACGAAGACGCCATGGCGTACCGCGTCCGCGAGATGGCCCGGCCGCAGGCGGACGGCGGGCCGAAGAAGGCCGTCGATTTCATCGTCAACATTTCGAACGACGGGTGGTTCGTGCGCGGCTGGCTGGCCGAGGACGGCACGTACGAGTTGGACCAGCACCTGAACCTGTGCGTGTTCCGGGCCGTCGAGAACCGCGTGGCCATCGTGCGGAGCGTGAACACGGGCATCAGCGCGCTGATCTCGCCCACCGGCCGCATCGAGCAGCGGGTCGAGACCGACGGCCGCTTCCGCAACCTCGCGGGCCAGATCGTCGGCCGCCTGACCCTCGATACGCGCGTGGCGCCGTACACCGAGGTCGGCGACGCGCTGGCCGCGGCGTGCGTCGTGGCCGCGGCGGGGCTGGTCGTCGCGTCGGTCATCCGAAATCTTCGCCAGCGAAAGGAGGCCGCAGCGTGAAACGCCTGGTCATCCTTACCCTCGTGGCGACCGCCCTGGCGGCGTCGGGGTGCGGACCTGAGGCCCCCCGCCCCCTGACGACGCCCGGCGGCGAGGACATCCCGTACCTGGTACTTGTCGAGGCGCTGCGGTCGGGCCAGCCGAGGCTCCAGGCGGTGGCGGCCGAGACGTTCATGGAAGTCGATCGCCCGCCGCCCATGGAGGAGATCGACGCCCTGGCCGACACGCGCGATCCGCGCGTCCGGACGGCCGCCGTGGCCCTGCTCGGGACGATGCGCCGCTCGGCGCTCGTGCCGCTCTTCCAGCGCAAGACCCGCGACGCCGACGCGGCCGTGCGGCTGGCGGCCGATTTCGGCCTGGCCATGACCGGCGAGCCGTCGCGCGTCACGGCCCTGCGCGACGCCCTGGCCTCGCCGGACGTGACCCTGCGCCGGACGGCCGCCTGGCTCCTGGGCCTGACGGGCAACACGACGGCCGTCGGCATGCTCAAGGTCAAACTCGACGACCCCGACGCCCTGGTCGTCCTGCGGGCGGCCGAGGCCATGCACCGCCTCGGCTCGGCCGAGGGGCTCGAACGGGTCCGGACCCTGACGGCCAACGAGCAGCACCGGGTCCGGTACTATGCCACGCGGCTGCTGGGGCCGATGGGCAACACGACCGACATTCCGCGGCTGGAGCGTCTGTGCCAGAGCCGGTTCCTGGACGTCAAGTTTGCGGCCATCGCGGCCCTGGCCCAGCGGGGAGACCTCAAGCGGATCGGCATGCTGCTCGACATGCTGGGGGCCCCGGAGTCGGAGACCCGTGTCCTGGCGGCCGTGGAACTGGGCGAAACGGGCTACACGCCGGCCACCGAACGGCTGGCGGACCTCCTGGAGAGCCGCCTGCCGCTGGAACGGACGGTGGCGGCAGTGGCCATTATGCGGGTCCGGTCGGCCCGCAAACCGTGGCGGACGCAGATCCTGGCGGACGATCCGGCCGCGGCGACCCCGGCGTCGGGCCGGCCGACGCCGCGTCAGCCACCCGGCCGGTAGGGCCCCCTGGGCGGCGCCAACGAACGGCCGAGGCATTCGTAATTCCTTATGGGCGCTGAATTTTTGCTTGACGGTCCCCGTGGGGCAACTAGAATCGGTTTTCGTCGTCAGTATGGGAGGGCGGTCCGGCCGCGGGGAGTGCGTGTTCTCAGGCCAGAGGAGAAAACAAGAACCGGAGGCGCCCCTTTCTGTTCGTCGGGCTGCCAGCGGCTTCTGAAAGGAGAAGACCTTGAGCACGTTGGGGAAGATTCTCACGGTTCTGGTGGCCTTGGTGTCCATCGCCGTGGCCGTCCTGGTCACGAGCGAGGTCGTCCTCCGCGAGAACTGGAAGGCGCGCTACGACGCCGAAGTGGCCCTGTTCAACAAGGCGCTCGAACAGCGCGACAGCGCGTTCAAGCAGCGCGACGAGACCCAGGGCAAGTGGGACGCCGACAGGGCCCTGAAGCAGCAGCAGATCGAGACCCTGAACAACGAGGTCGCCCTCCGCAAGAACACCATCACCACGCTCCAGACCGAGAAGGAGAACCAGGAGAAGCGGCTCCAGGAACTCTCCGAGCAACTCAAGGGTCTCAACGAGTCGCTGGCCAAGGAGGTCGCCCAGCGCGACGCCTGGCGCCTGGAGCGCGACGAGGCCCGGAAGGCCAAGGACGACACCTTCACCATGTACACGCAACTGGAGGCCAAGCACCGCGCTGCCTTGGCCGACCTCCAGAATGCGCAGGAGAACCTCCGCCAGACGGCCGAGAAACTGGCCGCCGCCGAGAGCCGCTTGGCGTGGATCCAGACCGAGAATCCCCAAGTCAAGGTGCCCGACGAGGTGCCCGCCGTTCCGACCCAGAAGATCCAGGGCCTCGTCACGAAGGCCGACAACGAGGCCCGCGTGGCCGAAATCAACCTCGGGGCCGACGATGGCGTCGTCAAGGGCATGAAGTTCTTCGTGTTCAACAGCGGCCAGAACAAGTACCTGGCCACGCTGTTGGTTAACATGGTTTCGAAGAACAGCGCGGCGGGCGAGCTGAGTGTCATCCGCGGATCCGTGAAGGTGAACGACCATGTCACAAGTAAGTTCGAGTAGTGGCGTTCGCGTTGCGGCCCAGCCGCTCAGCAACGTCTACACCGTGCTTTTGCTGCTCGGGGCGGTAGCCCTGGTGTTGACGTTCCTGATGCTGGCCGTCACGATGGACAGCCGGTACGGCGCCGTTCTGGGCGTGTCGGAAGAGGGCAAGGCCGCCAAGAAGGCCCCCGACGCCGCCAAGGCCCGGCAACAGAACATCTTGAGCGAACTCGAGCAGACCGACAAGGCCCTGAAGGACTTCCCGGAAGGGGTGATGGCACCGGCCGTCGGCGATATCGCGCCGCCGGCCCCCGCGGCAGGCGATACGCCGCCACCGGCCGCGGAAACGACGCCCCCCGCCGCAGGTGACGCGGCGCCGGCCCCGGCCGCGGGGACGACGCCCCCTGCCGCAGGTGACGCGGCGCCGGCCGCGGGAACGACACCTCCCGCTGCGGCACCCGCCGCCGAACCGGCCGCCAAGTAATCGACTGATCCTGTCGGCCTGAGTGTCGGCGGGCATTTCGCCGCCCGAGCGCGGCCGGCTGTCATCGCGGGGATCATCATGATCTTCGACCGCATTATCGGCCTCTTCTCGGCCGACATGGGCATCGACCTTGGCACCGCCAACACCCTGGTCTATGTCCGCGGCCAGGGGATCGTCCTCTCGGAACCCTCCGTCGTCGCCGTCAGCAAAGACACCGGCCGCGTGCTGCTCGACGGCATGGCCGTCGGCGACATCGCCAAGAAGATGCTCGGCAAGACCCCCGGCTCGATCGTGGCGGTGCGGCCGATGCGGACGGGCGTCATCGCCGACTTCGACATTACCGAGGCGATGCTCAGTTACTTTATCCGCCGGGTCCACGGCCGGGGCTCGTTCATCCGGCCGCGCATCGTCATCGCCATTCCCTCGGGCATCACGGCCGTCGAAAAACGCGCCGTCCTCTCGAGCGCCGCCCGGGCCGGTGCCCGCAAGGTCCACCTGATTGAAGAGCCCATGGCCGCCGCCATCGGCGCCGGCCTGCCTATCGACGAGCCCACGGCCAGCCTGATCGTCGACGTGGGCGGCGGCACGACCGAGGTCGCCGTCATCAGTCTGGCCGACATCGCGTGCAGCCAGTCGATTCGCGTCGCCGGCGACAACCTCGACACCGCCATCATCGAGTACATGAAGCGGACCTACAGCCTCCTCATCGGCGAGCAGACGGCCGAGCGCATCAAGATCGAGATCGGCAGCGCCTGCCCCATGAAAGAGGAACTCGAGATGGAGGTCGGCGGCCGCGACCTTATCGCCGGGCTCCCCCGGACCACCACCGTTACGAGCCAGGAAATCCGCGACGCCCTCGGCGAGACCGTCCAGGCCATGATCGAGACCATCAAGCGGACCCTCGAAAAGACCGAGCCCGAACTCTCGGCCGACCTGGTCCACAACGGCATCACGATGTGCGGCGGGGGGTCGCTCCTGAAGGGCCTGCCCAGCGTCATCGCCCAGGCCACCGGCCTGAAGGTCAGCGTCGCCAACGACCCGATGACGTGCGTGGCCCGGGGCACCGGCGTGTTCCTGGACCACCTGGACGAGTGGGGCGGCACGATCGACATTACCGACGACGAGATGTAGGATGGCCGCGGGTCCGGTTTTTTCTCCGCCGACCCGCTTTTCTTTTGCCCCCAGCCGCCCCCCCCGCTATAAGGGGACGCTTGCCGCGCCGAGACGTGCGCCGCGGCACGCCGTCGCACCGTGGGGATGTCATGGCTTCGAAGTTTCGCAGAGCCCAACGCGCCGCCGGTAACCGGCGGGCACTTCGTCGGATCGTCATGGCGGCGCTTCCGGTCGTTGCCGGCGTCTTCATTCTGCTCCCCCAGTCGGTCACCGACCAGGCACGCGTCTGGGCCGGGCCGGCCTTCACGCCGCTCCAGAACCTGACCGCGGGGTGGACGCTCGACATCGCCGAACAGATTCACGACGACGGCGCCCCGCCGCCGACCCGCGCGCCCGGCCTCCAGAACCACGTCGACACGCTCGAAAACGCCCTGGCCGAGGCCACGGCACGCCTGGCCGAGTACGACCGGCAGGTTCAGGACCTGGCCCGCCTGAGGCAGGCCCTCGACGGTCTGCCGTGCCGGCTGGTGCCCGCCCGACTGGTGGCCCCGGAAGTGCCGGGCGGACGGGCCGGCGGAATGCTGGCCCAGGGGTTTCTGAAGGGCGTCCGCAGCGGCGGGGCGATCATCTCCCGGCGGCTGACGCGCGGCACGCGCGAGGCCATCCGCCAGGGCGAACCCATCCTGACCGCCGCCGGGCTCGTCGGACTCGTCGACAAGGTCGGCCCCCTGACGAGCACCGTCCGCCTGCTGACCGACCCGCGGACCAGCCTCATGGTCCAGACCGTCACCCGCCGCGATGGCCAGTGGCGGCCGGGACCCGAAGGGGTGGCGCGCGGCACGGGCGACGGGACGACCATCACGGTCGAAGGCATCTCGCGGACCAGCGACGTGCAGCCGGGCGACTTTGTGGTCACGAGCCCGTCGCCGGAGGCCGCGCTGCCGGCGTACCTCATCGTCGGCCGCATCGCCCGGTGCGACCTCAAGGCCACGGACCTCTTCTATTCGCTGGTGGTCGAGCCCCGCGTGCCGCTGCCCGAGGCCCGCGAGGTCTACGTCCTTTCGCCCGACGTTCAGGCCGGCGGCCAGTAAGGCGGCCGCGCGATCCCTTTCGACGCGAGGCGACCCGTGCGCTGGATTCTCGTCGCGATTATCGGCTACGCCGGCTTGGTGATAGAGACGGCGGTCTTCCGGCCGGGCGGCCTGGCCGTGCCCATCGACGGGCACTGGACCCGCCCCGACCTGGCCCTGGTCGTGGCGGTGTTCGTGGCCCTGTACTTCCAGACGCACGAGGTGTTCATCGTGACGTGGCTGCTGGGCCTGGGGGCCGACCTAGTCAGCGTCAGCGGGCGGCTGGGCGTTCAGGCGCTGGCGTTCTCGGCCGTGCTGACGGCCCTGAGCACCGTTCGCCGCAGCCTGAACCGCGGCTGGGTGCTGACCCAGTCGGTACTGTGCTTTGCGGCCGTCCTGGTGATTCACCTGGCGTGGTACCTGGCGGCCCGGCACCTGGCCGGGGCAGCGCCGGCGGTGCTGCGGTCGGTGGAGGAGGCCGCCCTGGACGCCACGTACTCGGCCATCCTGGCCCCGTACGTGTTCTGGCTACTGATGCGGCTGCGCGGGCCGCTGGGCATTCTGGTCGAGCCGCACGAGATCTGACCCGTCCTTGATTTCGCCGACGGACCGGCGTAGGATGCCGCGGCGGGTCCGGTGTGCCGCGCGGCAACGACCCTCGCCCCCTGCGAGCCCCCGACGCCATGTACGCCATGCGCCTCAAAGCGGTCCTCATCGTCATCGGCCTGGGCCTGCTCCTGGTCGTGGCAAGCCTGTTCCGCATCCAGGTGCTCCAGGGGGGCCGGTACCGTCAGGAGGCCGACCAGCGTCTTCGGCGTCCGCCGGGTTTCCGGCCGACGATCCGCGGCACGGTTTTCGACCGCAAGGGCGTCGCCCTGGCCCGCGATACGGGCGCGTTCGACGTGGCGGTGTACTTTCCGTTCGTCGAGATGAGCGACGGCTTCGTCGACCGCGTGGCCCGCCGCTGGCACGTCCGGCCCGAGGAGGCCCGCGCCCGCATCGACCGCATGTGGCAGGAACTCGCGCGGCTGACCGAGATTCCCCTGGAGGAACTCGACCGCCGGGCCGAGACCATCCGCCAGCGCGTCGAGGTCATCCGCCAGAGCGTCCGCGACCTGCACGGCCGCCGCATCCGCGTCCGCGAGGAAACCTACGGCGAACCCAGCAGCATCGCCCACCCCATCGTCTACGACGTCGACCTGAAGGCCGTCGGCGTCATCCGGAGCCGGCCCGAGGTGTTCCCCGGCCTCACGCTTGAACCGACCCGCAAACGCGAGTACCCCCACGGCGACCGCGCGCCACACGTCGTCGGACGCATCGGCGAGGTCACGGCCGAGGACCTCGCCGACGCCGACGGCGTCAACGCCCCCTACCCCAAGGGCCACCTGAAACGCTACTGGCCCGGCGACGCCATCGGGCGCGGCGGCGTCGAGAGCGCCTGCGAGGACGTGCTGAGGGGCCTGCGGGGCATGTACCAGAAAGGCATTGAGGGCAACTTCCTGGAGGACATCGAGGCCGTCCCGGGGCGCGACGTTCACCTGACGCTCGACATCGCGCTCCAGGGCGACGTCGAGGACCTCCTGGACCACGCCTCGAAGAAGCGGATCGCCGGCGCCGCCGTCGTCCTCGATTGCCGCACCGGCGAGGTGCTCGTCCTGGCCTCCGCGCCGCGGTACGACGTGCGGATGTTCCAGGTCGACTTTCCGGACCTCATGGACCAGACCGACCGGCCGCTCGTCAACCGCGCCATCGCCGGCGCCTATCCGCTCGGGTCGGTCTTCAAGGCCGTCACCGCCACGGCCGCGCTCCACGAAGGCGCCATCACGCCGCGCACCTTCCTGACGTGCGACGGCGTACTCGACCACGCCTTCCCGGACCGGTTCCGGTGCCACATCTTCCTGTCGCAGGGGTACGGGCACGGGACGATCCCGCTCCAGACGGCCATCCAGAAATCGTGCAACGTTTTCTTCTACCAGGTGGCCCAGTTGCTCGGCCGGACGGCGGGAGGGAGAATCGATCTGCGCCTGGCCAGCGACCGCCTCCGGAAGTGGGCCGACCTGCTGGGCCTCGGGCGGCTGACCGGCATCGGCCTTCCCGGCGAGGTGGCCGGCGGCATCGACGTGAGCGACCCGCGAAACCTCGGCGTGGGCCAGGGCGAACTTACGGTCACGCCCCTCCAGGCCGCTCAACTCTACGGCCTCGTCGCCACCGACGGCCGGATGCCGCCGCTGCGGCTCATCCGCGAGAAGGCCCCCCCGCCCGACGCCGGCCGACCCGGCCTGCACCTCAACCCGGCTTACATGAGCACCCTGCGCGAGGCGTTTGCAGCCGTCGTCAACGAGCCGGGTGGCACCGGGTACGGGTACGCGAACCTGCCCGACATCCGCATCGCCGGCAAGACCGGCACCGCCCAGGCCGGACGCGGCGGCGACCACGCCTGGTTCGTCGGCTTTGCCCCGGCCGAGAACCCGAGGATTTCGTTCGCCGTCATCATCGAACACGGCGGCCACGGCGGCAGCGTCGCCGGGCCCGTGGCGCGCGACATCGTCAAGGCCTGCCAGGCCCACGGCTACCTGGACCCCGCCGCGCCCGCCACGGAACTTCCGCCGGCGACTCCGCCGCCGGCCGCGCCGCCCCCCAAACCGCTCGTGCCCGTCGGCTGACGGCCGGGCCTGCCGCTGCCGCTACCCCTCCCGCGGGAGCCGCGCCAGCAGTTGCCGCACGGTCAGGCCCGTCACGGGGTCGACAGCGTCGGGGGCGATCTCGCAAAGCGGCGCGAGGACGAACCGCCGCTCGCGCAGCCGGGCATGGGGGATCGTCAGGTCGGCCGACTCCAGCACCGTGTCGCCGAAGAGGAGGATGTCGAGGTCGATCTCGCGCGGTCCCCATCGCGGCCCCTCGCGGCGGCCGAGGTCGCGCTCGATACCCTTCACCAGCGCCAGCAGCCTCCGCGGGGCCAGGGCCGTCTCGATGACGGCCGCGCCGTTCAGGTAGTTCGGCTGCCCGGGCGGGCCGCCGACCGGCTCGGTCTCGATGAAGGTGCTGACGGCGACCACGCGGACCGATGGCTGCGCCGCCAAGGCCGCCAGCGCCGCCTCCAGGTGCCCGCGGCAGTCGCCCAGGTTCGACCCCAGGCCGAGGCAAACGGTAGGCATGGCCCATCCCTCGCGATGCCCCAGCGCGGCGGGTACGGGGACCCGCCGCGCAAACACACAGATCTGGCCGGCGCTAGAACGTCAGGCGCTTGATGCGCTGGGCAGCTTCCTCGAGTTTCGCCTCCGGCACACACAGGGCGAAGCGGACGTACCCCTCGCCGTGCGGGCCGTAGCCGACGCCGGGCGTGGCCACGATGTCGGCCTCCGTCAGCAGCCGGTCGGCGAAGGTGCGGCTGTCGAGGCCCTTCGGGCACCCGACCCACACGTAGAAGGTGGCCTCGGGGCGGTTGACCTGAAGGCCGGTGGCCTCCAGGGCCCGGACGAGGCAATCGCGCCGACGCTTGTACATGGCCCGCAGGTCGTGGATTTCGGGCCGGTCGTACCCCTCGATGGCCGCGGCGGCGGCCCGCTGGATGGCCCCGAACACGCCGTTGTCCATGTTGCTCTTGATGGCCACGAGACTGGCGATGGTCTGGGCGTTGCCGGCCACCCATCCGCAGCGCCAGCCGGTCATGCTGAAGGTCTTCGAGCAGGAATGGAACTCGACGGCCACGTCCTTGGCGCCGTCGATTTCGAGGATGCTGATGGGCGGCGCCTCGAAGTAGACCTCGCTGTAGGCGGCGTCCTGGGCCACGAGGACGTCGTGCTCGCGGGCCCAGGCGACCACCGCTTCATAGAACTCGCGCGGGGCGGCGGCGGCCGTCGGATTGTTCGGGTAATTGAGATAAATGAGTTTCGCTCGCTCGAGGTCCTTCGCCCGAAAGGCGCCCAGGTCGGGCAGGTACCCGCCCTCGGCCGTGATGGGGAACCGCACCACCTCGCCGCCCGCGAACTCGATGCTCGAGTTGTACACGGGGTACCCGGGGTCGGGCGAGAGGCCGACGTCGCCGGGGTTCATGACGGCCAGCGGCAGGTGGCTGAGCGTTTCCTTCGAGCCCTGGGCCGGCAGGATCTCGGTGTCGGGGTCGAGCGCCACGCCGAACCGTTTCCGGAAGAACCCCGCGATGGTCCGCCGCAACGCCGGGTCGCCGCGATCGAGGGCGTACTGGTGCGTGGCCGGGTCGGCCACGGCCTTCTGCATGGCCTCGATGATGAAGCGCGGGGTGGGCGTATCGGGGTCGCCGATGCCGAGGTGGATGACCGGCCGCCCGGCCGCGATGGCCGCCTTCTTCTTCCGGTCGATCTCGGCAAACAGGTACGGCGGCAGGGCCTTCAGCCGCTCGCTCTGGGTCTGCATGGTGCGCCGGGTCCTTTCGTAAATCGGTCGCGCCCCCGGGACGCGAGGCGTGTACGGCCGGGGTCTCAATCCCACAGCGTCACTTCGCCACTTCCTCGCGCCCGCCCGGGGCGGGCCGCCAGGAACATACGTCAGCCCCCATCGCGGCGGCTTGGGAAGGCCGCCGCGCACCAAGTAGCGCTGTAGCATCAAGGGCGGGCATTGTAGGTGCGAGCGCCGGGCGCGGCAAGGCAAAACGGCAACGCGCCGCCCGCCCTTAGCCCCGGGTGAATACACCCGGGGCGGCGCCGGGCACACGCCCGGACAAGCCCTGCGGCGAGGCCGTTACCGGTACGCCTCGACCTCTTGGGCGAGCCGCTCGGCCGAGGCCTCGTCCGGGGCGCTCGTCATGATGAAGAGCCCCTCGGGGCCGACCGCGTCGATGAGCGGCACGACCTCCTCGGGCGCGACGCCGATGGCCTGGACACCCTTGCCGCCCGCCTTGATTCGCCGGTACAGGTCGTACCAGTGGGGCGACCCGCCGGAGGGCACCTTGGGTTCGGGCGTGAACTCGATGGCGTCGAGCGACTCGATGCCCAGCAGGGCGTCGAGCTGATGGGCCGCGCTGGCCCCGTCGAGATGGTAGAGCGAGTAGTCGAGCCAGTCGCACTGGGCCTCGAGGTACGGCACGACGAACTCGCGGAACATCCGGGCCGAGATCATGCACGAAAAGTCGCACTGGACCTTGCAGGTCTTGCCGGGCCCCCAGATGTCGAAGATGAAGGCGTTGCCGCCATCGGCGTCGCGGACCCTCTCCTGGATGAGGTCGAACGCCGCGAAGAAGGCCTCGTTAATCTCGGCCAGCCGCGCGTGCACCCAGGCGGGCCGGTCCACCAGGTCGTAGAGCAGCGCCTTGTTGCCGCGCATCGCCGCCAGCGTGTCGATGTTCTCGATAAGGTCCGGCTGGCTCACCAGGTACCGGCCGCGCGACCGGCGAAGGCCCTCGTCGATGAGCGCCAAGTGCACGTCCCACCAGTGGTTGCCCTCGGGGCTGAAGCGGATGGGGCCCGACGTGTCGGGGTCGGCGATGCACGGCTCGTACCAGACCGTGACGGCGTCGAAGTGCGGCGTGGCGCCCACAAAGGTGCCCAGGCTGCCCGGACCGATCTGGGCCCCGAGGTACGGAAACGCCTCGGCCAGGTAGCGGCGTCGGGCCATGTCGTACTCGGCCCGGCCGACGCGCCAGGCGGGGTCGGTCCAGCGGACCTCCAGGTCGGCCGGCTCGGGCGGCGGCTCGGGCACCGCCTCAACGGGCGCCGCCCGCGGGCACGTCAGCGACAGGGCCAGGCCCTGGCGGTTCCACCAGCGGGTGAGGTTCTCCCGAGCCTTCGGCCAATCGGGTTTCCATTTCACGGCCGTGTCCTTTGTCACGCGTCGGTGCGTTTCCTTGGCAGACAGGATACGGTTCGCGGTGGCCGATGCAAGCGCCAGTGCCGGCACCCGGCACGGATGGGCCTCTGTGCCTTGTACGGGTGGCCGCAGGGGGTATAATGACGCGTCGCTTCCGGGGGCCGCGGCGCGGCAAGGAGCGGGGACGGGACGATGGTGGTGGCCGAACGAATCCGCGACGTCCGCGAGCACGTGGCCAAGGCCCGCCGCGCGGGCAGCCGCATCAGCCTCGTCCCGACCCTGGGGGCCCTGCACGCGGGCCACGCCAGCCTTCTGCGGGCGGCCCGGGCCGATGGCGGGTTCGTCGTCGCAAGCATTTTCGTGAACCCGACCCAGTTCGGCCCCGGCGAGGACCTGGCCCGATATCCGCGGCCGCTCGAACAGGACCTCCAGGTCTGCCGCCGCGAGGGCGTCGACCTGGTGTTTACGCCGTCGGCCGCCGAAATGTACCCCGGCGGCCCCGGCACGACTGTCCGCGTGCCGGTGCTGAGCGAGACGATGTGCGGCGCGTCTCGACCCGGACACTTCGACGGTGTCACGACGGTGGTGGCCAAGTTGCTGGCCATCGTGGGGCCCGATGCGGCGTACTTCGGTGAGAAGGACGCCCAGCAACTGGCGATCGTGCGGCGGATGGTCCGCGACCTCAACCTGCCGGTCGAGATTCGCGGGTGCCCGCTCGTCCGCGACGCCGACGGGCTGGCCACGAGCAGCCGAAACGTGTATCTTAGTCCGGAAGAGCGCCGCCGGGCCCTGGCCCTGGGCCAGGCGCTGGCGGCGGCGCGCGACCGGGTGGTAGCCGGCGAGCGCGACGCCCGGGCCCTGGCCCAGGACCTGCGGCAGCGTCTGGACGCCGCCGACGGCCTCGCGACCGAGTACGTGGCCGTGGTCGACCCCGACACGCTGGAAGACATCGAGCGCATCGGCGACCAGGTGCTGGTGGCGACGGCCGTCCGCGTCGGCCCGACGCGGCTTATCGACAACCTATTGCTCCGCGACCTGGGCACAGGCGGAGAGGGAGGGTAGTGTCAACGATGCTTATCAAGGTTCTGCGATCCAAGATTCACCGGGCCCGCATCACCGAGACACACCTGGAGTACGAAGGCAGCATCACCATCGACGAAGACCTCGTCGAGGCCGCCGGCCTGGTGCCGGGCGAGGCCGTGCTGGTGGCCAACGTGAATAACGGCACGCGGCACGAGACGTACGTGTTGGTGGGCGAGCGCGGCAGCGGGACGATCTGCCTGAACGGGGCCGCGGCCCGGCTGGGCGAGCCGGGCGACGTGGTCATCATTCTGGGGTTCGGGTACCTCACGCCCCAGGAACTGGCCGCGCACGTGCCGCAGAAAATCGTCGTCGACGAGCACAACCGCTACGTCCGCGAAATGTAGGCCACTCTTCCGAGAAGGGCTAGCGTGCGCCAGATCCTCGTGCGGATACCGATCCCCGGCATCGACCACGAACTCACGCTTTACGGGTACGGCCTGGCGATGTGCCTGGGATACCTGGCGGCGATCCTCCTGGCCGCACGCCGGGCCAGGCAGGAAGGGCAGCCGCCCGAGGTCATCCACAACGCCGCCCTGTGCTGCTTCTTCGGCGGCGTCCTGGGCGCCAGGGCGTTCTTCGTGGTCCAGTACAGCACCCAGTTCCCCAGCCTGTGGGACCTCGTGAGAATCTGGGAAGGCGGCCTGACGTTCTACGGCGGCTTCGTGGTGGCCACGCTGGCCGTCATCGTGTACCTGAGACTGGCGCGGCGGCCGGTGCTGTACTGGCTCGACGTCATCGCGCCGAGCCTGGCGCTGGGGCTGGCATTCGGGCGGCTGGGATGCTTCCTGAACGGCTGCTGCTACGGCGACGTGTGCCGTCTGAACCACGGCGGAATGGCATGGCCGGTGGCCTCCATCCCGTGGTATCACTATGCGGAGCAGCACCTGGCGTCGCTGGGGCTGGGGCCGGTCCTGAGCGGCGGGGCCGAGGGCGGGGCGCTGGCCGGGGCCCTGGCGGCGACGTGGACGATGCCCGCCATCATCCCGTCGCAAATCTATTCGATCGTGAATGCGTTGCTGCTGGCGCTCGTCTTATATGTCATGTTCGCGCACCGCCGCCGCAACGGACAGGTGATTCTCACGTTTGCCGTGCTGTACGGCATCACCCGCTTTCTCATCGAGAGCGTCCGCGCCGACGAGGCGTCGGCCTACCTGCTGGGGCTGCCGACGCTTCTTCGGATCCTGGGGATGCACGAGACGGCCGCGGCGCTGCCCGGCCTGACGATCAGCCAGAACATCGCCATCGCCATGGTGGCCGGCGGAGGGCTGGCCCTGGCGGCGCTCGCCCGGAGCCGTGGTGGGCAGGAGGTCCGGCTTGCCCCGGCCGGCCCGGCGCCCGCGCGGCAACGGAAACGCTGAGTCGGCCGCCGGCCTGACAGCAAGAAGGGACACGCTCATGACGACACGAGTCCATGTGGCGCTCACCGCCCTGACCGCTCTGCTGCTGGCGGCCCCCGCCGCCCTCGGCCAGGAGATAACCCTGCGCATCAAGGCCGTGCCAGGCCAGCGATGGGTGTACGAGCGGACGCTACGCACCGACACGACGATCCGCTCGGACCAGGCGACCCGCCGAACGGTGACGGAGGTGCCCGTCCGCCGCGAGGAACTCGTGATCGAGAGCAAGGACAACCCGCCGTCGGTGCGGGTGGTGATTCTGGAGGTGCCGGTAGGCGAGCGGCTGGTGACGCTCGAGGAGAACGGCCAGAACCGCCTGGACATGGTTCCCGAGGCGAACCGGTTGCGGCCCATGCCGCCGCTGCTCTCGTCATACTGGCGGAGCCTGTCGGGCCGGCCGACCGATGAACTGGAGGCGCCCAAGACGGCCGCCCAGGCCCTCGACCGGCTCCAGAGCGAGATGCGGTTCCTGCCCGAGAAGCCCGTCCGGCCGGGCCAGACCTGGTCGCGCGAGGTCGACCTGGGCGTCGCCAAGGCCGTCATCACCACGAAGTTCGTCAAGCAGCAGGTCGTCCAGGACACCCCCTCGGCCATCCTCGAGTCGTCGGCCACCGTGACGTTTGGCGGCGAGTCCGCCGACCGGATAAAGGTCGAGAAGATCACCTCGCGGCTGGTGTGGGCCACCGACGGCAGCGGCAAGGAGTCGCACAGCGGATCGATGGTCCTCGGCGAGAAGGTCGAGAAGGCCGAGCAGCACATCGTCCGCTCCTGGCAGGATGCGTTCGCCGAGATGGGGTCCCTGTCGCCCGACACGCTGGAGAAGGCCAAGGGCAACCTCGAGGAACTCGAGAAGGCCACCGACCAACTCCGGGCCGGAGACCTCGAAGCCGCCCTCCGGACCCTCAGCGCCTACCTCAAGGCCAATCCGAGCGGCGCCTGGACGGCCGCCGTCCAGAACATGCATGCCGGCCTCGCGCGGCAGCGACTGCTGACCCAGGCGCTGCCCGCGCCGCGGCTGCGGCTCGTCCTGCGCGACCTCCAGGTGGCCCGCGACCAGGCGGGCACCCAGACCGAGAACCCCGACCAACTCGCCCAGGTGGACCAGACCCTCAGCCGCATCGCCGACGTCAACGCCAAGACGCTGCTGATGGACGCGGCCAACCCCGACCCGATCGTCCGCGACCTGGCGGCGTTCGGACTGGCCTTCGCCAAGAGCCCCGAGGCCGCCGACCGCCTCAAAACGATGGTCCGCGACGCCAGTTCGCAGGTCCGCGGCACCGCCCTGATCGGCATGACCATCCAGAACCGGCCCATCGAGCAGGATGCCCTGGTGGACCTGCTGAAGGACACCGACCCGCGCACCCGCGGGGCCGCCGCCCTGCTGGCCTCGCGCACCATCAAGAAAGACGACCCGAAGGCCGCCCAACTCCTGCCCCTGCTGCTCGGGAACCTGACGGCCGACCATCCCTGGGCGCGGGTCAACACGGCTTCCAGCATCGCGGCGCTGGCCCCGGCGGGGTCCGTGCCGGCCGTCCGCGCCCTCATCGACGCCTACAAGGCCGAGCAGGAGGAACGGGTCAAGCCGGTCTACCTCGATGCCATGAAGCAGATTACCGGCGTGGACGGGAAGGACCTGGCCGAGTTCGAGGCCTGGCTCAAGAAACAGCCTGCCCCCAAAGAACCGGCGGCGAAACCCAAAGGCTGACCGCCGGCCCGGTCAGTCGCCCTGGCGGATGTGCGTGTCGGCCCGGCTGCGGAACTGCCCTTTCAGGGCCGGGATGACCACGCGCAGGCACTCCTCCACGCGGTCCACGTAATGCAGCCGGAGCGACTGCCGGACCTCCTCGGGGATCTTCTCCAGGTCGTCGGCATTGCCCTTCGGCACGAAGACCTCGGTGATGCCCTCGCGATGGGCCGCCAGCACCTTCTCGAGCACGCCGCCGACCGGCAGGACCCTGCCCTGGAGCGTCACCTCGCCCGTCATGGCGATGTCGCGCCGAGCCGGGCACCCGCTCATCGCGGACGCCAGCGCGCAGACCACCGGCAGCCCGGCGCTGGGGCCGTCTTTGGGCGTCGCCCCTTCCGGCACGTGGACGTGCAGGTCAACCGTGTGCTTCATCGGGATGACCCCCGGCCGCGAACACCGCGACCGCACCCACGACAACGCCGTCTTGACGGATTCCTGCATGACGCTGCCCAACTGGCCGGTCAGGGTCAGTTCGCCCTTGCCGGGCATGCACGAACACTCGATGATCATGCTGCGGCCGCCGAACTCGGTCCAGGCGAGGCTCGTGGCGGTGCCGACGCTTTCCCTCGGGCCGGCGGCCTCGCGGCGATAGGGCGCGGCGCCCAGGTACTGGCGCACCAGGTCGGCCGTCACGGTCTTCGGCTCCGGGCCCGCCGGCGTCGAGCCGGCCTCAGCCGCCGCCGTCGACGCCGCCGTCGCCGGGGTCGGCTCGGCGTTGGCCCGTTCGGCGGCGATCTTGCGGAGGACCCGGGCCAGGCACTGCCGCAGGTTCCGGACCCCCGCCTCGCGGGTGTACGACTCGCCAATCTTCTGGAGGACGTCTCGCGGCAGGACGACGTCGGCCGGGGCGAGGCCGTGTGCGTCGAGTTCGCGCGGCATGAGGTGCCGCTCGGCGATCTGGGTCTTCTCCTCCAGGCTGTAGCCCCTCAGTTCGATCATCTCCAGGCGGTCCATCAGGACGGGGGGGATGTTGGCGGCCACGTTGGCCGTGCAGATGAACAGCACCTCCGACAGGTCGAACTCGACCTCCAGGTAGTGGTCGCTGAAGGCGTAGTTCTCGTCGGGGTCGAGCACTTCGAGCAGGGCCGAGGCGGGGTCGCCGCGGTTGTCCTGGCCCATCTTATCGATCTCGTCGAGCAGGAAGACGGGGTTGCGGACGGCGGCCTTGCGGATGGACTGGATGATGCGTCCGGGCATGGCCCCGACGTAGGTGCGTCGGTGTCCGCGGATTTCGGCCTCGTCGCGGACGCCGCCCAGGCTCTTGCGGACGAACCGCCGCCCCAGCGCCCGGGCCACGCTCTTCGCCAGGCTGGTCTTGCCGACGCCGGGCGGCCCGACGAAACAGAGGATGGGCTCGCGCATCCGCTGGCTCAGTTTTCGGACCGCCAGGTACTCGAGGATCCGTTCCTTGGGTTCCTGGAGGCCGTAGTGGTCCTCGTCGAGAATGTGCGCCACGCGCCGCAGGTTCAGGTCGTCCTGGGTCCGGGCCTGCCACGGCATGTGGATGAGCCAGTCGAGATACTCGGTGATGACGACGGCCTGGGGGGTAAGCGGCAGCATCTGGCTGAGGCGATGCTGCTCGCGCAGGGCAATCTTGCGGATCTCGTCGGGCATGCCGGCGGCGTCGACCTTGTCCTTGAGTTCCGAGACGCCCGCCGACGCCGGGTCGGCGTGGCCGAGTTCCTCCTCGATGGCCTTCAACTGTTCCTTCAGGAAGTACTCCTTCTGACTCTGGCTGAGCCGCGAGCGGACGCGATCGCTGATGCGACGTTGGATCTCGAGGAGCGAAATCTCGCTCTCCAGAATGTCGGCCAGCGTCCGCAGACGCTCCTCGGGGTCGACCATCTCCAACAGCCGCTGCTTGTCCGAAAACGGAATCGCCGTGTACGCCGCCACCGTGTCGGCCAGCAGCGACCCCGTGTCGGCCTGGGCCACCAGTTGGCCGATGCCCTCCGGAAGCGTCGGCTGGAGTTGCAGGTACGTGAAAAACCGGCCCTGGACGGTCCGCATGAGGGCCTCGCCCTCGGGACCCTCCAGGGGCGGCTCGGTCACGGTCACCACCTCGGCCCACAGGCATTCGTCGGCGCGGGTCAGGCCCACGACCCGGGCCCGCTCGGCCACCTCGACGATGACCTTGTGCGTGCCGCCCTCGTTCTTGAAACACTGGTGGACGTACGCGATGGTCCCCATCTGGAAGAGGTCTTCCGGCATCGGGTCCACGCACTCGGGGTCGCGCTGGGCCAGGAGCAGCAGCCGCTGGTCTTTGCCGAGGGCCTCGTGCGCCGCCGTCACCGAGAGTTCGCGCCCCACCTGGAGCGGCATCGCCAGCCCCGGAAACGCGATCAGCCCGCGCAGCGGCAACACCGGCAGGCGAACCGATGACGACGACGGCGACTGTGGGTCTTGTGCCATGATGCGCGTCCACCCTGTGGCCGCCCCCGCGACCACGCTACGGCAATTCGGAACCCTTCTGGCGCCGGAACAGCCAGTCCTCGAACTTACACCGGACCGTCACGGGGGCCGACCGGACGGCTTTCCCCTCGCCGTAGAACAAGGCAGCCCGCATCGTTATCTCGCGGTCGCCCCGCCAGAAGTACTTGGCGAAACTCCCGCCCGTGTCCGGCCCGGACGGGCCCCAGAAATAGAAGTCCTCGATCGCATACGTCGCCGACCACTCCTGGCCGGGCGCGAGCGCCACGACGCGGGCCTTGGCCCACCGTTTGGCCCGCGGGTCGGAGTAGATGGGCATCTCGTCGTGCCCCTCGGCGTCCGCGAGCACCAGCACCAGCAGGGGCAGCGGCAACTCGTCGCGGGCGGCCGGTTCCACGAGCGCCGCGAGCGGTCGCGGCAGCGTCAGGGCGACCACGGCCTCGGACCGGTTCCGGACGGTCACGCGGACCTGGGCCGGCAGGCCGCCCTCGGGCTGCTCGCCAATGGTCTCGGCGGCCACGGCCAGGTCGACCGGCGTGGCGTCGCGGTCGGCCTTGGGCATGGCGGCGCACCCGGCTGCCGCCAGCACCATCGCCGCCATGGCCAGAGATGCGTGCCGCATGAGTACCCTCACATTCTGACCGGTCGGCCTGCGTCGAGGTCGGCGGCATCGCGCGGGGCAAGCCCCGCGGCTAACCAGTGCCCGGCCGACGCGGGCATAGCGCGCGGGGCAAGCCCCGCGGCTAACCGGCGGCCGGCCTAGGTCGAGGCGGGCGTTTCGGCCGCTGCCTCGGGGGCCGGCTCGGCCTCGCCTTCCTGGGCCGCATCGACCGTTACGGTTTCGGCGGCCTCGTCGCGTTTTCGGGCGGCCCGCGCGCCGGCGTCGCTGATGGCCGCCTCGACCTCGACGGGCACCTTGGCCGGCTCGTCGGCCGCGCCGGCCTCGCCCGACCCGTCGGCCACGTACCCGCGCTCGTGCAGATCGCTGAACTTGATGCCGACGCGGCGCGAGACCCCGGGCTCCTGCATCGTCACGCCGTAGAGCACGTCGGCCATGGCCATGGTCCGCTTGTTATGCGAGATGATGACGAACTGCGACTGGTCGAGGAACTCCTTGACGAGCGCGGTGAACCGGTCGACGTTGGACTCGTCGAGCGCGGCATCGACCTCGTCGAGGATGGCGAACGGGCTGGGCCGGGCCCGGAAGATGGCCAGGAGCAGGGCCACGGCGGTCATTGTCTTCTCGCCGCCCGACAGGAGGCTGATGCGTTGGAGTTGCTTGCCGGGCGGCCGGGCCACCACCTCGATACCCGCCTCGAGCACGTCGGCCTCGTCTTCCAGGAACACGTCGGCCTTGCCGCCGCCGAACAGTTTGCGGAACAGTTCCTGGAAGTGACCGCGCACCGCCTCGAAGGTGCTCACGAACCGCTGGCGGCTCTCGCGGTTGATGCGGTCGATGAGGTTGCCGAGGGCCTCGCGGGCCTTGACGAGGTCGTCGTTCTGCTGGCGCAGGAACCCGGCCCGCTGCTCGAGGGCTTCCTGCTCGTCGATGGCCTCGAGGTTGACGGCGCCGAGGCGTTCGATCTTGGCCTGGAGGTCGCGGATTTCCTCGGCCACGGCGTCCCAGTCGGTCTGGCCGGCCTGCCACTCGGCGTACCGCTCGGCCAGGTCCATGCCGAAATCGTCGTGGACCCGGCCGGCGAGGTCGTCGCGTTTGGTTTCGATTTCGCGGCGTGCCAGTTCGCGCTCATGGACGCGTTGCTGGAGTTCGTCGATCTCGCCCTCGATGACCCGGGCGTCCTCGGCCAGGGCCGCGATGCATTCGCGCCGCTGGGCCCGCTGCTCGGCCAGGCGGCGGAGATCGGCCTCGGCGGATTCCTTGTCCAGGAAGAGGTGGGCCAACTCGGCCTGGAGCCGGAGCATGGTCTGTTCCGACTCGCGGATGCGCTGCTGGCACTGGGCCAGTTCGGCCCGGCCGTCGTCGATGCCGCCGCGCGTACCCGCCAGGTCGCGCTCGGCGGCCGCCAGGGCGTCGATGAGGGCGGCATGCTTCTCGCGCAACTGGGCCAGGGCGATGCGGGCCTGGGTCCGCTGTTCCTCCGAGGCGTCGCGGGCGTGGGCCAGCGCTTCCTGCCGGCCGACCAGTTCGGCGACGGCGGCCTGCTGCTCGGCCTCGCGGCGCGTCAGGTCGGCGATCTCGCGGCCCACGACCTCGCGCTCGGCGCCGTCCTGGTCGCGCCGGCTCGCCAGGTCGGCCAGTTCGCTCTCGACGACGGGCTTCTCGACCTGGAGGGCGTCGCGGGTCTCGGCCAGGCGCCTCAGTTGCCCCTCGACCTCGACCCGGCGCATCGAGGCCTCGTAGATTTCCTGCCGGAGTCCCTGCTGCTGGGCGTCGAGGGCCGTCAGTTCTTCGACGGCGCGGCGGCGGTCGGCGTCGAGGGCGGCGATGCGGACGCCCAGGTCCTCGCGCTGGCGCCCGATGCCCCGCAGTTCCGACCGGCGCGAGATAAGGCTCGTCTCGGGCCCGGGCGGCCCCACGGCCACCGACCCGTCGGTCTCGAGCACGCTGCCCGAGAGCGTCACGAACCGATAGCCGCGCAGCGGCCCGCGGGCCAGGTCGACCGCCGCCTCAAGCGTGCGGACCACGATCGTCCGCGCCAGGAGGTGCGCGATGGCGGGCCGGACGGTGTCGCCGGCCCGGACGTAGTCCATCGCCCAGCCGACCACGTCGGCGTAGGCCGACAGGTCGCGGCCGTTGGCGGCGGGTTCGATGGCGTCGAGGGCGAGGAAGCGGACCTGGCCCGACAGTTGGCCTTCGAGGTCGTGGGCCAGGGCCAGGACGTCGGCCTGATGGTCGGCAATGAGGAGTTTTTCGGCGGGCCCGAGGGCCGACTCGATGACGACGGCCCGGTCGACGTCGACCTCTATCAGGTCGGCCACCATGCCGCGCCAGCGGTCGGCGGCGCCGCCGGTCCGGATGGCCTCGGCCACCTTGCGGACGGCGGCGGGTATGCCCTCGCCGCGGCGTTCGAGGTCTTCGAGGAGTTCGCGGCGGCTGTCGAGGGCGGAGGCCTGTTCCTTGGCGCGGGCGAGTTGCTCGCCGGTCTGCTCGACCTCGGCCTGCTTGCCCTCGGCCTCGTGACGTTTGGCTTCGAGGCGTCCGCGGCGTTCGGCGACCCCGGCCTCGAGGACCTGCCCCTCCTGCCGCAGGTCGTTCTCCTCGCCGCCGAGGCGATCCAGGCCGACGGCAATCTCGTCGAGACGGCCACGCAGTTTGCGGGCCTGGCCGTCGAGCGTCTCCAGGCGCAGCTCGAGGCTGGCCTTGCGGCTGGCGCGATGGGTGCGGTCCTGGGCCAGGTCGAGCATGGCGGTCTTGGCGGCATCGATCCGGCCGGTGAGGTCGCGGACCTGGACCGAGAGGTCGCGGAGTTGTTCCTCGACGGCGGCGACGGCAGCTTCCTGGCCGCGTGCGGCCGCGGCCACGTCGGCCATGTCGGTCCGGCGCGTCTCGACGGCGGCCTCGGCCTCGCGCAGATGGGCCGAGAGGTCGGCGATCTTGCGCCGGTCGCGCTCGACGATCTGGCCCAGTTCGCCGACGCGGGTGCGGTGGAACCCGATCTCGTTCTCGCGTGTGGCGAGGCCCGCGCGGATGTCGCTGAGGCGGGCGTCGGCCTGGCGGACCTGGCTCTCGAGGTCCATCAGTTCGGCCTCGAGGGCCGACCGCTGCTGGTCGAGTTGGGCCAGGCGGCCCGCGCGGGCCGACCGCTCGTTCTGGAGGGTCTCGATGCCGGCCTGCTGCTCGGCCAGGGCGGCGGTCTGTTCGTGGTACTGGTTCAGGGCGTACGAGACACGGAGTTCCTTGAGTCGGGTGGTGTATTCCTGGAAACTGCGGGCCTTACCGGCCTGGTACTTGACGCTGCGGAGCCGTCGCTCGACCTCTTCGAGGATGTCGCCCAGGCGCAGGAGGTTCTGCTCGGTGCGGGCGAGTTTGCGTTCGGCCTCGCGGCGTTTGGCCTTGTACTTGGAGATGCCGGCGGCCTCTTCGAAGATGATGCGGCGTTCCTGGGGGTTGGACTGGAGGAGGACGTCGACCTTGCCCTGCTCGATGAGGCTGTAGGCATCGACGCCGACGCCGGTATCCATGAAGAGTTCGCGGACGTCGCGCAGGCGGCAGGGTTTGCGGTTCAACAGGTACTCGGACTCGCCGCTGCGATAGAGGCGGCGGCTGACCTCGACCTCGGCCACGTCGATCGGCAGTATGCCGCGCGAGTTGTCGAACGTGAGCGTGGCTTCGGCAAAGCCGAGGCTCTTGCGGCTCTCGGAACCGGCGAAGATGACGTCGGCCATGTCGCGCCCGCGGAGGCTCTTGGGGCTCTGCTCGCCGAGGACCCATTTGACGGCGTCGACGACGTTCGACTTGCCGCACCCGTTCGGCCCGACGATGACGGTGACGCCGGAGTCGAAGTCGAAGCGGGTCCGGTCGGCGAAGGACTTGAATCCGAACAGTTCGAGTCGTTTGAGTTCCACGCTGGCCGTGCTCCCCTTCGCGGGTCGTGCCGGTGTCCCCGCGTGTTCGATGGCGCACCCGGGCGCCCGTCGGGCGTCCGGCGCTGCGGTTACGGTTCGGCGTTCTCGGAACCGATGGGCCGCGCCACCCCCCGCGCGCCCCACATGGCGTACTCGAGCGGCTGCAACACGATCGGCCCGCTCAGGGCGCCCTTCTTCGACATCTCGTACAGCAGGCCGACGACGTCGCTGTATCCGAGATCGAGGCCCTGGATTTCGGTCTCGGCCTCCGCCTCGGCCGGGCCCAAAGGGGCCGCCAGTTTGTCGATGATGTCCCGGACGTCGAGCGCCGACTCGACGCGAAAGTCCTGCGAGCGGCGGCGCGAAATGAGCGTAATCTTTTCGTCGCCCTCGCGGGCCGTGGCGATGACGCGCCGGGTCTCGGCCAGGACCGGCGGCCGGACCTTCATGTCGCCGAAGATGGCGATCTGCGGCTTGAGCGTCCGCGCGATGTAGACGAACGGCTCGCCGCGCGACGCCACCACGCTCAGGCTGAACCTGTCGGCAAACGCCCGGGCCAGGAAGGTGCGCGGCGAGAGCCGGTCCATGGCCCGCCAGGCCGCCACGCGCACGCGGGCGTCCTCGACGTTGAGCGCGCGGCCGAGGACGCCCAGGCCGATGCCGCTGCGCATCTGGCCCAGGGCCGCCACGGCCTGCTCCTGCAGCGGCGAGCCCTCCTTCAAGACCACGCCTTCCAGCAGGTGGACCGCTCGCGCGTTCTGGAGCGCGGCGAGCGTGCGGCCGGCGTAGAACCGGACCGCCTCGTCCGGATGGTCGCCGAGCGCGTAGAGGCGCGGCGCCACCGCCGGGCCGAAGGCCTCCAGGCACAGGGCGACGCGGTCCACGTCTGCGCCGCTCTTCAGGGCCTCGATGAGCCGTTCGACACGTTGGTCGCGCGCGCCGGGCATCTCGCGCATGTAGAGCGCCCCGACCAGGTCGAGGAACCGTATCTTGTCGTCCCAGTAGTCCTGGGGCACTTTCAGGTCGACGCGGCCGGGGTCCTCGGCGCCCGAGGCGGCCCCCGGGAACCGCGCGTTGACGAGGCGGACGATCTGGTCGGCGATCCGGACCGACGGGGTCAGCAGCGCCAGGCGGAAGTGACGGGCCTTCAGCGTCTTGCCCCCGGCCAGGATCCCGCCTCGGCGCGGATCGGTGGTTGCCTTGGCCTTGGCCTCGGGGGCGAACGGCGAGACGAAGATGCTGCCGCGACCCAGAGCCAGGACCTCGCTGCGCGACTCCACGCCCTGCGACATGACAACGCGCGTCAGGTCGCACTCCAGGAGGAACCCGCCCTCGAGGCTGGTGGTCTCGGTGCTCGGGATGGTCCGCACGACCAGGTCGAAGAGTTCGCCCTTGCCGGCGCCCGGCCGGATCCAGCCGCCGACCGTCACGACGGCCGTGTCGGGGCTGGCCAGGATGTCTTCGGCGTGGTCGACCTTGTTGCGCCGCATCATGTCGAGGATCATCTGGCGGATGCCGGGCGGCACGACCTTGGTGCCGGTGCCGTCGAGCCCCGTCACGAAACCGTACCCCTGGACGGCAACCGGCTCTCGGCCGGCGAAGCGGGCGACCTCGCCGATGGTGTCCTTGAGGTACTCCGGCACGTCGACGTCGCGGGGGACGCGCGGCTCGGAGGCCTGGCGCTCCGGCCCGCAGGAAACCGCGAGCGCACCCAAGGCGGCCGCCGCCAGGCACAGCGCGGCGGAGGCGTAGACGGAAGGCATCCGCCCACCCGTTCTCAGCGTCCGGCCGGCGCGCATACGGACCCCGCTCTCAGTGTACCCGTGTATCGACGGCGCGAGTTATCGGACTTTAGCAAATGCGACTCTCTGACGCGGCGTTCCAGGGGGTGTGCCCAGTATCAGCACTGGCGGGGGCCCATCTCCCCTCGCGACACAACCGGGCTTCACTGTAGGAGGTGGCACGGCAAGTGTCAAGTAGGTCCTCGGACCACAAAATCTAGGGGGTGCGCAGGCGAAGGCTCAGTCCCGGCCGCTGCCGATGGCCTGTTTGGCCGCCTGGCCGCGGACGAAGCAGCGGGACACGTAGGAGCGGCCGATTTCGGCCAGGGCCTCCATCCGGGCCGGGCCGTACGGCTTGACCTCTCGCAGGGCCGGGTCGAGGGCCGCCGAGGGCTCGAACCGTCCCAGGTCCCACCGGGCGGCGCCCGCGATCGCCTCGGCCATGGCGCGGATCTCGTCTTCGGCCAGAAAGGCCGGGCAGACGGTCGTGCGGAACTCGTACTCGACGCCGCCCTGCATCAGCAGGTCGATCGAACGGCGCACCGCCGACAGGTCCATGTCGGGAACGCCGCAGACCTGGCCGTAGCGCTCGTCGAGCGGGGCCTTGAGGTCCATCGCGACGGCGTCGACGAGGCCGGCGTCGAGGAGGTTGGCGAGGGCGTCGGGACTCGTGCCGTTGGTGTCGAGTTTGACGGCCAGGCCCGCGTCGCGGAAGGCCCGGCACAGCGCGGGCAGCGTGGGCCAGACGGTGGGTTCGCCGCCGCAGATGACCACGCCGTCGAGCCACCCTTCGCGCGACGCCATGTGGTCCATCACGGCCTGGAGCGGGATGGTCTCCGTCGGCATGCCGAGCAGCGGCCCGGCATGGCAGAAGCGGCACCGCAGGTTGCACCGCGGCAGGAAGACGATGGCGGCCAAGTGGCCGGGCCAGTCGATGAGCGTCGTCGGGTGATACCCGGCGATGGGCGGCAGCGGAGACGGGGCATCGGCTTTCATGACGCGGGACTGCTTGCGGCTGAACCGAGAAACGCCCGGACTTCGATCGACGGCGGAAGGCACCCTTCCCAGCGGGCCATGGGCTCGCCGGCGTCGCTGCGGAGGATCGTGGTCGGTATGTGGATGACGTCGTTGAACGCCCCTTCGGCCATCCCCTCGACGCTCTCGACATCGTAGTAGTCGATCAGGACGTCGCCCGCCACGTCGGCCTTGCCGACCAGGTGCGTCAGTTTCTGCTGGGTACTCTTGCACCTGGTACAACCGTTTTTCCCGAAGACCTCGAACTTCATGGTTTCCCCTGCGCTTTCTCCTCAGAGACCCTGATGGCTGCCCGGCGCGCGGTCAGACGTCGACCTTGTCCTTCGGCCGATACGCCGACTTGATGAACACCGCCTTGAGCGGCGCCTGGGTGTCGTTGATGATGTTGTGCACCTCTCCCGGTTCGATGCGGAAGGCGGCGCCGACCGAGATGGGGTGCTCGCCGTCGTCAACGATGAACCGGCCGCCCTCGCCCTCGACAAAGTAGAACGTCTCCTCGACCTCGTGGTGCACGTGGCGTCCGAGTTGCTCGCCGGGCGCGAAGAGGATGACGCCCCAATCGATGCACGGCCCGCGGAAGAGGTACTTGACCCCGCTGGCACCGCCCCGATACGCCTGGTCCTGCTCGCGAACGTGCTCCACCGCCCGCCCCCTACGTCGGCCCCAGGGCCACTGCTCACGCCCACTGCAACCTGCCCCTTGGGAAACGACGGGGAGCCGGGGCGGCGAATCCTAGCCTTCCGGCTCCCGGCTCCTCCGTCAACAAGGGGTCTCTATAAACGATCCTGCCACACGTCCCGGCCCGCTGAGGCGCGCCTCCCTCCAGGGCGCGCCTCAACCGGCGGCCGTGCCGATCTCGGCGGACGGGATCGGCGGCATAACCTCCCGCACCGAATACTTGCCGCGACGGCGGTCCTTCAGCTCGCCCAGTTTCGACTTGTTCCAGTTCGAGATGCGGCTGAAGTACCCGACGATTCGCGTCATGCCGTACACGCTCTCCGAGTCGCAGTAATCGCACCGGGTGTGAAGGCCCGGGGTGGCCCGGTGGCAATCGTTGCAGATGGTGAACTCGGGGCTGATGGTCAGTTGGGCCGCCGGGGTTTTCTCGAAGGTCTGGCGGACCAGCCTGAGGATGCTCTCGGCGGGGGGCAGTTCCTCGCCGACGAAGGCATGGATGATGGCCCCCGACTCGATCATGCTGTGGAACTTGGCCTGCTTCTGGATGCGCGTCAGCAGGTCCACCGGCGCGTCGGCCCGCAGATGGATCGAGTTGGTGTAGTAGTACTCGTCGGCCTCGACGTCGCCCTTCACGAGGTCGCGGCTCTGGGGCCAGTCGCGCATGTCGACCTTGGCGAGTCGGCGGGCGGCGCTCTCGGCCGGCGATTCCTCGAGGCTCACCTTCAGGCCGTGCTGCCGGGTGTACTCCTTGGCCCGCCGGTGCATGTGCGAGATGACCAGCAGGCCCTGCTTCAGCGCCCGGTCGCTCTCGTGCAGTTCCTCGCCCATCATGTGCTGGATGCACTCGTTGAGGCCCACGAGGCCGATGATGTACGTGGCCGCATCGAGGTCGACGTACGGCCGGCCGTCCTTGGCCATCTTACCGATCTGCCAGAGCGGCATCTCCGGCCCCGCCATCATCTTCTTGACGAACTCGCGTTTCTCCAGGTGGGCCTGCATGGCGATGTCCATCGCCTCGGCAATCTGGACGAAGAGGGCGTCCCAGTTGCCGGGGCCGGCCCGATAGGCGGCCTGCGGCAGGTTGATCGTCACGTTCTGGAACCCGCAGAACCGCATGCTCTCCGGGTGCTTGATCATGTGGTCGTCTTCGATGGTGGTCCGCAGCCGGCAGCAGGCACTCAGCGTCACCTCGTCGCGGTCGAACACGAAGTACGGCACGCCGTTCTCGGAGGCGATCTGGCACGCGTACGCCAGCAACTCGAGTTGCTTCGGGTCGCGGAACGTCGCCGCGTTGACGTGGAAGTCGCACTTCGGGAACGCGAACAGGTGGCCGTGCTGGTCGCCCTCGCGCCAGACGTCGAGCATGGCCCGGCAGAACCTCTGGGCGGCCTCCTCGTAATCGCCGTACGTGCGGCCGGTGTCCTTGCCAGCCGGCCCGATCGCCATCACGTCCTTGAAGTACCCCGGCACGCCCGTGTGGACGTTGAAGTCGAGGAACAGCGTCTGGCCGCCCCGGCTGAACGCCGATTGCGAGCACGAGAAGATCAGGTGCTGCGCCTCCTGACGCATCTCCTCGTCCGTCATCTGCTCGACGTACGGCGCGTACATCACGTTGATGTGCGCCACGCCCAGGGCCCCCGCGTAGTACGCCTGCATGGAGGCCAGGAACGTGTTGAGGTGGCCCGTCAGCGTCCGCGCGTGGCGGGCCGGGGCGCTTTTCGTATCGAGGTTCTCCAGGTCCAGGCCGTACTTCTTCAGGTACTCCAGGCTGTGGCTCGAGCAGTACACCCGCGTGGGGTACCCCAGGTCGTGCAGGTGAACGCGGCCCACCAGGTGGGCCTCGGCGACCTCGCGCGAGAAGATCTCGCCCAGGGCGAACTGCTTCAGCACCGCCTCGGCGATCGTCAGGTTGATGGCCTCGGGGTTGTTCTGCGAAATGTTCGAGTTCTCGTGGCTCTTCGAGTAGATGAGGTTGACGAGGTCGTAGCGCGGCATGCCCATGACCTTCTGCCGCTCGAGGCGCCCCGTCAGGCCCCGCTCGAAGAGTTCGTTGTCGGCCAGTTCGCGCACCAGACCGGTCGAGATCCGCGACAGGCCCGACGCCAGCACCTTCTTCTCGACGGCGGTCGCCACCTTCCGCGCCGTGACCCGGTCGAGGTGGGCCTCCGTCTCGAGGGCCTCGGCAATGCGGCCCTTGTCCCACGGCAGGAGGGCGTCCTTGGCGCCCGTATCGACCAGCAGCGCCATGTCGGTGGAACTGCGCGGCCCGGCTTCGCGCTTCACCTTGCGGACCGTCATGGCCCGCCGGGCCTGGGCCCGCCGGTCGCGATACAGGATGTACGCCTTGGCCGTCTTGGCGTGTCCGGTCTCGATCAGCACCTTCTCGACCATGTCCTGGATGTCTTCGATCCCCGGCATATCCCCTTCGAAGTGGCGGTTCAGGTAATCGGTGACGGCTGAGGCCAATTCCTCGGCCACAAACCGGTCTTCGCCTCCGACGGCCTGGGCGGCCTTGAAGATGGCGTCGGCGATCTTCGCCGCCTCAAACGGCATGGCCTTTCCGTCGCGCTTGCGGATCTGCGTAATGCGATGCGACATACCCTGGCTCTCCCCTACCCGTGCACGTCTGTCGTCAGAAACTCTCCCGGCGGCCCCACACCCCCGGCTCATGTGCGTTACCAGGGGGACGACCCCCATGGGTCGCCCCCCCACGCCCTCGCGGCGTGCTCCCACGGGCCGACCGTCAGTCGCCGCCGGTCGCCCGCGAATCCTCTGAACTGCGGTCCTTGCCCTTCTCGCGTGCCGCGTCGGCCCGCTGCGTCAGCATCGGCTGCACTTCCTGAACGAACTCCGAGACGTCCTTGAAATCCCGGTACACGCTGGCAAACCGAACGTACGCCACCTGGTCCACCTGGCGGAGTTTCTCCATGACGAGGTCGCCGATGGCGCGGCTGGGTATCTCCAGGTCGTAGCGGGAGGTCAACTCGTCCTCAATCTCCTGCAAGATGGCGTTGAGCCGTTCCGTCGGCACGGGACGTTTGTGCAGCGCCAGCATCAGGCCCCGTCGGATCTTCGCCCGGTCGTAGGCCTCGCGCGTCGTGCCGTCCTTCTTGATGACGCGAAGGCGCGGTTCGCTCTCGGCCCGTTCGTAGGTCGTGTAACGCCGCTTGCACGCCAGGCACTCGCGCCGGCGGCGAATTGCGGCACCGCTGGCGCGGGAATCAACCACCTTGTCATTGTCCTGACGGCAGAAGGGACACTCCACGGCCGCACGCTCCTCAAGCGAACATCATAGCGCCGATTCGCCGGACAGGCAACCTGCAAGACGTGACAACACACAACATCTTGGGCTACCCGGCTCACCTACCGCATCGGAAACTCGGCCCTTCCCTCTTGAGAAAAACCAGGAACGTGTCAAAAACCTCTACCCCATATTGCCGATTGGCGATCCTAGGCCCCATGATATGGGGTGTCAACGCTTTTCTCAAAAGACGCTAACGCCATGCCCGCTTCTCACTTTGGCAAAGCGCCCTAACTCGCCCAACCACAATACCTTGTGGTCGCAATCCACGACTTTTCCACCGCTCACAATTTTCTTTGCACGCCATCTCACCACCCGCGCCACAACCCCACCGGCAGGGGGTCCTCAGGCGCCCAGCCCACCATATGGTGGCACGCATCCTTTCCTGATTCATTCCCGATCACGCCTCCGTCGCCCCGCCCCGAGCGGCCCGGCGCCGCGCGCCATAGGGTCGCGATGCCTATATATGCAGAAATCGCGGCAGGTAATCCTACCCGCCGCGCCGCCGGGTTGCCCAGGCCCAGATGCCGCTTCTTACGCCTCGTCCTCCGCCAAGACCTCCAGGCTCACCTTCCCCAGCCTCAGCATGGTCTTGCCGAGGTCGTCGGGGTAGTCCTCGCGGCAGACGATCCGCCGGACGCCCGCGTTGATGGCCATCTTTGCACACATCGAACACGGATGATGCGTCGTGTAGAGCGTCGCGCCGTCGATCCGCACGCCGTGCCGGGCGGCCTGGATGATGGCGTTCTGCTCGGCGTGGAGGCCCCGGCACAGTTCATGCCGCTCGCCCGACGGCACGGCCATCTGCTCCCGGAGGCACCCCGCCTCCGCGCAGTGCGCCACGCCCGTCGGCGCGCCGTTGTACCCCGTGGCCAGAATCCGCTTGTCGACGACCAGAATCGCGCCCACCCGCCGCCTCAGGCACGTCGACCGCCGGGCCACGTCGGCCGCGATCGTCATGAAGTAACTGTCCCACTTCGGTCGGTCCATGGGGCGATACGGTATCCCCCCGCAGGCACGATGTCAAGAAACAGCCGCGGGAGGCCCGTGAGCGTTTTAAGGTTGCGTACTCACACCACCGCTTGTGCGCGGTGGGTCCCCGTACCCACCGCGCCTACCCGCAGTCAGACCTCAAGCGCGGCGGGTGCG
>DATKZB010000329.1:0-2990 GCA_035528235.1 Phycisphaerae bacterium
ATGTGCCGCACGGCCCCTGGAATGTGCTTGAGGAGTGGCGAAAGCCGTACGAGGGGAAGGCCCCTGCCGACGTGGTCGATTTCTACGCCACCATCTCGCGGATGGACTGGAACCTCGGGCGGCTGCGCAAGTTCCTGGCCGACCGCGGCCTGGCCGACAACACGATTCTCATTTACCTGACGGACAACGGCACGTCCGGCGGCGCCAAGGTCTTCCATGCCGGCATGCGCGCCACCAAGGGGGCTGTGTATGAGGGCGGGCACCGCGTGCCGTGTTTCGTGCACTGGAGGGCGGGCGGCCTGGACAAGCCCGCCGACGTCACGCGCCTGACCAGCCACATCGACCTGTTGCCGACCCTCGTCGACCTGTGCGGGCTGAAGCCTCCCGCTCGCGGCCACCTGGAGTTCGACGGCCGCAGCCTCGCTCCGCTTTTGCGAGCCCCGAAGGCCGAGTGGGCGGACCGCACGATTTTCCTTCACTCGCAGAATGTCCAGGAAACGCCCGTCAAGTGGCAGAACTCCCTTGTGGCCACGGAGCAGTGGCGGCTGATCAACGGCAAGGAACTCTACAATATCCGGACCGATCCCGGTCAGAAGCGCGACGTTGCCGGAGACCACCCGGACGTGACGGCGGACCTCCGCCGCCGCTACGAAAAGCACTGGGACGCCCTCCGCATGGCCGACTTCCCGTATCCGCGGCCAATCATCGGGTCCGGCCATGACGAAGAAACCTGGCTGACGTGCGACGCCTGGATCCGCGACCGCCCCGCGCCTGCCACGTGGGACCAGCCCCACGTCCGGGCTGGGGCGGACAACAGCGGCTTCTGGCCCATCGAGGTAGCGGCGGCGGGAACCTACCGCTTCGAGGTGCGCCGCTGGCCCAAGGAG
Source organism: Phycisphaerae bacterium (assembly GCA_035528235.1). Taxonomy (GTDB): domain Bacteria; phylum Planctomycetota; class Phycisphaerae; order FEN-1346; family FEN-1346; genus DATKZB01. The sequence goes on from DATKZB010000329.1 coordinate 888, forward strand.
GTCGATCGCCCGATCACCGCCGGGCTGCCCCCGGCCGAGGGCGGCGACGTCTATACGCGTGGACACGTCGTGCAACCCGGCCCGGGCAAGGCCACTGCGGCGGTCAAGGTTGTGCTTCAGGTGGGGGAGACTACCGCCGAGCGGCCGATTGCCGATACCGATACAAGCGCCTCATTCGACCTGCCGCTGGCGGCGGGGCCCACGCGCGTTCAGGCGTGGCTGGTTGACGACAAGGGCGCGAAGCGGGGCGCCTATTATGTCTATGTGACCAGGACGGCGACGCAGGCAAACACGCGAGATGGTTAAGGAGAACCCTTGTGGCGACAGGCGGACTGAACCGGCGGAAATTTCTTTCGACCCTGGGCATGGCGGCGGCGGGGGCGTGCGGGGCGGGATGGCTTGGTGGACTCAACCCGCGCGCCGCGGCTGCCGCGGCGGCGCAGGGCGGTCCGGGCAGGCGGCCCAACATCATTCTCATCATGTCCGACGACATGGGGTTCTCGGACCTCGGCTGCTACGGCGGCGAGATCCAGACGCCGAACCTCGACGGCCTGGCGAAGCGCGGCCTGCGGTTCACCCAGTTCTACAACACGGCCCGGTGCTGCCCCACGCGGGCGTCGCTCCTGACGGGCCTCTACCCGCACCAGGCCGGCGTCGGGCACATGATGCAAGACAAGGGCCTGGACGGCTATCGCGGCGACCTCAACACCAACTGCCGCACCATCGCCGAAGCGCTCAAACCGGCCGGCTACTCCACCTACATGGTCGGCAAGTGGCACGTGACCAAACACATCAAGCCCGAGGGGCCGAAGTACAACTGGCCGCTCCAGCGCGGCTTCGACCGCTTCTACGGCACCATCCACGGCGCAGGTTCCTTCTTCGACCCGAACAGCCTGACGCGCGACAACACCCAGATCGTGCCGGATGCCAAGGACTACTACTACACCGACGCCCTCAGCGACAACGCCGCCGGGTTCATCCGCGGACGCGAGGGCGCCAACCCGTTCTTCCTGTACGTCGCCTACACAGCCGCCCACTGGCCCATGCACGCCAAGCCCGAGGATATCGCCAAGTACAAGGGCCGGTACGACGCCGGCTGGCAGGCCATGCGCCAGGAACGGTACCAGCGGGCGCTCGACCTGGGCCTCATCGACAAGCGGTGGGCCATGTCGCCGCCCGACAGCGCCCCCTGGGAGTCCGTCTCCGAGGCGGACAAGGCCTGGCACCTGCGGCGAATGGAAGTCTACGCCGCCATGGTCGATTGCATGGACGCCGGGATCGGCCGCATCCTCGACGCACTCAAACAGACCGGCGCCTTCGAGAATACACTCATTTTCTTTCTCGAGGATAACGGCGGCTGCGCCGAGGAATACGGCAGCCGCGGACCCGTCCGGCCCGACCCGTCGCAGCCGGTCGAACTCAAGCCCATGGCCCCCGACGAGTTGCAGACCCGGATGCAGCCGACGCACACGCGCGACGGCCGGCCCGTCCGCACCGGTCACGGGGTCATGCCCGGTCCGGCCGACACATACATCGGCTACGGCATGGAGTGGGCCAATGTCTCGAACACGCCGTTCCGCCTCTACAAGCACTGGGTGCACGAGGGCGGCATTGCGACGCCGCTCATCGCGCACTGGCCCGCGGGCCTGAAGCGGCAGGGCGAATTGGAGCGGCAGCCCGGCCACCTCATCGACATCATGGCCACCTGCGTCGACGTGGCCGGTGCCGAGTACCCGGCCGAGGTCGAGGGCCGGCCCATCACACCCCTGGAAGGCCGCAGCCTCGTGCCCGCGTTCGAGGGCAAGCCCATCCAGCGCGACGCCCTGTACTGGGAGCACGAGGGCAACCGGGCCGTCCGCGTCGGCAAGTGGAAACTCGTGTCGCGTCGTCCGGGCGGCTGGGAACTCTACGACCTGGAGGCCGACCGCAGCGAACTTCATAATCTGGCCGACCAGCACCCCGACCGCGTCAAGGACATGGCCGAGCGGTGGGAAACCTTCGCCCGCAAGGCCCACATGATCCCCTGGCCGTGGAAAGGCAATTACGCCGCCCGGAAAGGAAACCAAGGATGAACCGCCGCGCGTTCCCTCAAATGGGTATTTT
>DATKZB010000330.1:0-4915 GCA_035528235.1 Phycisphaerae bacterium
GACCTGCTGGTACAGCCGAGCCTCGTGCTCCTCGGCCGACTTCGCGTCGGCCTGCTTGCGACGACCAAACAGATCCGGCATGGCCTCCAGCACCTGACGCTTCCACTCGGTGATCTGGTTCGGATGCACCTCGAACGCGCCGGCCAACTCCGCCAGTGTCTTATCTTCCCGGAGCGCCGCCCGAACCACCCGGGCCTTGAACTCCGCCGAAAACCGTCTGCGTTTCCCTGCCATCCGATCGTCTCCTCGGCTGCTCGTGCCGCCCTATTCTACCCGGAGACGATTCCACCTTAAACCCGCGCCCAGTTTTTGGGGACACGCTCAATCTACCCCAAGAAACCCTTCTCGTGAACGAAAAGGCCGGGCGAAACCGCCCGAGCCGCCGCGCCGCCCGACGCGACCCACAAGGACCGCGCCCGGCAAGCCGGGCGGCTAACTCGGTACGTGCCACGGCTTGCTGGCAAGCGGGCCGGCTAACTCGGCAGGCCCTCACAGCCGCCAGGGGCTTCGCATGGGCCGCGAGAGCATGCGGGAGGCCGCGTCATCGCCCACGATTTCTTCGCGGACGGGGTCCCACTTCAGTTTCCGGCCCAGGCGCATCGTGATGTCGCTCAACTGGCAGAGGGTGTCGGACCGGACGGCCACATCGATGGGGGCCACGGTCTGGCGCCGGGTCCGGACGCAATCGAGGAAGTTCTCCTGGTGATGGTTGCTGACGGGCAGGTGGATTTCGTCGGGGCCGAGTTTGCGGCGGAGCAGGGCCTTGGGCTCGGCGTCGAACGTGCCGCCCAGGTGCCGCTCCTTCACGAAGACCCAGCCGTCGGTCCCCTCGAAACGGACGCCCAGCGGGTTGCGCTCGCCGTCGGTGAAGTTCATCGTCACGCCGTTGGCGAACTTCAGGTTCACGTCCCACCCCAGGGCGCAGTTGCACAGGCCGTCGGCCGGGAACTCGCCGATGCCTTCCACCTCCAGCGGGCCGGTCCGGTCGGTCCCGTTGCCCCACTGGGCCATGTCGATGGTGTGGATGCCGCAACCCGCAATGAACCCCAGCGCGTAGTCGCTGATGTGGAACCAGTGACTGTTGTTGACCCGGTGGGGCGTGTACGGCGCCCACGGGGCCGGGCCGAGCCAGAGGTCGTAGTCCAGCCCGTCGGGCACCGGCGCCGGCGGGTAGTTGCCCGACGCTACGCTGTACCGCGACGCCACCGTGATGGTGTGAATCTTGCCCACCCACCCGTTCTGCACCATCTCGCAGGCGAAACGCGTGCTCCAACTCGACCGCTCCTGCGTGCCGAACTGCAACACGCGGCCGTACCGGTGGACCGCGTCGCGGAGGGCCTTGCCCTGCTCGACGCTCAGGCCCAGCGGCTTCTCCACATAGACGTCCTTGCCCGCCCGCACCGCCGCCAGGGCGTGCAGCACGTGCCAGTGGTCGGTGGAGGCGACCGTGACGGCGTCGATGTCGGGGCGGGCGCAGAGTTCGCGGAAGTCGACGTGCTCGGCGCACCCCTGGGCGTGATAGTGGGCGTCGACCGTCTTTCGGGCGTGCTGGCGGACCGGCCGCTTGACGTCGCACACGGCCACCACCTGCGAGTAACCCAGGTCCAGGAAGTTCCTGAGCAGCGCCCCGCCGCGGCCGCCCGTCCCGATGAAACCCATCGTGACGCGGTCGCTGGCCGGCGGCCGGTTCTCGGCCCCCAGGGCGGTGGAGGTGATGACGTACGGCGCGGCCGCCAGTCCGCCGGCCGCCGCCGCCAGACGCCCCAGGAACTGCCGACGGCTCCACGGTTTGCGATTCGCCTGGCTCATCGAATGCCTCCCTTGTACCCACCAACAAGCCCCCGGCACCGCCGGGGGATGGACACGTCAAACAGCATCACATGGTCACCCTTCGGGATGACCATGCCACCCGCCCGCCAACAAGCCCCCGGCACCGCCGGGGGATGGACACGCCCTGCCCGTCAGGGCTTGGCGGCCGCCGGCCGGGCCTGGAAGGCGGCGGCCGCGTCGGGCGCCGGCATCGCGCGGCCATAGACCTTGAGGCCCGACATCCGCCCGAAGACCTGGTACGGTTCGTCCGGCCCGCCGCTGTACTGGCCGACGTGGAGCGGGCCCTTCCACGGCGCGAGGATCGCGGCGCCCGTCTTCTCGGCCACCTGCCGGCCGTCCTGGAACAGGCGGACCGTCTCGCCGTCGTACGTCCCCACGAAATGCGTCCATCGGCCGGGCGCGGGTTGGCCGCCGTCGCAATCGATGCCGCCGACGTGCCACCGCCATCCGCCACCGATCCGCTGGAGGAACCAGCCGGCCTGGTTCCAGTGCCCGCAACTGACGATGACCGGCATGGGGCTCTCGCGCGTCAGGTTCACCCAGCACTCGACCGATAGCCGCTGCGTCAGGTCGAAGTCGGGCCGGTGATCGAAGGTCACAAAACCGCCCTGGCCGAGGTCGAGCGCCCCGTCGGCCACGCGGGCCTTGCCGTGCACCGTGCCGCGCGCGGTGCCACCGCCCAGGAGCGACGCGTCGGCCGTCTCGGCCATCGCCGCCACGAAGACGGGTTCCTTGACCTCCGGCATCGCGGCCGCCGTGACCGACGCCGTCGCCGGGCTCTCGATGCCGCGCCGGCTCACGGCCCGGACCGTGTAGGCGTGCTCGGCGCCCTGGGGGGCGGCCAGGTCGCTATAGCGCAGGTCTGGGACGGGCTCGGCCGTCAGTCGCTTGAAGTCGTCGGCCCCGGCCTTGGCGCGATAGACGTGGTACCGGCCCTCGGCTCCATCGGTCTCGCGCCACCGCAGGTCGACGCGGCCGGGCGCGGCCGCCGCCTCCAGGCCCGAGGGCGGCAACGGGGCCGGCGGCGGCGGAACGCTGACCGTCGTCCGGATGGGCGCGCTGCGCTCGTCGCTCGATACAAGGACCACGGCGTAATGCTGCGGACCCTCGGGCGCGGCCGCGTCGGTGTGCGAGAACAGCGTGGTCGTCGTCAGCAGCGTCTCCTGGCCGGGGCTGAAGTCGGCCTGCGCCCCGTGATGCACCTCGGCCGAGAGGCCGACCGTCCGGGCCGAACGCTCCCACGACAGGTGCACGACGCTCTGGGCGTCGACGCTGGCCTCGAGCGCCGGCAGCGGGTCGGGCAGCATCGGCGGAACCAGTTGCCGGAAGGCCCCCGCGATGACGGTGGCGCCGGGCATGTCGACGCGCGGCACGGCCAGGGCGCGGCGATGGCCGTCGCGGATGATCTCGAGCATGGCCTGGTAGTGCGGGTCGGCCGTCGAGGCGAACGTGACGACCGGCTTGGCGCCCTCGGCCGGCGCGGGCGCCTTGGGCGTCTTGAACGCCTCCACCGGCATGACGCCGTGCTGGTAGGCCCCGCCCACCAGGAACGCGACGCGCTGCTCGCGCGGGTCCAGTTTTCGGTCGCGGCACAGGGCGACGCCCCAGCCGTCCTTGCCCTCGGCCAGCGGCGCGCGCAGGATGCGGCTGAACTCGGGCCGCTCCAGGTTGAACCAGTCGTTCTCGAAGAGCGTCTTCCCGCCGCTCTCGTGACACCGGGTGCACCCGGCGGCCCGCATCTCGCCCACCAGCCGCTGCTGGACGGCGGGCCAGGCCTTCAGGCTGCACCCGTTGGACGAGTAGTCCCACGTGCCGTGGTACAGGCCGTTGGAATCGATCCAGGCCAGCACCAGGTCGCGCTCGGCACGGGTCAACTTCGGGAAGCGGTCCTTGTGACCGCTCACCAGGACCTCGGCCAGCGGGGCCGCGCCCGACCCGTGACCGCGCGGCCCGAAAATCTGGGCCGACCACAGCGCCGTTCCGTTCATGCAGTCGATGCCGGCGATGAGGTGGGCCGTCACCTGGGTCTCGCGCCGACTGACGAGGTTCTCGTAACTGATGTTGAAGTACTCGGTCCAGCCGCCCGACAGGTCAATGCCTCGGCCAAAGCCCTTCTCGCCGCCGTGGCACCCGACGCAGTGCTTGTCGAAAACGGGTTGGACCATGCCGGGGTAATCCAGGAACCCGCTGCCCCACGACTCGGGCGCCGGGCGCGACGGCTCGCGGCGCAGGGCCCGGACGGCGACGGTGGGCGCGGGGCTGCCGAACTTGTGCTCGTGGCAGCCGATGCACGCCCGCGTGACGCCGGGCGCCGCCTGGACGAACGTCCGCATGCTCCGGACGAGCCGCCCCTGGGCGTCGAGCGCCTGCCAATACAACGCCCGGCCCGACGGCGCCTCGAAGTACGCCGACCCGTCCGGCTCGACCGGCACCACGCCCAGGAAGTTCTTGGCGCTCCAGGCCAGCACGCCGCTCATCAGGAACGTCTGGTTGAACGCCCCGCCCGGCGTCGGGCTTACGCGCGACGTCTCCTCGATGAGGCGCAGGCACTTGACCTCGCCCCGGGCCACGCCGTCCAGCCCCTGGTACACGTCCTGCACCAGGAACCGGCCGGTCCGCTGGCGGCGGTCGACATCGGAGGGGAGGACGCGCGGCACGGGCTGCGGCTTGACGAGCATGGGCGAGTGGCAATCGATGTCGGGCTCGGCGTGGACGACCGCGCGGCGACCGCGACGGTCGATCAGCAGGAGAGCGTTGAACTTCGCCCCCGCGGGCCGGCCGCTGTACAGCACCACGTCGGCCGAGAGCGGGCAGGGTTCGCACGACTCGCCCCGGTCGTGCGTGGGGTTGTCGGGATGCTCGAGGTTAAAGATGGCCTTCGGATCGTTCTTGCCGATGAGCGGGTCGATAAACGCGATGCTGCCCCGCGGCGTCGAGTTGTGCGGCGCGAACGTGCCCACCACCAGGTGCGGCGAACCGGGCACGGGACGGGCGTCGAGTACCGCCTCCGGGTGCACCATGTTGTTGGCGAACAGGGCCGTCTCATTCGTCCCGTCGGGGAAGATGGTCCAGAGCGATTGCTGCG
>DATKZB010000331.1:0-11856 GCA_035528235.1 Phycisphaerae bacterium
GCCGCGGCGATCGCATCGCCGAGCCCGAGGTCCAGTAAGGCGCGGGTGGCATGGTCATCCCCAAGGGTGACCATGGGCGGTCCTGGTGCGTGCGGAGCACGCACCCTACGGCTACTTGCCGCGCGGCGGCCTTCCCACGCCGCCGCGATCAGGCCCGACGCGTGTTGCTGGCGGCCTAGGAAGGCCGCCAGGCGCGATGACGTGGTGAAGCAGTCCGGGTGCGTGCAGGGCACGCACCGTACGGCTCCAGCAGTGGAGGCATGAGAGAACACGCGATGAACCCAATCAAACGCACCGTCCTGGCAGGTCTGATTCTCGCAGTGGGCACCTGGTGCCTGGCCGCCGACTGGCCCCGATGGCGCGGACCCGACGGCACCGGCCACGTCCCGGCCGGCGTCGCCGTGCCGACGACGCTCCCGGCCCAGCCCAAGGTCGTCTGGCACGTTGCGATAGGTGAAGGCCTGGGCTCGCCCGTGGTCAGCGGCGGACGGGTCTTCTACCTCGACCACCAGCAGGGCAAGGAGATGGTGCACGCCGCCGACGCCGCCACGGGCAAGGCCGTCTGGAGCGTGCCGCTCGACGAGGTGTTCAAGGACGGCCAGTCGGTGCCCGGCCCGCGCACGACGCCGGTGGTCGACGGCGACCGCGTGTACGTGCAATCGTGCCGGGGCGAGTTCCAGTGCCTCGGCGCGGCCGACGGCAAGGTCGTCTGGCGGGTCAACTTCGTCAAGGACTTCGGGGCCGTCTTCATCGGCGAGAAGGGGTCGGCCGCCGGCGCCAACCGCCACGGGTACACCGGTTCGGCCATGGTCGACGGCGACCGCATCATCGTGGGCGTGGGCGGCGCGAGCGGCGCCAGCGTCGTGGCGTTCGACAAGCGCACCGGCCAGGTCGTCTGGAAGTCGCAGAACGACGTGCCCGGCTACAGCGGGCCCGTCATCGCCACCATCGCGGACACCCGGCAGGTCGTCTCGTTCGCGTCGGAGGCGGTCATCGGCCTCGCCGCGGCCGACGGCGCGCCGCTGTGGCGCGTGCCGGTCAAGACCACGCTCGGGCGGCACGTGACTACCCCCGTCGTCGTCGACGACCGGGTGATGGTGGCGTCGCACCAGGCGGGGCTCATCGGCATCAGCATCACCAAGCAGGGCGACGGTTGGGCGGCCGAGCGGGCCTGGGTCGACCGCCGCATGGCCGTCAACTTCATGAGCCCTGTCGCGGTCGGCCATTACCTGTACGGCCTCGGTCCGGGCAAGACCCTGTTTGCGATCGACGTCCGGACCGGCGAGCGGGCCTGGGCCGAGAAGGGGTTCTTCGCCGACATGACCGACCGCGAGTTCGCCTCGCTGCTGGTCATGGGCGAGAGCCTGCTCATCCTGACCGAGAAGGGCCAGTTGCTTCTCGTGGCCGCCGACTCCAAGCAGTGCCGCGTCGTCAGCAAGACCCAGGTCGCGGGCCAGAACTGGTGTAGCCCGGCCTACGCCGACGGCAAACTGTTTCTGCGCGACGCCAAGGAACTGCGGTGCGTGCAACTGATGCCGTGAACCGGCGGGGGGTACGTGTTGAGCATGTGCCACGGCTTGCCTGCAAGCCGTGAGCCTGTAGGGTGCGTGCTCGGCACGCACCGTAGGTGCTACGCCTCGGCCGTCTCCCAAATCTCGATGGCCGCGTCGGGACACACCTGGTAGCACAGCGTGCACCCGGTGCAGGCGACGCCGGCCTTCGGCCGCGCGGGACGGACGCCCACCTCGGTCAACTCGTCCGACATCTCCAGCGCGCCCTTCGGGCACGCCGCCACGCACAACTCGCAACCCTTGCAGTACTCCGTGAGCACGCGGACCTGGTGGGCCATGACGTTGCCTTGCTCCTCGTCGGACGGTGAATCATAGGGAAACCAGGGCCCGCCAGTCAAGAACCGCGCTGGTACTTCGGCAGGTGCCCCCAGTGCAGTTTCTGGCTGAGCGTCGTGAAGGCGCCGCGGTGCCCGTTGTGGACCAGCAGAAACGACGAGGCGGCCCGGCGGATGCGGACCCGGTCGCCGCGCGCCAGGCTTATCTTCTCCTGCCCGTCGATCACGCAGACGGCCTCGGTCTGGAGGTCGGTCGGTTCCAGGACAACCTCGCCCTCGGGTCTCAGCACGATGGGCCGGTGCGTGAGCGAGTGCGGGCAGATGGGCACCAGGACCAGGGCCTCGAGGCCCGGCCCGAGCAGCGGTCCCCCGGCCGCCATGCAGTAGGCCGTCGAGCCCGTCGGCGTCGACACGAGGACGCCGTCGCCGTAGTAGGTGGTGACGGCCTCGCCGTCGATGGTGGCCGAGATGCCGACCATGCGGTGCGGCTCGCCTCCCGCCACCAGGACGTCGTTGAGGACGAGGTACTCGCCGGCCGGGCCCTGGGCCGTCTCGGCCCGGACCGAGAGCATCAGCCGGCGCGACACCGGCATCCGGCCCGCCGCGATGTCGTCGAACTTCTCGCAAAACTCGTCGGCCGAGAACTCGGCCAGGTACCCGAGTTTGCCCATGTTGATGCCGACCACGGGCACCTCGCGCCCGGCCAGCAACCGGGCGGCCTTCAGAATCGATCCGTCGCCACCCAGCACGACGACCAGGTCGGCATCGGCCCGGACCGGGGCGTCCGACAGGTCCACCGCCTCGGCCGCGACCCGCTGCTCGACCCACGGGCAGAGCGTCGCCGCCAGCCGGCGGGCCTCCGGTTTCTCGGGGTTGACGAGGATCACAACACGTTTCACGTGTGGGTCTCCGATGCGTGGTCCACGGCGGTCCCTCCCGTCACACGTCGGCTACACGGGCCGGCCGAGCGCCCGGACGCGCGCGGCCAGGCCGTCGGCGTCGAGGCCGGCGGCCGCCAACTGCGCCGGCCGGGTGTCGTGTTCGACGATCGTTTCGCCGACGCCCGCGCGGTGAATCTTGCGGGTGTCCAGGCCGCGGGCCTCGGCCGCCTCGAGCACGGCCGACCCGAACCCGCCCGCCAGCGCCGCGTCCTCGACCGTCAGGACCCACGGCTGCGACTGGACGAGGTCCGCCAGAGCGTCGGCGTCCACCGGCTTGGCAAAACGGGCACTGACCACGGCCACGCGGGTGCCCTCGGCTTCGAGGCGCGAGGCCGCCTCCAGGGCGGCCGGCACGGTCGCGCCCAGCGCCAGGATGGCCCCTGCCTCGCCCGGCCGCAGCATCGCGGCCCGGCCGACCGCGACCGGCTCGTCGCTGAAATCCTCCGGCGGCACGCGGTCGCGCGGGTACCGGATGGCCCAAGGCCCGTCGGCCCCGACGGCCAGCCGCACCATGGCGGCCAGTTCGGCCCGGTCGGCCGGCGCCGCCAGGACGAACCCCGGCAGGTGCCTGAGGTACGCCAGGTCGTACAGGCCGTGATGGGTCGGCCCGTCGGCCCCGACGAGGCCCGCCCGGTCCACCAGGAGCACGACCGGCAGGCCCTGCAGTGCGACCTCCTGGAAGAGCTGGTCGTAGGCCCGCTGGAGAAACGTCGAGTAGATGCCGACCACCGGCCGCAGGCCGCCCTTCGCCAGGCCGGCCGCCAGCGCCACGGCGTGCGGCTCGCAGATGCCAACGTCGAAGAACCGGTCGGGGTACCGGTGGGCGAACCGCACGAGGCCGGTGCCCTCGGGCATGGCCGCCGTGATGGCGACGAGGCGCGGGTCGGCCTCGGCCAGGGCGAGGACCTCATCGACGGCGGCGCCCGTCCAGTCGTGGGCGCCGACGGCCTCGGGGTCGACGATGACCTGGCCGTTACGTTCCTCGAAGGGCCCGGCACTGTGCCAGGCGTCGGGGTTCTCGGCCGCCGGGGCAAAGCCCCTCCCCTTCTTCGTGTGGACGTGCAGGAACACCGGCCCGTCGAGCCGCCCGAGGTCGTCGAGGGCCTCGATCAGGGCCTCGATGTCGTGGCCGTCGACCGGCCCGAAACATCGAAATCCAAGCCGCTCGAACATGTGTTCGGGCACGACGGCCTCTTTGACGGCGTCCTTGAAGACGTGGATGGCCCGGGCGAGCGAATCGCCCATCGGCATGCGGTCGAGCATCTCGCGGACGTCACGCTTGAGGTCGCCGTAGGCGGGGGTGGTCCGCATCCGCGTCAGGTGCCGGGCCATGGCGCCGACCGTCCGCGAGATGGCCATCTCGTTGTCGTTCAGGATGACCAGCAGGTTCGCCCCGACGTCGCCGACGTGGTTCATGGCCTCCAGCGCCAGGCCCGTGGCCAGGGCGCCGTCGCCGATGACCGCGACCGTCCGCCGGTCGGTTCCGGCGGCCCGTTCGGCCAGCGCCAGGCCCAGGGCGGTCGAGACGCTGGCGCCGGCGTGCCCGGTCCGGAACTCGTCGTACGGGCTCTCGGCCGGGTTCGGGAACCCGCTCGCGCCGCCGGCCGCGCGCAGCCCCTCGAACGCCTCGCGGCGGCCGGTCAGAATCTTGTGGGCGTAACACTGATGGCCCACGTCCCAGATGAGGTGGTCCTTGGAGAAGTCGAAGGCCCGGTGCAGGGCCACCGTCAGGTCGACGACGCCGAGGTTGCTGGCCAGGTGCCCGCCGCGCCGGGCCACCGTCCGGGTGATGAGCGCGCGGATTTCGGCCGCCAGGCGCTCGAGGGCCACCGGGTCCATGCCCCGCAGATCCTGGGGCGATTTCACGCTGTCAAGCAGACGTTCGGCCAACGGTTACTCCCCTGCCGGCGCGCCAAGCTGGGCGCGCCGCCTCAGAAGGTGCGGTCGACCACGAACCGGGCCAGGTCCCTGAGCCAGTCGGCCTCGTGCCCGAAGGCCGTCAGGGCGTCGATGGCCCGGTCGGCTTCGGCCCGCGCGCGGGTCTGGGCCGCGCCGACGCCGTAAAGCGTCACGTAGGTGAGTTTGCCCTTGGCGGCGTCCTTGCCGGCGGTCTTGCCGAGCGTCTCGGTGGAGGCCGACGCGTCGAGCACGTCGTCGGCAATCTGGAACCCCAGCCCCAGGTGGATGCCGTACTGCCGCAGGCTCCGCTCGTAATGTTCGCCCGCGCCGGCCGAGATGGCCCCCATGACGACCGAGGCCTCGATGAGGCAGGCGGTCTTGCGTCGGTGGATGATCTCCAGAAGCCGCTCGCCGTCGGCGTGGCCGCGCTCGGCCGCCAGGTCGGCCACCTGGCCGCCCACCATGCCGACGGCCCCGGCGGCCTGGGCCAGTTCGGCCACGAGGCGCCGGGCGACCTCGGCGTCGGCCACGTCGCTCGCCAGGACGGCGAACGCCTGGGTCAGCAGCGCGTCGCCGGCCAGAATGGCCATGGCCTCGCCGAACCGCTTGTGACACGAGGGCCGGCCGTGCCGCAGGTCGTCGTCGTCCATGGCGGGCAGGTCGTCGTGGATGAGCGAGTAGGTGTGGATCATCTCGACGGCACAGGCGGCGGGCATGGCCTGCTCCTGGGTCCCGCCGCACGCCTCGGCGGCCAGCAGCACGAGGGCCGGCCGCAACTTCTTGCCGCCGCCCAGCGCCATGTACCGCATGGCCTCGTAGATGCCGCGGCTGGGCTCGTCGGGCGCCGTCAGGCGCGCGTCGATGGCCGCGCGGACCTTCTCGGCCCGCTGGCGCAAGACGGTCGGCACGGATTGTCGCTTGGCCTGCGTCATGGAAACCCCTGGCGGCGGAGCGTTCGCGCCGGCGCCGTCGTCGGCAACCGCCGCGCCGGATGGTATCACCCACCCAAAAGGGTCACAAGGGGAAAAGGCCGCGCGGGCACCCGTATACCACGGCGCGGGGGCGCAGCAGACGTCCGGCCGGCGTCGCAGTGCCACAGGGTTGTCACACCCTCGGCGATAGTAGCGTGCACAAAGAGTGGCTTCACGCATACTTAATGGCGCGCTGAGACCAGGAGAAGGCCCCTGCGATCGGGATGGGAAACGAGGGGCTGACCAGGAAGGAGCCAAAGCCGACAGCCTGTGGCCGCAGCCGGCCGGGGGGAAACGCCGGTGCCGTTTCCGGAGAGGTCGCACCATTTTACTGGGCGTGCGGGCCGTCATTCGGCCTGTACACCGGGGCTAGCAAGGCCCCGCGCACCCGCATGGCATGAGACTGACCGCAGCATTCTGGAAGCGGCACCGGCAGCCGGTCGTATCCGGTACCGACCGGCGTCGTCGCCATGGGTTCAAAATGAAACATGCTGACCGCCCCGCGCCCGACGGGTCACCCCCCATGTCCTTTCCGTGACTCGTCCGCGCGGGGAATATTTTTCCGCAGCGGCGGCGCAGGGGGCTTGCCGAATCATCGCGCGCCCGCCAAGGCGGGCGGCTATAGCGGTTTGAGATTGGATTGTGGCGCGGTGGGTCCCCGCACCCACCGCGTCAACGCGGCACCTTACGGGGAGCGCGGCGGGTACGGGGACCCGCCGCGCGAACACGCAAAGTTAAACCGCTATAACTGGGCCGGTGGGGCAGGTGCCACTGGCGTCTCAGCCGGCCTTGGGGGCGGGCTGCTCGATGGCCAGGAACTCCGTCGCCATCGTCCCGAGGACGCTCCTGCCGCCGGCCCGGGTCTTGACACCCCCCAGAAACTTGGCGGCGCCGGATTTCAGCGACGGCCCGGGGCCGAAGACGTTCTTGAAACTCGTGCAGAACTCCCGGAACGCCGCCCCCGCCGCCGCGGCGTTCGGCTGTTTGCGAGACTCGGCCAGCAGGGCCTTCAGGTCCTTGGCCTGGGGCAGGTTCCGCAGGTGGCCCGTGAAGACGTTGCCGTAGTACGCGCACAGGACGGGGTCGTTCTCGGCGAGTTCCTTCATCAGGGCGAGGACGGCGCCGACGCGCTCCTCGATCTTCGCCTTGATGGCAGTCGCGCCGGCCTTGACGGCGTCGTCGGCCTTGGCGTCGGCCAGCACGCGGTCGATGCCCGACAGGGCCCCGGCCAGGTCGTGGGCATTCGCGCGGCGTGCGGCCAGCCGCAGACGCGGGTCCGCGTAATCGCGCTCGTACAGGAACGGCGCCATGGCCAGGTCCGACCGGCGGAACTGGGCGGCGGAGTCCCGCACGTCCTCGTCGGAAATCGTGTGCCCTTTGCCGACGGTCACCTTGTAGTAGACGTCGGCGCACCCGCCCTTGAGGGCGAAGGCCAGCAATTGCTCGGCCTTCTTGGTCTGGCTCGTGCCGAGCGTGGGTTGGCCCATACCCCATTCCTGGGTGCCGACGCCGACGAACCAGGTCATGGGCGGCCCGGCCGTCGGGTTGCCCCAGTAGTTCGAGCCGTACAGGGCCGAGTGGTTGAAGGGAGACGGCGACGGTCCGCCGGGGGTGAACTTGCCGAACTTCGAGAACAGTTGCTCGTGGGGCAGGCCGCCGCCCGAGAACGACGCCACGGCCCCGCGTCCGAACACGATCTTGTAGTCGGCCATGGTCTGGCGGATGGCCTCGACGGCGGCATCGACCTTGCCGGCGGTGTCCTTGCCATTGTCGCCGTCGGTGTACTGCATGTTGATGCCGATGAGGTTGTGCGGCTCGAGGAAGTACTTGGCCCACTGGCCGAAGTGGGGGGCGCTTCCCCCGCCGCCCTGCCCGTGGAAGTAGACGTGCAGGCCCGCCGGGTTCTCGTCGGAGTACGCCTTGGGCACGTACACGTAGTAGTTGTACTCGGCGTGACCGGTCTTGCACTCGTACGTGCCCGTCCGGCCCTTGTTGGCGCTGGGCGCCGGCGGCTGCGCGGCCCATGCCGTCGAACCGGCGGCAAACACAAGGACGGCCAGGGCCAGACGTCTCATGCGGCGCACTCCTTCCCCCCACGATATACGACCCGCCCCGTGCCAAGCGCGGCAGGTGCGCCCAAGGCACGTGCCACGGCCTGCTTGCAGGCCGTGCTCCTTATGGGCCTCTTGGTTGAGTCGTGCGCGGTGGGTCCCCGTCTGCCCGCCTCGGGCGGGTACCCACCGCGCCAGATGCGCGTGAGCGCGGCGGGTGCGGGGACCCGCCGCGCAAAAGACAAGACCGCCCGCCGCGCCTGGCGCGATAGCATCCACGAGGGCGCGGGCCAAGTCAAACGCTTTACATCGCCGCGCGAGCGGATACACTCGGGCGAAACCGGACCCGGAACCGCCGCCACCCCGCGGCGCGTGCCGCGCCCGCATCGGCCCGAGGAGAGAGGCGGCATGACGCCACAGAGGAAACGCTACGCCCAGGTCGGCATCGGCGGACGCAGCCACATGTATACCATGGCCATCGTGGGCCCGTACGCGGCGACGGCCGAACTCGTCGGCCTGTGCGACGTCAACCAGGGCCGCATGGACCTGCGCAACCGGCAGATCGCCCAGGCCGGCGCGGCCCCCGTGGCCACGTACGGGGCCGAGGCGTTCGACACGATGGTCCGCCAGGCGCGGCCGGACGTCGTCATCGTGACCACGGTCGACGCCACCCACAGCGATTACATCTGCCGGGCGATGGAGCTGGGGTGCGACGTCATTGCCGAGAAGCCGATGACCACCGACGAGGTCCGCTGTCGCCGCATTCTGCGGACCATCGCCGCCACCGGACGCCGGTGCACCGTGACGTTCAATTACCGGTACGCGCCGTCGCGGAGCCAGGTCCGCGAACTGCTGGCGGGGGGCGCCATCGGCGAGGTGCTGAGCGTCGACTTTGCGTGGCTGCTGGACACGCGGCACGGGGCCGACTACTTCCGCCGGTGGCACCGGCGGCGCGAGCACTCCGGGTCGCTGCTCGTCCACAAGGCCACGCACCATTTCGACGGGGTCAACTGGTGGCTCGACGACGTGCCCGAGGAGGTCTTCGCCCACGGGTCGCTCCGCTATTACACGCCCGAGACGGGCGACCGCATGGGCCTGGCGGACCGGGGCGAGCGGTGCCACGGGTGCCCCGCGAGCGGCCGGTGCCGATTCGTCCTCGACCTGGCGGGCACCCCCGACCTCAAGGAGACGTACCTGGACTGCGAGGCCGAGGACGGGTACTTCCGCGACCGGTGCGTCTTTTCTCCACAAATCAATATATGGGACAGCATGACCGCCACGGTCCGGTACCGGCGGGGGACCCTGCTGAGTTACCACTTGCACGCCTACTCGCCGTACGAGGGGTACAAGATCGCCTTCAACGGCACGCGCGGCCGCCTGGAACACACGGCGTGCGAGAACACCTACATCAGCGGCGACGGCACCGTGCCAGGGGAACTCGCGCGCGACAACGTCTCGATTACGCTGATTCCCGAGTTCGCCAAGCCGCAGACCGTCGAGGTCCACCTGGGCGAGGGCGGACACGGCGGCGGCGACGAGCCCCTGCTGGCCGACGTGCTCGCGGCGGACCCGCCGGCCGACCCCCTGCGCCGGGCCGCCAGCCACCGCGACGGGGCGTACTCGATTCTCATCGGCGTGGCGGCCGCCAAGAGCATCGACTCCGGCCAACCGGTCCGCATCGCCGACCTGCTCGGCGACGCGCCGATGTGAGGAAGGTCCAAGGCCCAAGGTCCAAAGAGCATTTTGCATCGAGCCTGTAGCGCGGGGGTTTATCCCCCGCGGTCGTGGGGTTTAGGACATGTGGCGCGGGGGGTAAACCCCCGCGCTACAAGTTATGCTCCGATGGCCGGTTGCGATTCACGATGCAAAACGCTCCAAAGTCCGCGGTTCAAAGTCCGAAGTCTGGAGGAGCCGGGCGAGCGTGGGCGCCGGCGGCATCAACCGGCGACACCCGGCGCGGCACCGGGCAATGGGCTTGAAACGGCCGCCGACGCAGGTATAATGCCGCGACGTTGTGCCGTGGGGCCGTAGCTCAGTTGGGAGAGCGGCTGGTTCGCAATCAGCAGGTCAGGGGTTCAAATCCCCTCGGCTCCACCAATCTTCGCTGGCCGCTTGCGGCGTGGCGGGGGTCTTCGCCCGAGCGCATCTCCAGCCGGACTCGTTGGAACACAGGCCGCGAATACCAGGCGCCGAAGCCGATG
The DNA here is from genome assembly GCA_035528235.1 of Phycisphaerae bacterium. Taxonomy (GTDB): domain Bacteria; phylum Planctomycetota; class Phycisphaerae; order FEN-1346; family FEN-1346; genus DATKZB01. The sequence goes on from DATKZB010000331.1 coordinate 9,910, forward strand.
ACCTCGCCGCGCGGCAATTCCCACGGTTTCGAGACCGCAAGCGACGCGTCCCGTCCGCGTTCTCAGCGCGGGGTCTTGGCCTCCCCCGCAAGGGGCCTTAGGCGCACGCGACCGAAGCGGACGGTCGTCTTGTCCGCCCCCACCGCGACCTGGTCGGCCCGGGGCAGCGACCAACTCGAATGCGTGGAGAGAGCCGAGGCCGGGCCCTGCCACGACGTGAACGGGCGCCTGTCCAGCACCACCGCGATGGCCACCTGGTCGCCGCCGGCCCGCACCTGGATGGCCACCGTGTGGGCCTTGCCGGTCGTGAGGGTCGGTCCCTGGACGGTCGTCTCGTTGGCTTCCCCGCGTTTCCCGGCGAGGAGGTCGAGGCCGCTGGCGCTACCGCTGTGCATGTCGAACAGGAGCCAGCATCCTTTGCCTTGGCCGGCGGGAAGGTAGAAGGCGACGTCGCCCTTGCCCTCCGTCCGAACGAAGGCCACCTCCAACTCGTAGGCGTCGCCCGGCGCGCCCGGCAGAAGCGTCCGCGCGCAGTGGGACGGCGCGACCGTGAGGCCGCCGTCCTTCCTGGTCCAGGCGCCCTGGACGGCGTCCTGGGCCGGGTTGGCGCCCGCCAACAGGTCCGCCCACTGGCCAGGTTTGGCACCCAGGCCGGGCGTGGGGGCGGCGGGCGCCGGCGTTGCCTTGCCGCCGCCTTCCGGCCGCAGCCACTTCGCCTCGCCCGACACCATCCGCAGCCGCGCGCTCCGGAAAACGACGGCGACGTCGTTCGCCATCAGCCCCGGCGTGGCCCTCACCGGAAGACGCCAGGTGGGACTCAGGGAAAGCCCCGACCACGGGCCGCTCCACGTCAACAGCGGCCTGCCGTCCAGGACGGCCACGATCTCCGCCTCCCGGTCTCGAACGGTCACCTTGGCCTGAAGCCGGTACGTCCGCCCGTTTTCCAACGTGCAGTTCTTGACCTGCGCGCCGTTATTGTCGACGTTCTTGCCCTCAATCATGGCCAGCCCGGCTACTGTGTTCCGCCAGCCGCCGAGGATGAGCAGAACCGCCGCGTCCCCCACCGGAAGGATGGCGCTGATGCTGTCCTTCCCCCCGACGCGTGTGAACGTCACGTCCAACTCGTAACTCCCCGCCACGGCCACCGGCAGCATCAGCCGGCAGTTCTCGGCCGGGGACACCGCCAAACCTTCCCCCCGCCGTACCCACGCCCCCGCCACGGCGTCCTTCGCCGGGTCCACGAGTTTCAACAGGTCGATCCACCGGGTGGGAGCCGCCTTCGGCGCGGGGAGTTTCGCCAGGGCGTCTTCGACCCGCTTCAGGGCCAGCACGGCCGCCGTCCGCTTCAGGTCCTCTGCCTCGTGCAACGCCAGGAACCGCTCGTAGTACGCCTGGGCGCGGGCGAACATGGCGGGTTTGGCGGCGTCGTCGGCCGCGTCGCCCAGGCCGCGGTACCAGTCGCCGAGTTCCGTGCACGCCAATTCCGGCGCCGCCTCGACGCCCCGGGTGGCCGCAGGCACGTACTTCGCCAGCGACGCATCCTTCGTGCCTTCGAGGTGCTTCGCGGCCTGAGCGGGGTTATCGAGGTCCACCAGGTAGAGGCGCACCAGTTCCTCGCGGGCGGCCGTGTTCTCCGGGTCCCGGTCGAGCAGGGCCTTCATGTTGGTGACCTGGCGGTCGACCTTCACCAGGTGAGCGAGGTCTATGAGGCGTGCGGCGATGGCGTCGCGCTGGTCGCTGCCCGTGGCGAGGGCGATGGCCTTGCCACGGCGAAGGGTGGCAGCGGCCTTGCCCGGCTCACCGGCCGCCAGTTCGGCCTCGGCCAGGGCCGACAGGGACTCGATCAGGGACTCGCCGGCTTCCGCCTTCGCGGTGCCGCGCGCGCGGGCGTACCGTGCCTCGCAGACCGCGACGATGCGCTCGGCGCACGCCGACGCCTTCTCGGGG
>DATKZB010000332.1:0-2075 GCA_035528235.1 Phycisphaerae bacterium
GTGCCAGTACCGCGAGGGCGTGGCGTCGTCTTCCCAGAGGCCGGTGAACTTGGGGGCGCCGGGGAGTTTCGCGAGTTCCTTCGGCCCCGACCACAGGGAGTGCTCGTCGAAGCCGGCGGTTTCGGCGTAGGGCGGGTCGCCCGTCACGTGCCACTTGCCGGCGATGGCGGTGGCGTAACCGGCCTGTTTCAGCACCTTGCCGAAGGTCAGGTGGTCGCGCACCAGGTTGGCCTCTTCGCCCGGGCCGAGGAGTCTGAGGGCATTGTGGTAGAACTTCGTGCGACTGGCGTAGCGGCCGGTCATGAGCATCGCCCGGGTCGGCGAGCACATGGGCGTGGCCCAGGCGGTCTTGAAGACGACGCCTTCGCGGGCCATGCGGTCGATGTGCGGCGTCTTGACCTCGGCGTTACCGTAACAGCCGTACATGTCGTGGCTGACGTCGTCGGCCATGATGAGGATGACGTTGGTCCTGCCCTCGGCCGCCTTGCCCGCCGCGCCTGCTTCGGAAGCCGTGCGTCCTGCGGCCTTGAGACATCCGCCTGTGGCCGCAACGGCGCCCAGGCCGGCGGCTTTCAGGAAGTCACGGCGTTTCACGGGCTTGCCCCCTCTTGGCAACTGCGTCGGTTAGCGGACGGCTACGGACCCCGAAAAAGGTACCAGGAACCTTTTTGATCAAAACGGCCTTCTTGCCATCGAAAACGAGGAGAATGGCAAAAAGGTACCTGGAACCTTTTTCTTCGTGACGCCGGGCGGCGGACCCGGCTGGGGGGTGGCGGTGGCGGCCATGTCCTGTTTCCACGCATCGAGGGCGGCGACCATCTCTCGGACGCGGTCGGGATGCCGGGCGGCCAGGTCGGTCTGCTCGCCGATGTCGTTGGAGAGGTCGAACAGTTGGGCCTTGCCGCCCGCGGTGACCAGTTTCCACGGACCGTCGCGCATGGCGGTGCCGTTCCAGACGAGTTGGCGGCGACCGAGCGACTTGCCCTCGAGCATGAGCGGCGCGAGGCTGACGCCGTCGAGTTTGTGCCCCTGGGGCGCCGCCGCGCCGGCCAAATCGAGCATCGTCGGCATCAGGTCCAGGCTGATGCACAGGTCGTCGGTGGTGGTCCCCGGCTTGATCTTGCCCGGCCACCACGCGATGGCCGGCACGCGATGGCCGCCTTCCCACGCACTGCCCTTCCCGCCGCGCAAGGGCGCGTTGGACCCGTACTGCGTGCCGCCGTTGTCGGAGAAGAAGATGACGAGGGTCCTCTCGGCCAGGCCCAGGGCCTTGACCTTGGCGATGATTTCGCCGAGGCCGTCGTCCATGGCCTTCATCATGAGACGGTAGGTCTCTTTGGCGGGCCGCTTCTCGCCGCCGCCCTTCCCCTTATCGGGCCCGCGGCCGGGCGGGTCGCCGGGCGCCTGGAGAGGCGTGTGCACCGCCTCGTGGGCCACGTACAGGCAGAACGGCCTGTCGCGGTTCTCCTCCAGGAAGGCGAGGGAGTGTCTCGTGATGAGGTGCGTGACGTAGCCCTCTTCCTTGACCTGCTCCAGCCCGTCCCACCAGTCGTAGACGCCCATGCGGTCGTGGTGCGAGAAGTAATCGACGTTGCCGCTGACGTATCCGCGGAACCGGTCAAAGCCGTGGTGGATGGGGTTATAGTTCGTCGTGTACCCCAGGTGCCACTTGCCGAAGATGGCCGACGTGTAGCCGGCGGTCTTGAGGAGTTTCGGGAAGGTGACCTCCGAGGTCTGGAGGCCGAGCCAGTGCTCGGGCGTTTTCGGGTCGGCGTTGATGACGCTGGGGATACCGGCCCGCTGCTGGTAGCGGCCGGTCATGAGCCCTGCGCGCGTGGGGCTGCACACGGCACCCGAGGAGTGGAAGTCGGTGAAGGTAAGCCCCCCGGCCGCCATCGCCTCCATGTGGGGCGTCTTGATCCAGCCGCCGTAGACGCTCGAGTCGCCGTAGCCCATGTCGTCGGCCATGACGATGACGAAGTTGGGCTTGGCAGGGGAATTGGATCGGCCTGCCGCGGCGGTCGCAGCCGCCTCGGCTTTGCGCTGTCCGGGCAGGGCACATCCCCCCGCAGCCG
>DATKZB010000333.1:0-22847 GCA_035528235.1 Phycisphaerae bacterium
AGCGACTGATCCGAAAACTCAGGCGTCGACTGCGACCCATGGGGGCCTTTGCCAACACCCCCGCCGCCGAACGCGCCGTCTTCGGACAGCTCCTCCGATGGCACCTCGTACCTGAAATTACACACAATGCTTGACAGTACCACGGGAGGCCCGGCGTTTGACTCCGGCCCGTTCTTAATGTATACTCCCGGCTGAGAGCAGGAGAGCAGGGGTCCCGTTGAGCCATCTTGTGGCCGGTCCGCGGCCACGGGGGGTATTCTATATGCTCAGGGCCGGGCGCGCATAGGCGGCGGCCCTCTTCCAGCGAGCAGCAGTCCTCACATAACGGCGGTGTGCGTCTGTTTGGCGTGGGCGTTCGGGGGAGGTCGAGCCAAGGTGGCTCGGGCTTACTCAGGGCGCCCTTTCTGTTGGCCCGGCGTCGGTTGCGGCCGGGTCGTCGGATGCGACCTGCGCGAGCGGCGCGGGCCGCGCGTGCGGTGTCGAGTGTGATGTGCATGGAGAAGGAGAAGACCATGACGGCTGGCAGAGGTGCGGCAATCCACCTGGCGGTGATTCTGGCGGTTGGCCTTGGGCCCGTCTGCGGTGCCCAGGCGCTGACGGAGCCCATCGCGGTATCCGGCGACTATGCCCCCGACTGCGGTGGGCTCGAACTGGGCATCATGTGGGGCTCGCCCTGGCTGAACGAGTCCGGCCAGGTGGCCTTCTCGTGCGACCTGTACAACCCCTATATGATGGGGCCGGCCGGATGGGGCGTCTTCCGTTACGAGGGACCGTCGGCCGGCACGTTGATTGCTCGTAGCGGCCTCCCGGCGCCGGGCGGCGGGACCTTCTCCACTGCCGGGGCGATGATTAGGCCGTGTGCGCTGAACCAGACCGGGCAGGTGGCCTTCTGGTCCGACGTGATGGATATGATGCCGACAACCGGCCTCTTCCGCGGCGACGGCGGCAGCACCGTCTCGCTGGTCCGCACGAACGACCCCACCCCGCCGCCGCTGACCGGGACCTTCAGCATGTTCGACAGCATGGGTTCCCCGGCCTTCAACGACCTGGGGCAGGCGGCGTTCAGGGCCGACGTGCTGGTCCCGGCGTCCGTGCAGGGCGTCTTCCGGGCCGACGGCACGGTCATCGACGCGATCGCCCTGGCGGGCGACCCGGCCCCCGCGCCGGGTGGCGGCACTGACGGCACGTTCATGATGTTCAACCAGGTGCGCCTCAACAACCTGGGCCAGGCCGCGTTCCAGGCCGACACGATGGGCGGCATCTCCTTCGGCATGGGTGGCGTGTACCGCAGCGACGGCGCCACGGCGGTCTCGATCGTCCGCGACGGCCAGGCGGCCCCCCTGCCGTCGGGCGAGACGTTCATGGGTATGTATGAGTCGCTGTCGCTGAACCAGGCGGGGCAGGTGGCTTTCAGGGCGAACCTGGTGGGCGGCGTGGCCATGTGGGGCCTCTTCCGGGGCGACGGGGCCACGATTACGCCGCTGGCGGTTGAGTTCCAGGGCGTGCCCGGCGGCAACGGCGTGTTCTCCATGTTCAATGGGCTCACGTTGAACGACGCGGGGCAGGTGGCGTTCGGCGCTATGCTGACAGGCACCGCCAGCCCCGGCTTCGACGACGAATGCGTCTACCGGGCCGACGGCGTCACCATCGACGAGATAGCCCGCAAGGGCGACCCCGCTCCGGACGGCAACGGCGTCTTCGGCATGCTCAGCGTGGTGGATGTCCCTCGGATCAACGGCGGCGGCCAGGTGGCCTTCGTCGCCGACCTCACGGGGACCGCCAATCCCGGGGTCGACAACCGGGGCATCTACCTGGCGGACGACCAGGAGGTGGTCCAGGTTGCTCGAAAGGGCGACGACCATGGCCTCGGCACCATCATGGAAGTGGGGTTCTCTGGTATGGGCGCGCCGATGGCGGGCGACATTCTCCCCACGGTCGTCAACGACTTCGGCCAGGTCGTGTACTCGGTCACGTACGACGATATGACGGGCCCCCACTATGGTGTCATCCGGTACACGCCCGACCTGCACTGGCGCTCGGGGGCCGGCGGTTCGTGGGACGATAGCGACAACTGGACCGTCGGCCTGGAGCCGGCCTACGTCCACCCGGTGATTATCGACCCCGACGTCAACCTGACTGTGACGGGCCCGGCCGCCGCCAGGACCATCGCGTCGCTGGACATCGCCCCCCGGGCGGGCGCCGCGGCCGGCCTGCTCCTGGGCGCCGGCGGCGACCTGAACGTCTTAAGCCTTATCATCGTGGAAGACGGCGGCACACTCGAACTCCAGAACGGGACCCTGACCGCCCCCCAGATGCACCTGAATGACGGCGGCACGTACCAGGGCAGCGGCGGCACGTTGAACGTCAACATGATCTCCCAGGATGGCGGCACCGTCGAGGGGACGCTCCAGAACCAGGGCACGTTCACGTACCTCAGCGGCGCGTTCAACGGACGCCTCCTGAACCAGGGAAGCGTGCAGTTCTCCGCGCCCGATTTCACGGCAGGCGACGGCATGCGCAACGAGGCGGTCCTGTGGCTGTCGGGCATGACCATCACCCTCAACGGCTCGGGACTCGACAACCGCAGCACCCTGACTTTTCTCGGTGGGTGCACCTTGGCCGGCGACGGCCCGCTCGTCAACAACGGCACGATGGAGGCCTGTGGCCTGGGCATCCTCACGATTGCCGGGACCGGCGGCTTCGTCAACAACGGCTACTTCACGAACCAGGGCACGTCTGATGCCTTCAATCAGATGGACGTCGTCCTGGCCAACACCGGCCCGAACGCCAACGCCGGCAACATGGACCTGGCCACCGGCCGCCTCTTCACGCTCGACGGCGCCGACCTGGCGAACACCGGCACGGTGAACGTGGGCGGCGGCATCATCACCGGCACCGGCTGGCTGAACAACCTGGCCGGCGGCACCGTCGCCGGGCGCGGCATCATCTCGTCCGGGTTCACCAACCAGGGGCTGGTCGTGGTTGACGCCGGGACACTGTGCCTCGTCGACCCCTTCCTGAACGAGGGTGCCGTGCGGTTGGCGGCGGCCTCGGCCAATCTGACCGGCGGCAAGGTGACCAACGCCGGCACCCTCGAGGGACACGGACAGGTGGCCAGCGACGTCGACAACTTCGGCACCATCGAGCCGGTGGGCGGCGTCCTGTCCCTGAGCGGGGCCCTGGAGAACATGCCCGGGGCACTCATCACGGCCACCGCCGGCAACAAGGTCCTCGTGACGGGCGGCCTGCCGGCCAACGACGGCATCATCAGCCTGGCCGGCGGCACGTTCGACAACAACGGACAGGCGCTTGCCAACGCCGGGCTCATCGCCGGGTACGGCGTGCTGCGCACCGGCGGCCTCAGCAACATGGCCTCGGTCGTGCTCTCCGGCGGAACGGCCACCGTCAACGGACCCGTCGTCAACGAGGCCGGCGGACGCATCGAGGTGGCCTACCAGCCGGCCGTCTTCAGCGGCGACGTCGTCAACTACGGCGAATTCAAGGTCACCGACACGAGCGTCACCTTTGCCGGCACCTACACCGAGAACGGCGTCTATAACAGCGACCCGGCCAGCAGTTACTTCCGCGACCTGTCGGTCGGCGCGGGCGGGGCCCTGGTGGGTGGCACCGGCGACCGGTTCCTCGTCCGGGGCAACTTCCTCTCAGAGAGCGCGGCCGCCACGGCCTGGAACACCGTCGATGCCGACCTCGTCTTTCAGGCGAGCACCTCCGGGCAGCATACGATGGGCGTGACGGGCGAGGACCGCGGCGCGGTCGCCGCCGGATGGGCCGGCAACTTCGCCTGGGGAAGCGTCGCCGTCCAGGCCGGCCAGACCGTGGCCCTGGCCGACGGTAACGCCACGCCCGGCGGAGCCCTCTACGCCCGCAGCCTGACGCTGGCCTCGGGCGCGACGCTCGGCCTCGGGGACCTCAACCTGCACGTGAAGGAGCTGGCCAACGCCGGCACGCTCGACCTGACGACCAGCAACCTGGTGGTCGACTACGACGTGGCCAGCCCGTTCGCCGAGATCCTCGGCTGGGTGGCCTCGGGCTTCAGGGACGGGCCGAACCATTACTGGGACGGTCCCGGCATCCACTCGAGCACCGCCGCCGCCGCGCCGCTGACGGCCGTGGGCGTCATCGACAATCAGGACACCGAGGCCGGCATCGGCGGCCTGACGGAACTCGAAGGCCAACCGGTCGACGCGACGGCCGTCCTGGTGAAGTACACCTGGTGGGGCGATGCCAACCTCGATGGGCTGGTCAACTCGAACGACTACGACCGCATCGACGCCAACTGGCTGTTCTACGGCAACGGCCAGGGCACGCCGCCCGGCGGCTTCCGGTGGGCGGTGGGCGACTTCAACTACGACGGGCTCATTAACTCGAACGACTACGACAAGATCGACGCGGCGTGGTTGCTGTCGGGCGGGGCGGCACTGGGCGGCGGCACGCCCGTTCCGACGCCCGAACCGGCCACGCTGGCCCTGGTGGCCCTGGGCGGCCTGGCGCTAGCAGCGCGGCGGCGTGGCTGAGGAACACGGTTTCGGAAACTCCGAGGGTGGCGGGTCTCCTGACCCGCCACCCTCGATTCCTGACTCGCCGGGTGCCACTGGCGGCTTGTCCGCCAGTGTTCTGTGCTTCAGGGCCCCCCGGCCGCTCAATGATGATGGTGGCCGCACGGCGGTGGGGCACCGTCCTTGGTGACGACCAGAAGCGGGAACACGATGTCGCTGAAGCAGCACGGGATCATGACGGCCAGGACAACGAAGATGAACACCCACCCGGCGTCGTGGACCCAATGCTCCAGGCCGTAACTCACCATGTAGAGCAGCGAGGCGGCGCTGGAGACCAGCACGTGGGCCGAGTGCGAAAAGAACGTCGCCCGCGTGATGTAATCGGCAGACAGAATCCCCGTCACCACCCCCACCACCGCGAACGGCAGCACCAGGGCCGGGTGCTCGATTACGCAGATGTGCAGGTGCATGGGGGCGCCCAGCAGAAAACCGCTCACGTAGGGGATCAGGATGTCGCTGGCCCCGCACACCAGGACCGCGCCCAGCAGGCCCACGATCGACGCCTTCAACCAGTGCCGCTCGTATCGCCAGAACATGGCCGTCGTGGCCGTGGCCGAAAAGAGCATGTGTATCGGGTGGAAAATGTGGAACAACTCGTGGAAGGCGTCGCCCAGGCCCTCCTTGTAGAACGGTTCGCCGATGAACGTCAGGATGGCCACCAGCGCCATCCCGCCCACCGTCGAGAAGATCGAGAACGGCAGGTGCGAGAACAACTCATCCGGCAGTTGACGCCAAGCGAGTCGCATGGGCCATGCTCCTGATCCGGCGGCACGGACAGCCCCGACGGCCGCGTTCCCAATAGTATAGGTACCTGGATGCCGCGCCGCTGTCAAGACCGTTGGGGCGGAGCAGGGGCCCGACCCCCTTGTCCGGAAGGCGGCCTGACGCCTATAATGTAATGTATCAGAGGGGCGGCCCGCCGGGGACGACGGATTGGGCCTTCGGGGCGTGGACGTGCGGGTTCGTTCGGCTGGAATCGGTGTCAGGACACCGCGCAAGGCGCGGCCAGCGGTTGGAAGGGGCGGTGATGGGGCGTCTTTCACTCAAGATGTTGGGCATATGGGCCCGAGAGGCCCTATTGATGGGGTGTGAAGGGCGGTCCAGAGGGGTGCTGGAATGGGCCGAAATGGCGTTTCTTGGCCAAGAAATGGGCTTTCGGACGGCCGAAAATCTTATTCGGTCGCTTGACAATCGGCAAAAGTGTGCTATATTATGACAGATTTTGGAGGTGTTGTGCGGGAGACACCGTAGCGTATCTGTCTGGTAATTCTGCCTGGCCACGAGAAATGGGTATGCCATGCTGGCTTTTCGGAGCCTTCGGAGGGGTCTGTTGGTGTGCGCGCTGGCGTTTGTCGCCGGCGGCCTTTGCACGTCCATTGCCGCGGGGGAGCTGACGATCCATCTGCGCCTAGCGGGTGTCACGGAGAACGGCGGCGGCGTCGTCGTGACCGACCCGTCCGCCCCGATCGAGATGGAGATCTGGGGCGTCGTGACGGGCGCGCCGGGCGACCCCGCCGCGGAGGGCCTCTGGAAGTTCTACTCGGCCTTCTACACGTCCAATGAGGGTCTGGTCAAGGGCGACCTGTCCGCCGCGTTCATCGAAGAGTACCCGAGCGTCCTGTGGAGCCTGGGCCTCAGCGTCAGCCCGGGCACGTCGCAGGACCTCGACGACGACGGCGACTTGGACGTTGGGAGCCTCGATTCTACCGATCCCTCGCCGCCGTGGTTCCAGGTCAAGTCGCCCGCGATGCGCTTGGCCACCAGCGCTTACGGCGACGGTCTTGACGGCGGGTTCAAAGTGGCCACGCTGACGCTCAATGGCGGCACCTGGGGGCCCGAGTACACCCCCGCCGGCCAGTCGGGCGTGACCGAGATCTGGGCCCTGCCGCGCCATGCGGATCAAGACGCCCTCTGGAAGGAGGACCTCGCGGACAGGGCTAATTCGAACGACCCGGAGGCTGAGGACTACGGTGTCCTTGAGGGCGGCGCGAAGGTGCTGCTGGTCGTGCAGTCGGTGGCCGACGCGCCGGACGGCGGGCTCGATGGCTTCATGATCGCCCCGGGCGATGCCCCGCTGGTGCTTGACGGCATGGCCTCGACCGGCAGTGTCAACTGGTGGGGCTGGGACTTTGACGGCGACGGCGAGTACGAGATCGAAAACAGCACGGGCGAGGTGACGGTGACCTACGCCGACCTGATCGCCATGGGACTGACCGAGGAGCACGGGAAGTACACCGCCCAGATGGCCGTCGGTTGGGCCGCCAGCGATCCGGTTAACGTGACCTCGGAGGGCTTTGGGCTGACGCTGGTTCCCGAGCCGACGACGATGGCCCTGCTGGGCCTCGGCCTGGTGGCGCTGGCGCGTCGGCGCCGCAGGTAAGCCGCTCGGTACAGACGTAACAACCTGAAGGCCGCCCCTGCGTGGGGCGGCCTTTCTTATTGGACCGGTCGGTGGCCACACGGAGTCGGGGCGGGGAAAAGGAGCGCGTTCGATGCATCGTCCGGCGATTCTGGCCATCCTGATGGTGCTGACGGCCGCTGCCGCCGTCCCGGCCGCGCCCCTCGTGCCGAACGACCCGTTCTACTCGTACGAGTGGTACGGCTCGGCGCTGAACCTGCCGACGGCCTGGGGCCTGTCGGTCGGGTCGGCGGACGTCGTCGTGGCCGTGCTGGACACCGGCGTCATGGACTTTACGCCCGACCTGGCCGGGCGCGTCCTTGGGGCGCTTTCGGCCACGGGGTCGGCGCCGCTCGACGGCACGGCCAACCATCACGGCACGTGGGTGGCGAGCGTCGTCGGGATGGGCGTCAACAACGGCCTGGGCGGGGCGGGGGTGGGGAACTTCCGGATCCTGCCCATCACGGTGACCGACGTGGGCGGCCTGAACAAGTCGGAGGACATCGCCCTGGGCATCCGCATGGCCGCCGAGGCCGGGGCCAAGGTCATCAACGTCTCGCACGGAACCCTGAAGTACGGCCCCCTCGACGCCGCCGCCGCCTATGCCCGGTCGCTGGGCGCCCTGACGTTCGTGGCCGCCGGAAACCGGAACACGTACAACCCCATGACGGGCTACGACAACCTCATCTTCGTCTCGGGCACCGACCCGGATGACGAGCGCTGGGACGACGGGTCGGTCGGCAGTTCCTGGGGCCCGTACGTGGACCTGTCGGCCCCGGCGGTCGACATCCTGATCGCCGACCCGGACAACCCGTCGCTGCCGAGCGGGTACGGCATCCACTACGGGACCAGTTACGCGGCCCCGCTGGCGGCCGGCGCGGCCGCAATGGCCTGGTCCATCTGCCCCGACCTGACCGCCGACCAGGTGCTCGAGATTCTCGAAGGGACGGCCATCGACCTGGGCGCCCCCGGCTGGGACGAGGTTTTCGGCCACGGTCGGGTCGACATCGGGGCGGTGGCGTCCGCGGCGTACGCCCTGACGCCCGAGCCGGCCACGCTGGCCCTGGTCGTCCTGGGCCTGGCGGGTGTCCTGGCCCGACGAGGGCTGTCCGGATAGGCGCTAAGGCCGTTTCCTGCCCGCCGATTTGACTTCCGGCTGTTTGCGTATAGTATACCTAAGGGGGAAAGTGCGGCGACGCCGAGATGCGTCTGCGCCCTTGTCAGGCCGCCTCGGGCGGTGCACGCTATGAGTGCCTCTATGGACGGGTTCAAACGCCAAGTTGGCGGGGCATGGCTATTGGCGCTGACCGTCTGCCTGGCGGCGGCAGGGCCGGTCCAGGGCCTGATTCAGCACCCCGGCGACGAGGGCGACCCCGCCGTCCGACCCCCGGATGCCGCCGTCGGACGCTGGGCCGGCAACGCCTCGTGCGTGCCGGTCGGACCGAATTACGTCATCACCACGCGCCACCAGGGGCATGGCGTGGGCTGGCCGGTAACCATCGGCGGGGTCGAGTACCTGGTGGCCGAGGTCTTCGACCACGCCCAAGCCGACCTCCGCGTGGTGCGGTTGACCCTGGGGGGCCTGGACGCCGACCTGGCTGACTACACCCCCGTCTACACGGGCACCGACGAGCACTTCAAGAACGTCGTCATCGGCGGCTGGGGCCAGGGGCGCGGCGACCTCCTCAAGACGCCCGGGCAGACGGTCTACGGGTACGCCTGGACGGGGGCCTTCCTCGACCAGCCGCTGCGATGGGGCGCCAACCGCATCGAGGACACTAGCGAGGTCGGCGACGGGACTTACACGTCGAAAGTCATCACGGCCGACTTCGACGGGGCCGGCGGCTCGGCTTACCGCGCCCGCGAGGCGGCGCCGGCCAAGTACGATTCCGGCGGCGGGTGGTTCATCGACGTCAGCCCGGGCGGCACCGGAGACTGGCGCGTCGCCGGGTTGACCCGCGGCGTGGAGCACGGCGAGCCCATCTCTCAGTCGTGGTTCCGCAACAGCCTGACGGGCGTGCACGACCCGGACTACCTCGACGCCGTCCGCCTGAGTTCCTACGCCGGGTTCATCAACGGCGTTATCAACACGGACGTCTGGCGCGTCGACTCGTCGGGCCTCTGGTCCGCGGCGGCCAACTGGTCGGCCGGCGTCCCCAACGGCACGGACACGTGGGCGGCCCTGGGCGACGCCATCAGCGCCGACCGCACGGTCACCGTCGATACCGCCGTCACCCTGGGCACCCTCCGCATCGACGATAACGACCGCTACACGCTCGACGGCACGGGCAGCCTTACCTTCAACGTCGCCACCGGCCTGGCCGGCATCGAGGTGAACCGGCAGGCGAAGTTCGCCGGCAACGGGGCCCACACGATTGGCGTCCCCATCACGCTGGCGGCGCCGCTGGTCTTGAACACCAGGTCCTCCGGCGACCTGACGCTGGCGGGCGCGATCTCGGGCTCGAAGAGCATCACGAAGCGCGGCGAGGGCACCGCCGTCCTGGCGGCCACGAACCCCTTTTACGGCGGCCTCGTCATCGAGGAAGGCACCGTGCGCGGCACGGCGCCGGGTGCCCTGGGCACCGGAGAGGTCACCCTCAAGGGCGGGTCGATCGACCTTCGGTACGACGCCGATGCCGCCTTTGCCGGGACCGTCCGGATGAAGTCCAGCGCCACCGCCAACGTCAACGCTCTCGTGGCGGGCACCGGCCGGACCCTGTCGGTCGGGGCCCTCAACGTCGAGGGCAACCAGACGCTGACCGTCACCGGAGGCAACGACTACTGGCTGGGCGTGACGGGGGCGACGGTCTTCACCGGCGTAACCGGCGTGGCCACCGTGAACACGGCGTCGGCCAACCTGTTGCTGGCCGGCGGCATGGTGGTGACCACCGGCTCCATCGGCAAGACCGGCCCGGGGACGCTGGCCATCGGCGGCGCCCAGTACTACGGCAGCGCGGCGGCGATGACCGTGGCCGGCGGCACGGTCCGGTTCAACTCCGACGCCGGGCCCGGCGGATTGGACAACCTGGCGGTCAGCGTCACCAGCCCCGGCGCCGCCGTCGCGTTCGGCGCCACCCAGCACCTGGCCAACCTGACCGTCTCGGCCGGGACCGCCCAGGTCCTCTCGGGCGCCCCGCACGTCGTGGCGACGCGCGGCCTCTCGATCGACGCCTCCGACTCTCGCCTCGACCTGGCCGAGGGCGGCCTCATCCTCAGCTACACGGGTTCCAGCCCCATGACCCAGGTCAGCGACTGGGTCCGGACCGGTCTCAACCGCACGGCGGGTTACTGGGACGGTTTCGGCATCACGTCGAGCACGGCCGCCGGCGCGACTCTCACGGCCGTGGGCGTCATCGACAATACCGACCCCAGCGTCGGCGGAAAGACCACCTTCATGGGCCAGACCGTGCCCGATGCCACCTCCATCCTGGCGCGGTACACCTGGTGGGGCGACGCCAACCTCGACGGCGTCGTCAACTCGAACGACTACGACCGCATCGACACCAACTGGCTGCTCTACGGCAACGGCCAAGGTACCCCGCCGGGAGGCTTCCGGTGGTCGGTGGGCGACTTCAACTACGATGGGCTCATCAACTCGAACGACTACGACCTGATTGACCGGGCGTGGCTGCTCCAAGGCAGTCCGCTGATGACGGCGGATGGGCCGTACGGTTTCGTCCTGCCCACGGCCGAGGTGGACTTCGCCGTCGGGCCGCCCGCGACGCTGGGCGTGGTGCCCGAACCCGCGACCATCGCCCTGCTGGCCGCCGGAGCCCTCGCGGTCGTCGGCCGGCGCCGGCGTCGCCCGGCTGCGTCCACCCCGCGCTAGCCGGCGCCCACGTTTAGCCGTCGCCGGCACGGCGACGGGGCCGGCCGTCGGGCGTCCATCGGCGCTGCCCGCGGGCGTACCGCCCGCGGCTAAACGACGGCGCCCGCGTTGGCGGCGTCATTACTCCACGACGATCATCCCGTGGCCGTCGATGACGGGCACGACCACCTCGACCCGCCCGCCTTTGAACGTAAACTTGAGGTCCGTTTCCTCCGGCGCCAGGTACACCCGCCTGGGCTTCTTCCCGATCGCGACGGCCACGCGGACGTCGTGCAGGGGCTGGCGGTCTTCGATGATGTCCATGCCCTCGGCCCGCCGCTCGGCCACGTAGTTCATCAGGTGGATCACCGTGCGGCGTCCCTGCCGCAGCATCGTCACGCGGGCGGTCGTCGGCGCCGTCACCTCCAGGAGCCGGCGGCCGAGCAGCCGGTCCAGCAGGTTCGCCACCACCTGCCGATACACCGGGTACGCCGTCTCGGCGTAGGCCGTGAACAGCGGCGCCTGCGCGTACGCCACGCGGCCTTTCTGGACGATCGCCGGGCGATTCGTCCGGCGCGACAGGGCCGCCTCGGTGTGGCCCGAGAACGTCCGCCACGTCCGGCTGAAGTACGGGTCGCCCAGCCGCGCGAGCACCGCCGCGCCGGCCTTCGCCTTGACCTCGGGCCCGGGCCGATACAGGGCGTGTGGCATGTCGGGGATGCCGCACGAGAGGTCCTTGCCCACGATGAAGTACGGCTGGGTGTGCCGCGCGGGGCCCACGTACGACACCGGCCAGGCGGCCAGGGCGAACCGGTCCTCGTCCGGTGCCATGCCCGAGCAGGCGGTGGCCAGCACCTTGCCGCCGCGGGCCAGGTACGCCTTGACCCTGGCGGCCAGGGCCGGGTCGAGCCGCACGTCGTCGGGCAGGACGAGCGCCTCGTAGGGGGCGAAATCGGCCTGGGCGTCGATGACGTCGAACAGCAGGTGCGCCTCGGCCAGCATCCGGACGGCGCCGGCGGCGGCCATCGGCACGATGGAGGTCCGCCCGCTGGGGTCGGGCGCAGCGACCACCGCGATGGGTGCCACGGGCGTGGCCCCGTGGCACCAGGGCTCGCGGGCCTTGACCTCTCGGAAGACGCGTCCGATTCGCTCGTAGACGGGCGGGTCGAGGCGTCCGCGCGGAGGCAGGTGGTCGCCGATGTTGCACAGGCCGCCGAGCATGAGGGCGTGGAAACATTCCTGCTCCAGCGCCGCCTGGGGTTTCAGGCCGCCCAGGTCGCCCCACGACTTGTGGAACCGGGCCGTCATGCCGACGAACGGTTTGCCGAAGGTCCGACCGAACCGGCCCATGAGCGGAAAGTGGCCGTACCCCCACCCGCCCGTCGGCAGGCTCTCGACGTCGACGTGCGTGTCGTACGGCACGAGGTCGCGGGCCGCCAGCGTGAAGCACGAGTTGAAGAAGCACGACAGGCCCTTGGGCTTGCCGCGGAACATCCGGACGAGCCGCTGGTGGGCCTCGCGAATCACCCGGTGGCTGAAGGCGGCCGCCGAGGCCGGGTCCTCGGGGTCGACCCCCTCGCGGACCATGCGGGCGATGCACCGGGCGCACTGGCACGACGGTTTCGGGTGCATCAGGATGTCGTAGAACAGGCCGTCGGCGGGGTAGTTCTCCAGCACTTCCTCGGCCTGGGCCGCCACGTACTCGATGTACTCCGGGGCGTTCATGCACAGGAGGTGCCAGCCCGGCCGCAAGGCGTCGCGGATGCGGCCGCCGGGGCCCACCGCCTCCAGGCCCGGGTCCAGGCGCCACGAGCGTTCGTCCAAGCCGACGCTCAGGTACACCGGCGCCCGGATGCCGCGCTTATGGAGGGCCGCAATCTGCCGGCCCATCAGGTCGAACTTCAGGCTCGGGTGCACCGCGCCCACCTTCGTCGGGTAATACGACCAGCCGTGGTGGCACTTGCCGAACACGGTGACCATGCCGACGTGGGCCCGGGCGAAGGTGTCGGCGAACGCGTCGGCGTCGAAGTCGGCCCCGACGTCGCTCACGAGTTCCGACGTGTGAAAATCGAGGTGAACCTGCGTGATGGGCAACTCGAATCGCGTCGACCTGGCCAAGGCAAGTCTCCTTTCCGAAGACATCGAGGGCCCCCATTGTAGCGGCCGGTTTGCCCCATGCAACCGCCGCCGCGCGCGGCCGCGAAATTGCGTTGACGCTGTCGCCCGAATTCCTAGCATGGAACGCCCGAGCGGCGAGAACGAGGCGACGCCACCGTACCCGCCGGTCCGCCGCCAGGCACCTGCCGGAACGGAGCGATATCCATGGCCAAGACCAAAGACACCATCCCCGCCACCATGACGGGCGTCATCCTGCCGGGCAACAGCACGGTCGAGTTCGCCGAGTTTCCGGTGCCCGAGCCGGGGCCCGGCCAGGTGCTCGTCCGGATGAAGGCGTCGAGCATCTGCGGCAGCGACATCCGCGCCATCTACCGCGAACACGTCGGCAAAGGGCCCGAGGGATACCAGCCGGGCACCATCGCCGGGCACGAGCCGTGCGGACAGATCGTCCGGGTCGGCCCCAACACCAAACGCTACCAGCCGGGCGACCGCGTCGTCCTGTACCACATCTCGGGCTGCGGCGTGTGCGAGGACTGCAAGCACGGTTACATGATCTCGTGCACCAGCCCCCTGCGGGCCGCCTACGGCTGGCAGCGGGACGGCGGTCATGCGGCATACCTGCTGGCCGAGGAGAACACGTGCGTCCGCCTGCCCGACAGCCTCTCGTACACCGACGGGGCGCTGTGCGCCTGCGGGTTCGGGACGAGTTACGAGGCCCTGACGCGCATCGGCCTCTCCGGGGCCGACCGGCTGCTGGTGACGGGTCTGGGGCCGGTGGGCTTGGCCGCCGCGATGCTCGGCCGCGCGCTGGGCGCCGGCCTGGTCATCGGCACCGACATCTCGAAGGCCCGGCTGAAACTGGCCCGCGACCTCGGCCTGGTGGACCACGCCCTCGCGGCCGACGACAAGGCCTTGGCGACGATCAAGGACCTGACCGGTGGCAAGGGATGCGAGGCCAGCATCGACTGCTCGGGCGCCCCGGCCGGGCGGCTGCTGGCCATCCAGGGCACGCGGCAGTGGGGCCGCTGCGTGTTCGTGGGCGAGGGCAACAAGGTGGAGTTCGACGTCTCGCCGCTGCTCATCCACCCGCAGATTACGCTGTACGGGTCGTGGGTGACCAGCCTGAAACACATGGAGGAGTTGGTGGAACGGCTCGACCGCTGGGGCCTGCATCCTGACAAGACCGTCACGCACCGCCTGCCCCTGGCGAAGGCCGCCCGGGCCTACGACCTGGCCGACAAGGGCCAGGCCGGCAAGGTGGTGATTTGTTTCGACGAGGAACTGGCGTAGCCGCCGCGCCGTGTTTAGCCGTCGCCGGCACGGCGACGGGAACGGCCGTCGGGCATCATGTTGTCGTACGTCACGGGTCGAACGAAGCCCCATCGCTGTGGCGACAGACCGGCTGCGGCCGGATTGGCCTCGACGTATTCGATGGCTGCCCCCAGGGCCTCGCGGTCGTCCAGGAACACTTTCCAGAGCCCGCGTGTCCAAGGTGTTTGCACAAGCCCGAGGGTTCGCGTGGCCGCGCCCTTGAGTTGGTTGACGACATACTCGACCCGGTAGGTCGTGCGCAGGATGATCAGGTGCACATGGTTGTCCAGGATGGCGCAGGCCGCCACCGGAATCATGAGGCGCTGAACCGGACGCGCAAACGCTTCCGCTATCATGGGGCGACTGGCATCGGTGATGAAGAAGGCCGGTCGCGAGAGGGCAGGCGTGGCGGTCGTCCAGAACCGGCGAAGCGACCCGCCGCCCGGCTGGGGCGACTGGCGCCCGTACCGGACGGGGCCCAGGGCGCGGAGTTCCTCCTTGTAGACGGCCTTCGAGTAAGAGCCTCGTGGGTCATTCGGCAACCACGTTCCGTAGGTGGTGAAAATGGCGTGGTAGGCGATGACCATGGCCTGCCTCCCCCCGTTTAGCCGTCGCCGGTACGGCGACGGGAACGGCTGTCGGGCATCCTTCGGCGCGACACGCGGCCGTGCCGGCCGCGGCTAAACAACGGCACTCGCGTTTCCAAGCCGGATGCCCGCGCCGTGTTTAGCCGTCGCCGGCACGGCGACGGGAACGGCCGTCGGGCATCCTTCGGCGCGACACGCGGCCGTGCCGGCCGCGGCTAAACAACGGCACTCCCGGCCGTACCGGCCGCGGCTAAACGACGGCGCCCGCGCTAGCGGCCGGCCAGGCGGATTTTGGCGGCGGTTTCGCCGCCGTTGAGGAGGTGTACGAGCGGCGGCGGTCGGTCGGTGCCTTCGATGAAGGCGGGGCGGGCTTGCCACGGGGCTACGCTCAGGACGTTCGTCAGGTCCATCCAGTGCTGGAGCCGCGCGGGCTTCAGGTCCCACGTCATGTGGAAGTGGTTGGCGGGGGCGACCTGTTTGTACTCGACCATCGAGGCGTACTTGGGCGTGACCCAGGTGTGTGGCCAAGTGACGTTCGACGTGTTGGCGACGGCCTGGGCGAGTTTCTCGGGCAGGTCGACGGTGGAGGCCTCGTCCCAGACCATGCTGAAGAGGCCGGCCAGGTTGCTGTAGGCCAGCCTAGCGGCGATGCCGTGGATGCCGCCGGGCGAGACGAACGTGACGCTGTTTCCGCCGCCGGGGAAGTAGTAGAGTTCCGCCCCCGGCATCGAGACGTTCTTCAAGACCTTCTCGGGCGGGTCACCGGGCCGGCCGGCCCAATCGAGGCTGGCGCTGCCGGAGTTGTCGCCGTCCACAATGCCGCGCTGGGCCCAAACGTCCTTCGCGGTGAACTTCACGCCCAGTTTCCTGGCCAGGGCCTGGATCTCCCACGGTTCCCAGACCTTGCGGAAGTCCATGAAGAGGGGCGGGTTGCCGCCCGAGAGCCACGTCATGACGAGCATCGTCAGCAGCCCTTGGGCGTCGGCCTCGGTGGCGAAGGGCAGCGGGGCCTTGGGGCCGCGATGGTCGAAGGTCGAGTTGAAGAGGCTCTCGGCGGCGTCGCAGATGGGCAGGGGGATGCCCCGCCGGTCGCTGCCCCATTCGAGTTGGTTCATGAACCCGCCGCCGACGGCGTCGACCTCCGCGAGCAGGTCGCGCATGATGAGGTACATGGCCAGGCCCTGGTTGAACTTCTCGTCGGCGCCCGGTTGCGAGAGGTCCAGGCGGGGACCCAGGTGCCGGTCGACCCAGGCGCGGAGGCGCTTGAGTTCCGCCGCCGGGTAGGCCTTCTTGGCGAGCATGTCGGACAGCAGTTTCATGTCGAGCCGGGTGATCTCCAGGCCGAACGTCCGCCGCGTCGCCAGGACGTGCGCGAGGGCCGTCTCCATGCCCATCGAGTCATGGCCAAATATGACGACGCGGCGGCCCTTGAGACCCGCGTACGCCAGCGCGGCATAGCACCAGTCGACGAGGGCGTCGGCGGTGGCGGGGGTCATCTCGGGTTTCTGGCCGGTGTCGGGCCAGGTGCCGACGTTGAGCGCCGCCAGGCGGCCCATCTGCGCGAGGGCCCCGTTCAGGGCGTGGGCGAAGACGACGCCGGGCTTGGGTCCCGAGTTGCCGCACGTGATGTTCAGCGGCACGTCCGGCGGGAAGTGGGCCAGCAGGCTGATGACGGTCAGTTGCGGAAAGGCCCAGGTGTCCGGGGCGCAGACGAGGGCCTGGACCCCGGCGGCCTTGAACTGGCGGGCCACGAGGTCGGCCTGTTTCTCGCCGTCGACGAGGGTGGGTGTCCAGACGACGTTCACGGCCCGGCCGTCGGGCATCCGGACGCGGTCGGCCACCAGGTCGGCCACCAGGTGGGCGACGTTGGCGGCCCGGGTGCGCGAGGCCTCGTCGATGCGCGGGTCGCCCGTGGCGAACACGCCGAAGGTTACGGTTCCCGTCTTTCCTGCCGCCGGGTCATCCGCCAGTTTCTTCGCCTTGGCCACGGCCGATCTCCTTGTCGCAGGTCCGCTCCTGAGGTTCCAGAATACGCCGGCGCCGGGCCGAACTCAAGTCAATCCGGCGTCGCGCGGGGCGGGCTCAGCCTTTCAGGGCGCCGGCGGTCACGCCGCGAATGAAGAACCGCATCGTGAAGATGAACAGGATAATCAGGGGAACCGAGGCAATGGCGTAGGCGCTCATCATGGGGCCCCATTCCTTGACGTAGGCGTCGGCCAGGCGGTAGAGGGCGACGGCCATGGGCAGGCGGTCGGGTTCGCGGATGACGAGCAGCGGCAGGAGGAAGTTGTTCCATCCGCCGATGAACGAGAGGCAGGCCAGCGTGGCCAGGATCGACCCGTTCATCGGCAGGACGACGTGCCAGATTTGCCGCAGGGGACCCGCGCCGTCCATCTCGGCGGCCTCGAAGAGTTCCTCGGGCGTGTCTTCGATGTAGTTGCGCAAAATGAAGATGTTGAAGACCTGGGCCCCGGCGATGCCCGTCAGCACCAGCGCGGTGTAGGTGTTCAGCAGGTTCATGTTCCGCAGCAGCGTAAAGAGCGGCATGAGGTTGGCCACGCCGGGCATCAGCATCAGGATGATGAAGGCCGACCACAGCAGGTTGTGCCCGGGCATCCGGTACCGGGCGAAGACGTAGGATGCCAGGACGGCCAGCACCAGCGCCCCCACGGTAGGCACCAGCGACAGGTACAGCGTGTTGGGGATCGAGGCGCCGATGGTCTCCCATCCCGTGACGTAGTTCTCCACGTGCATGGGCGCCGTGGGCAGCCAGGGTTGGCGGTAGAACTCGCGGTTGGTCTTGGCCGAGATGTTGAACATCATGTACAGCGGGAAGAAGGCGAACACGAGCATCGACAGAACGAAGCCGTGCTTCACCGCCTCGGCCATCTTGCCGCGAAGCGACTTCGAGTGCATGTATCCGGTGACGGCGGCGGTCATTTGCTCACCCGCACGTAACGGTTGTTGACCCACGTCAGGGCCAGGATCAGGAAGAACAGCAGCAGGCCGATGGCGCAGGCGTAGCCGGCCTCGCCGTCGGTAAACGCCTTACGGAACATGTACAGGCCGGGCACCATGAGTTTGCCGTTGGGCCCGCCCGTGTCGGTGAAGAGGATGAAGATGAGGCCCCAGCCGTTGAGCGTGCCGATGATCATCAGGATGAGGTTCAGCCGGACCTGGGTCATGATGAGCGGCAGTTCGATGTTCCAGAACTTGCGGAACCAGCCGCACCCGTCGATCTCGGCGGCGTCGTACACGCTCTGGTCAATGTTCCCCAGCCCCGCCAGGTACAGCAGGACGCTGACGACGCCCACCCACGGGAACCCCCAGAAGATGTAGGCCCACAGCACCAGGTCGGGGTGACCGAGCCAGGCCGGGGCGCCCGTGGCGAAGGCGTCGGTGCCCACCCATTCGCCCAGCGTCTGGAGCACCCGCATCAGCCCCGTGGCGCTCAGCACCCGGTTCAGCGGGCCGAACGTCGGGTCGTACAGAAACTTCCACAAGAGCAGCCACACCATGCCCGGAATGATCATCGGAATGACGAACAGCACCCGGTACAGGTACCGCCATCGCTCGCCCGTCATGCGGTGGATGGCCACGGCCGTGGCGATCGAGGGCACCATCTTGACGAGGTTCGTCAGGATCAGGATCAGGATGAGGCCGAAGCCCGCCAGCAGGACCTCGTCGGTGAACGCCCGGGTAAAGTTCTCCAGGCCGATGTACTCTTCCATCTCGTCGCCGTCCCAGCGGAAGACCGAGTGGTACACGCCGCTGGCGGCCGGGAAGTACGAGAACGTGCAGATGAACGCCAGGGCCGGCAGAATCAGCAGGTACAGTCCCCACCGGTGCCGCAGTTGCCGGAAGGTGATGATCTTCACTCGGCACCCCCCGCGCGTTTGGCGGCGTAGATCTTCTTGGCCGCCTCGAAGTAGCGGACGTCGTCGGCCCGTTCGGCGATGCGGCGGCTCTGGCCGAGCACCAGGGCCACGTAGTTCTCGCGGACCTGCTCCGTCAGGCCGCCGCGCAACACCCGGGCCCGGGCCTGGGCCAACTGGAACTCCGTCTGGACCGTGCCGGTGTACGCCTCGCGCCACCGTTTCTCGAAGTCCTGGAGGACGTACTTGTCGTAGTCGGCCATGTACCGGGTGATGAACCGCTTATAATGGCCGTCGAGCCACCCCGCCAGGGGCACGTCCTGCGGCGGGCTGACACCGACAAAGCCCTGGTACTGCTGGTCGTACCGCAACTTGGTGTCGCCGCCGAAGTCCATCCAGTACACGCAGTACACGCCCTCGACGTTCGGCGTGAACGGCTCGAGCACCGGCGCCGGTACGGCCCCCCGGACCGCCGGGAACCACGAGAACTTGTTGTTCAGCCACTCGTTCACCCGCCGGCTCGACATGAAATGCATGAAGTCGATCGCCAGGTCCGGGTGCCGGCTGAACTTCGTCAGCGACATCGGGAAGCCCGACTTCGTCCCCGCCTCGGTAATCCGGTGCCGGATGGTCTCGTAGTACGGCTGGCCGGGCCGGGGCATCGGGAAGTCGAAGACCAGGATGTCGAACAGGCCCTCGACCTGTTGCTGCATCGTCCCGGCCTCCCACGAGCCGGTGGCCATCATCACCGCCTTGCCCTGGGCGAACATGAAGACCGAGTCCTCCCGCTTCATGTTCATGAACCCCGGGTTGAACTGCTGGCAGATGCGGTACAGCAGTTTGTGCCCGGCGGCCAGGTCGGGGTCGTTGACGACGTCGATGTCGCCCTGGGCCACCGCCAGCAGGCGTTCGCCGTTGCCGATGCTGCTGTCGCCGTCGAGGTCGCCCTTGGCGAGCAGGTTCCACGTGCACCGCTCGTAGTACCGGCCGCGGAAGATGTCGGCCACGTAATCGCTGCCGGCGATCGGCACCAGTTTCTGGCCGGCCTTATCGCCGTAGGCCTTGATGCGATCGCAGACCCGGAAGAACGTCTCCAGGTCCTGGGGCCCGCGCACCTGCCCCGTCTTGGGGTCTCGCGGCAGGAGGTCGCCGGCGGCCGCCTCCAGCAGGTTCTTGTTGGCGAAGATGCGGACGGTGAACACCGACAGCGGCATGGCGTAGTAGTCCTGGAGTTCCCAGTACCACCCGCCCTTCATGTTGTCGATATACGTCTTCCGCCAGGGCACGCCCTCCAGGACCCCCAGATCGGGCACCTGGGCCGGGTCGCCCCCCAGCAGGCGGACCAGCCGGGCGTCCATCTCCCGGGCGTTGTACGGGTTCGGATGGTCCACCCGTTCGGTGACGGGCACGAAGTACCGCACGATCCAGTTGGCCTCGAACCGGTTCTCGATGAGGTCCGGGGCCGTGCGGCCGACCAGTTGCGTCCGGACCCACTGGGTGTAGGCCCGTTCGGGCACCTCGATCTGCTGGACCTCGACGTCGGGGTGGATTTTCTCGTACAGGCGGCAGGCCTCGTCGACGGCCTTGACGATGCCCCCCTCCAGTTGCCAGTGGACGAACCGGATGATCCGCCTATCGCCCGTCAGGCTCGTCTCCCCCGCCTTCCAGAACGCCTGGTACGTGACGTGCACCACCGACCACCCGAACGCCGCCGCCAGAATCGCCAGGCCCACGACGTTCTTGGCGCGTTCCCAGCGCCGGCGTTTCTGCTCGGTCAGCAGGGACTCGCGCGCGGCATCCGCGGCGCCGGCGGCTGCGGGACGGGGCTCGGGCGGACGGGTCATCGGGCCTCCCCCCCGGCGGCGGGGCCCGTGGCGGCGGCGGCCTTCTTGCGGCAGTCGTCGGCCCATATCTTCGCCACGTAATACCGGTCGTCTCGCACGATCTCCTTGGTGATCTTCTCGTACCAGGTGATGGCCAGAGCGTAGTCCTTCAGTTGGTGCTCCGCGATGTACCCGGCCGACAGGCACAACATCGCCCGGACCTCGGTGCCGGGGATGCCCGCCTTGTCGGCGGCGGCCCAGTGGTCCAGCGTCAGGCGGTACTGCCGGCGGAGTTTGTACAGCCCGCCCAGGTGCCAGTGCATGACGGCCGCCATGACGTTGTCCGGCCGACGGGCCAGCCACTTCTTCAGGATGGCCACGCCCTGGTCCTCCGAGGCCGCGTCGCCCACCTTCTCCAGGTACGTCTGGGCCAGCCGGTACGCCGCCTCGTCGGCCGCCGGATGGTCGGGCCACGTCTTCAGGATGCGGCGATACCTGGCCCGGGCCGACTCCACCTGGCGGCCCTTCTCGTACTCGGGCAGGTCGTCGTTCCGGGCCAGCGCCAGCAGGGCCCAGGGGGCCGACTTCGTGTCGCCGAACTCCTCGGCCACCTGCTCGTACAGCCGGATGGCCCGTGGCAGGTCGGTGCCGCTGGGCCGCGACTGCCACAGCAGGGCCAGGCCGAACGTGGCCTCGGCCCGCTCCTCGCGGTCCGTCGTCCGGGCCAAGGCCTCTTCGAACGCCTTCTGGGCCTTCGGATGGTTGGCGTACCGCATCTCCTGCCAGCCCTGGGCCAGCAGCGGGTTCTTGCTCGTCTGGGGCGCTGCGGCGGTCTCACGGGCCGGCGCTGCCGCCAGGGCGAGGGGGGGAACCAGCAGAAGGGCGACCACAACAAGGCCGGTCTCCATCGCGGTGAATCGGGCCATGATATCCCCTGATTCCCGGCACATCAGGCAGGCGCGCAACGATTCCGAAACTACTTGTAGCCGGTCCGGGGCCGTCGCCTCAACCAAAAAACAGCAAACAAGCGGCCTGCGCCGCGTTGGACCGCGGACGCCGTCGTTTAGCCGTCGCCGGTACGGCGACGGGAACGGCCGTCGAGCATCCATCGCCGCTGCCCGCGGCCGTGCCGGCCGCGGCTATGGCGCCGGCGCCGGGTCACCGCCGGCGCAGGTCCAGGTACGCCTCGATGCACGCCTCGGCGTTGGCGATGGGCACGTTGGGCGGAATGTGGTTGCCGACGGCGAAGAAGTAACCAGGGCACGCGCGGCCAAGGTCCATGCACCGCTTGACCTCGGCCCGGACGGCCTCCGGCGTGCCGAACGTCAGCACCCGCGTGTCGGCGTTGCCCATGATGACGTGCGTGCGGCCGTACCTGGCCACGATGGCATCGAGGCTCGTGAGCGGCTCGAAGATGAACCCCTCGGCCCCGGCGTCCGCGATGGCGTCGACCTGGGCCGTGAAGTTCCCGTCGGAGCAGAACAGCACCTTCTTGCCGGCGTCCTTCACCTTGTCCCAGTACCGCCGGTAGTTGGCGAAGACGTAGCGGTCGTAGAACTCGGGCCGGAAGATGCCGCCTTGCGTCCAGACCATGTCGTCGTGCGTCAGAAAGACCTCGATGTCGGTCCGGGCCCACGCCTCGACGTAGGCCATGAGGTAATCGGCCCAGCGGTTCAAGAGCGCGCCGAACCGTTCGGGGTCGAGGCCGGCGGCCGTCAGCAAATTCTCCCACCCGAAGGCGTCGATGGCCCACGAGACGACGCTCCGGTACAGACCGCCCGAGATGACGCCCGTGCCCTTCCGCGCCTCGTCGTACCACGCCTGGTACGCGGCGGCCTGTGCCCGGACGTCCACGGGGCCGTACTCCTCGCGCGGGTCGAGGGCGTAAATCGCCTCGACGTCGGTGAAGGGCGACGGCTTGGGCAGCCGGTAATCGCTGCCGTCGGGCTGCCAGTAGGCGTGGCCCATGTCGGTCCACCGGCCGCGCGGGATGGCGGGCGAGTCGGTGGACCAGCGGAAATCGAAGTCCAGCAGTTCCTCAATGCCGGCCTCGGGCCGGCCCGCCTTGCGACGGAGATGCTGGAGCCACTCGGGGTGCGTCACGTACTGGGTGTGCGGGATCTCGTCGGGCATCTCGAGCCGCATCGCCGCCAGGCCCCGCTCGGTGCTCATGGGTGGGTTCCTTGGGCCGGTTCGCCGCATGGACCGGCCGTTGCCGGCATGGCAACGCGTTTGCGCGGCGGGTCCCCGTACCCGCCGCGCTCCCCGCGGGTGCTCGACGGGCACGGTGGGTGCGGGGACCCACCGCGCAAGCGCCCTGTCGCGGCTAAACGGGCGCGACGGCGGCGCG
>DATKZB010000334.1:0-8129 GCA_035528235.1 Phycisphaerae bacterium
CCGCGCGGCCGAGGCGTCGATGGCCACGATGGTCGGAAACGCCGGCCCGTCGGCCCCCGCCAGGCGCATCTGGTGGTCGAGTTCGGCCGCAAGACGCTGCTCGGTCATGCCCGTGCGCACGAGCCTGCGGAACCCCCGCCATGCCTCCTCGGCCACGCGGACCGCGCGGCAGATGGCCGCTATCTCGGTCGCGTCCTTGCACAGGCGAAGGTGGCTCACCACGCCCGGCGCCCGCACCAGCCGGACGCCCTTCAGGCCGCGGCGCACGCGCGACAGAAGCGCCGCCGAGACCGTCTCCGGATCAAACCCCAGCCGCGCGAGGCGCTTCCGCCGGACGATCTTCGAGAGGGCCTCGACCATCGGGCCGGTCCGCACCGTCACGGCGAAGTCCGGGCAGTCGGCCTCGGCCTGCTCGGCGAAGCGCGAGTCGGTCAGCAGCCAACCCCTGCCCTTGCCGGCGACCAGCCAACTGTCGTCGCCCGTGAAGCCCGACAGGTAACCGACGTCCACCGGGTCGGTGACCAGCAGCGCCTGGACGCCGCGCTCGCCGAGCGCTCGGCGCAGGTCGGCGGCGCGCCGGGCAACGGCGCGGGTCGTGGCAGACGGGCTCACGCGATGGTCCCTCAAAAAAAAGTGCGTCACCCGCGGGAAAACCCGGAAGCCGTAAGTCGGCCACCGGCAAGGAGTTAGGAGCTTGTTAGGCACTCATCCTTTGAAAAGGTGAAGTTTCTTCATCCGAGACGCCGATTTTACCCTTGACGTTAGCCCGCTGTTAGGTCATGATGCCTTTCAGCAGGATGCCTGTGG
Source organism: Phycisphaerae bacterium (assembly GCA_035528235.1). Taxonomy (GTDB): domain Bacteria; phylum Planctomycetota; class Phycisphaerae; order FEN-1346; family FEN-1346; genus DATKZB01. The sequence continues at coordinate 808 of DATKZB010000334.1, forward strand.
CGTATCGCTCTTTGACAAGGTCTTGCGAAGCAACCCAGGCGCTTATAGCGGCCGCCCGGCCGGCGTGCAAGCAAACTCCGCCGACCGACGTTGCGGCCGCGCCATCACGACTGGTCCTTCGGCCGGCGGCGGGTGACCTCGGCTGACGATGCTCCGGGACGAGACCCGGGCAAGGTTGGGCGGCAACCCGTGCCCTTCCCGACCCCCCCGCCTCGTCCGGTGCGGTCGCCGCGAGCGGCGCTCGCCGCCGCCGATGATCTTCCGTGGCCGCCCGTCCCCACAGGCGGCCATCCCCACGACCGGTGCGTGCACGCAGCGCCCAGCGCCGCCCCGAAGGCCCGTTCCGGGTGTCCCCCACACACCTTGGACAGAGCCGGGCGGCCGGGCAGAAGCCAGCCGTCTTGGGCGTCGCCGTCCCCACAGGCGACACCGGACAACGAGGGGCCGGGGTACCGAATTGGGGGGCACCCCGGCCCTCCCCTCCTTGGCATGACCGCCGACGGAATCCGCCGGTGGCGAAGAGGCCGACGGCCGCTCTGGCAGATTGGGATTGGATTGCGGCGCGGCGGGTACGGGGACCCGCCGCGCAAACTGGCAAAGCCGAACTGCGCCAACCTGGCCCAGGCGTCTGGGGGCTTGTGCCGCGAGGGACCGACGGACCATCGGAAACCGGAGAACCGGAGAGGAGACCCATGAATCTGACGCCTCGTCAACTCCAGATCGTCGAGTTCATCCGCGATTACTCCGCGGACGCCGGCTACGCGCCGACGATGCAGGAGATCGCCGACCACCTTGGGGTGTCGCGGCCGACGGTCTTCGAGCACATCGAGGCGCTCCAGGCCAAGGGGGCCCTGCACCGGCAGGCCTTGCTGAGCCGGGCGATTGAACTGGCCCCGGAACTGTCCGGCCGCCGGACGGTCCTCCCCCTGGTGGGCCTCATTGCCGCCGGCCGACCCATCGAGGCCGTCGAGGACACCGAGGTCCTCGACATCGAGGAACTCTTCCACGGCCGGCCCGGCGAGACGTTCGTCCTGCGGGTCCGCGGCGAGTCGATGATTGACGAACAGATACGCGACGGCGATTACGTGATCGTCGAGAAACGGTCCGAGGCCCGCAACGGCGAGACCGTGGTGGCCCTGATCGACGGCGCGGAGGCCACACTCAAGAAGTTCTACAAGGAGAAGGGCCGCATTCGCCTCCAGCCGGCCAACCCGGCGATGGAACCCATCTACGCCACGAACGTCCAGATTCAGGGCGTCGTCATCGGCGTGTTGCGGAAGTACTGACCCTAATATGGGGGCACGGAATTGGGAACACAAGGAGCCGGTTTCGACGAGCAGCGCCTTCGTGAGATACTCCAAGGGCTGGCGGACAACGCCAAGAGCAACTTGGCCTGGATAGCCGCCAATCATACTTTCTTCAAGAGCCACCAGCAGGACGCCCCTGGCGCAGCCTCGGCGCTTCTAGCTTTACCAGAACGCCATCTCGGAGTTCAGGTGGAGCAATTCTCTTCGCCAAAGCAGGCAAGGAAAACCTGGGAGAAGGCCGTCGAAGATTTCCACAAACTCAGGGACTATGCCTCAGGCTCACCTGCCGACGATCCTGGTCACTATCTCAACAAGGCAGCACTCGTCTATGCCGCTGCCGTCGTCGAAGGGTTCTTGTCTGATGCATACAGGACCGGCTGGAAGGCGGTCTATCCAGGCACCAACCTCAACCAAGTCCCTGCAAGCGTACGGAGGTTTGTGGTAATTCTGGGCAAGATGCTGGATCAGAAAGGCAGTCCGAAAGGCAACAAGAATTCAGACCCTTACAAGAATACTCGGTACCCGGAAAACACCCTCACTTGGGCCTGTGATGCTCTGTTCCTTGCGGAGGTACGCCACGCCATTGTTCATAACCAAGGGCGGGTTGATGAGAAGTTCCTAGAGAAGGTTGGTGCCAAGGAGTACGACAGCGGCAAGATGGCCGGCGAGATCTGGGCCAAAGACATCTGGAGCAATTTGGCCGACTTTCAAAAGGACTTTAAGCCGCCAAGACCGAACGAAAGCGGCCCTGAGAGATTCTCCCAGGTTTGCCTCAATATCACGAAGGTTATCGTTCCCTACTTGGCGAAGTGCGCGGCGTTCATTGACACCTCTGTTGACAAACTCATCGCTGCGGTGCAAGATTGGCGCAATAATCCCTGACAGGACCTGGGGTGCGTCTCTTCGAACCGGAAGAACGCGCGGCGGGCCGGGAGGCCCCCCGCGCGAGAACGTGTGTTATCTTAGCGGGACGGCGTCCCTTCTTGGACGGCGTCCCACCCCGCAATGCTCCGGCCCCCGCTTACGAGCAGTTGCGTGCGGCCTGTTTGAGTTCGTCGACCTGGCGGAGTTCTTCCCAGGTGAATTCCGGCAGTTCCCTGCCAAAGTGGCCGCCCTCGGCCGTCTTGCGGTAGATGGGCCTCAGGAGGTTCAGGTACTCGATCATCTCGCGCGGCTTGAGCGGAAAGACGGCGCGGATGACCCTGGCCAGGGCCACGTCGGGAATCGTGCCGGTGCGGTTGGTATCGACCCGGATGCTCAGGGGGTCGGCCACGCCGATGGCGTACGAGAGTTGGACCTCGCACTCGGCGGCCAGTTCGGCGGCCACGATATTCTTGGCGACGTGGCGGGCCATGTACGCGGCGCTGCGGTCGACCTTCGAGGGGTCCTTGCCGCTGAAAGCCCCGCCGCCGTGGCTCCCCTTGCCGCCGTAGGTGTCGACGATGATCTTGCGGCCGGTCAGGCCGCAGTCGCCCTGGGGGCCGCCCACGACGAACCGGCCCGTGGGGTTGATGTGGAAGACGGTGTGCTCGTCGAGCAGACCGGCGGGCACGACCGGCTTAATGATGCGGGCGATGATCTCGCGGCGGATCTCGTCGTTCGAGACGGCCTTGCCGTCTACCTGGTCGGCGTGCTGGGTCGAGACCACAATCGTGTGGGCCCGGACGGGCTTGCCCTTCTCGTCGTACTGGATGGTCACCTGGCTCTTGCCGTCGGGCCGCAGCCAGCGAATCTCGCCGGCCTCGCGAACCTCCTTGAGGCGGGTGCACAACTGGTGGGCCAGTTGGATGGGCATGGGCATCAGTTCGGGCGTCTCTCGGCAGGCATAGCCGAACATGATGCCCTGGTCGCCGGCCCCCTGCTCCTTGTTGTCGCCGGCGTTGACGCCCATGGCGATGTCGGGGCTCTGGCGGTCCAGCGCCACCAGGACCGCGCAGTGCTCGTAGTCGAAACCCATGGCCGCGTCGGTGTAGCCGATCTCCTTGATCGTCCGGCGGACGATGTCGCGAATGTCGACCTGGGCCTTGGTGGTGACTTCACCGGCCACCACGCACATGCCGGTAGTCACCATGGTCTCGCAGGCCACGTGGCTGGCGGGGTCCTGGGCGATCATGGCGTCGAGAATGGCGTCGGAAATCTGGTCGGCCATCTTGTCGGGATGGCCCACCGTAACCGCCTCGCTCGTAAACAGGGTGTGATCTTCCGGCAACGAGAACCCAGGTTCACAGGTTGCGCCCTTCTCTGCCACGCTCGTGCTCCTTACTCGGGAATCAGACCGTTTCGGTACCCCTCCGCGGCCCTGGCGGGTCGCGGCCAAGAGGTCCATTCTAGGGGCGATGCGGCGGAAATCAAGTCCAAAGGACGCGCCGGCCTTCAGTTCACGCGGATCCACGTCTGGGCGTACTCGTGGTGGCCGTCAAGGTCGACGACCGTCAGAAACACGTTGTACACGCCGGGCTTGGTGTACGTGTGGGCGATCTCGGCGCGGGACGAGACGGTGTTGTCGCCCAGGTTCCAGAGGACCGAATCGACGCGTCCATCGCGCGAGTCGGGGTCGCGGACCAGGGCCCGCAGGGTCACCGTCAGCGGCGCCGGGCCGCTCGTGGCGCTGGCCTCGATATGGGTGGCTGGCCAGTGGTTGACGATGTTCAGGAAGTAGCGTGCGGCCTCGGTCTGGTTGGGGTTGTGGCCGCCGGGCAGGCGGCGGATAACGAAGTTCCGGAACCCCCGGACGGTGTACCAGAAGTTGGCGTCGCGGTTCATCTGGTCGAAGCCGGGCAGGTCGCCCTCGCCGAAGAAGACGTAGACGTGCACGTGCCGGGCCCGCTGGGCCACGTCGTCGCTGACGAGATGCTCATTGAAATTGGCGGTGCGGCCGATGATGCACCGGAACACGTCCGGGTGGTTCAGCCCGATGTAGTGGGCCGGGAACCCCCCGCCCGACCAGCCGGTAATCATGAGGGCGTCCGGGTCGATGTTGTAGCGTCCCTTGATTTCCCGGATGATGGCCATGGCGGCCTCGTCGTCGCGGACCAGTTCGGGCGCGGGGCGGTCTTTGGGAACGCCCAGCCAACCGGTGGCGGCATCGAAGTCGGCCGAGCAGACGATCAGGCCGTACCGCTCGGCCACGTCGACCCAACGGTCGCGCTGGCCGGCGGCCTGGTCGAACGGAAACGTGCCCTGGGCCGTCAGCACCAGCGGATACGCCCGTTTCGGGTTATAGGTCTTCGGAACGTAGAGGTGATACGTCCGCCCGGTGGTGGCCTCCCTCTGGAAGTCCACCTTCCCGGTGACGATGGTCCCGTCGGCATGGCGCCAGGGCTGGGCGGCGCACCCCGCCGACGCCGCCAGCACGGCGACCCCAAGCATCAGGCCAATCACTGCGAGTCGATCCCAGCCAGTTCGCATCACGTCCCAGACTCCTCCCGCCGCCGGCGGCCCGTCCCCGGTCGCGCCAAGTACTTGGAGTGCGAAGTGTAGGCGCCGAACGGGCCGCAGGCAAGTCAAAACGCCCCACCGGAGCACCCCGGAAACGCGGCTTTTTCTTCTTGACCGGTCCCCAGCCCCGGGCTATCGTCAGGCTGGTAGTCTAGGAGCGCGAGTAGGTTGCCGTATGCAGAGGCCGTTTCAACTCGGACCGCTCACACCTCTTGGTGTCGCGAAGGCTTGAGTGTGCGGAAGCCACCCGGCGGAGTTTCTCCGCTTGGCCGGGTGGCTTTTTTGATGGTTCGGAGCCCGGAGGTATCGAAGCATGGCACGCGGCAAAGTGAAGTGGTTCAACGATCAGAAGGGATTCGGCTTCATTGAACAGGAGGGCGGCGGTGATGTCTTTGTCCACTACTCCAGCATCGCCGGCGACGGGTTCAAGACGCTGGCCGAGGGCGACGACGTCGAGTTCGAGGTAACGCAGGGGCCCAAGGGCGCCAAGGCGGAAAACGTCACGCGCGTCCAGGCCTGACGGCGCCCGGCCGGACGGCGAGTACCGGCGTCGAAAAACCTTGCGGCGGCATCCGAGCCGTCGGGTGCCGTCGGCCTTGTCGGGCCGGCCCCCTCGCGGCGCGGACGCTTCTCGGCTAGCCGCGAGCGCCAGCGAGCGGAAGCGGCGGCGCTACGAATCTCCCGGAATTCCACTTGCCCTGAGGGGCCGATTTCGGGTATCTCTACCCGGTCTGTGCGTGCCATGGCGTCGGGGCGCAGCGTGTGGCCGGCGCGTCCACCGGCGGTCATGGCCCCATCACCCATCACGGTCGCCTGTCAGGAGAATACCATGGAGCAGACAAAAGTATTCTTGAGCGAGAAGGACATGCCCCGCCAGTGGTACAACCTGGCGGCCGACCTGCCGAAGCCGCCGCTGCCGCCCCTGGGCCCCGACGGCAAACCCGTCTCGCCCGACATGCTCGCGCCGGTATTCCCGATGAACCTCATCGAGCAGGAGGTCAGCCGCGAGCGGTGGATCGACATCCCCGAAGAGATCCTGGGCATCCTGTCGCTCTGGCGGCCAAGCCCGCTGTACCGGGCCCGGCGCCTCGAGAAACTGCTCGGCACGCCCGCCCGCATCTACTACAAGAACGAGGGCGTGTCGCCTCCCGGCAGTCACAAGCCCAACACGGCCATCCCGCAGGCCTGGTACAACAAGCAGTTCGGCATCGAGCGTCTGACCACCGAGACCGGGGCCGGCCAGTGGGGCAGCGCCCTGGCGTTTGCCTGCTCGCTGATCGGCCTGGAGTGCAAGGTCTTCATGGTCCGCATCAGTTTCGACCAGAAACCCTTCCGCCGACTCATGATGGAGACCTGGGGCGCCACCTGCATCCCCAGCCCGTCGAAGCAAACCCACGCGGGCCAGGCCATCCTGGCGAAGATGCCCGACACGCCAGGGTCGCTGGGCATGGCCATCAGCGAGGCCATCGAGGCGGCCGTCACCGACCCGACCGGCAAGACCCGGTACAGCCTCGGCAGCGTCTTGAACCACGTCCTGCTGCACCAGACGATCATCGGCCTGGAGACCAAGAAGCAACTGGCCCTGATCGGCGAGAAGAAGGTGGACGTCGTCATCGGGTGCGCCGGCGGCGGGTCGAACTTCGCGGGGCTGGCGTTTCCGTTCATGGCCGACAAGATCGCCGGGGCCGACATCACGATTATCCCCGTCGAGCCGACCAGTTGCCCCACGATGACCCGGGCCCCGTACGCCTACGACCACGGCGACACGGCCGAGATGACACCCCTTCTGCCGATGCACTCGCTGGGGCACACCTTCGTGCCGCCGCCCATTCACGCCGGCGGTCTGCGGTACCACGGCATGGCCCCGCTCGTCAGCGCCGCCATCGTGCAGGGCCTGGCGGAGCCGCGGGCCTACCACCAACTCAAGTGCTACGAGTCGGCGGTCGCCTGGGCCCGGACCGAGGGCTTCATCCCGGCCCCCGAGACGTCGCACGCCATCGCCGCCGTCATCGACGAGGCCAACAAGGCCAAGGAAGAGGGCAAGGAAAAGGTCATCGTCTTCAACTGGTCCGGACACGGCCTCATGGACCTGACCGGCTACGACGCCTACTTCCACGGCAAACTGGTCGACTATCCGCTTCCCGACGACGTCCTGCAGAAGAGCCTGGACTCGATCAAAGACATGCCCAAGCCCCAGGACGTGGCCAAGAGCCTTGCCTGACCGTTTGGGCACGCGCATAATCAGGGGCCGGCTGCCCTCTGGACGCTGCTTCATAACCCGCGCCTGGTGGCCTTCCCAGGCCACCAGGCGATGAGTGTCAATGGCTTCCGCGGCGGCCTGGGAAGGCCGCCGCGCACCGAGCCGCGTTATGAGGCTGCCACCTGGGCCGCCGGCCCCTGCCGCTATCGCGGAGCCGAACCATGGCCGACGATATCCAGGCCCACGACGCCCGCCAGCGCCGCTGCCCCATGCTCGGGCACGACGTCCCGTTCGCCTATTGCCGCGCGCCGGGCCAGGAACTGCCCTGCCGCCGCATCTTCGACTGCTGGTGGGAGACGTTTGACGTCGAGGCGTTC
>DATKZB010000335.1:0-10122 GCA_035528235.1 Phycisphaerae bacterium
CCCGAGGGGCAGGGCGTCGGCCGTGCGCGGACTCGCGAGGACGGCAGCGTCGGGCCAGGTGAAGCGGCCGCGCTGGGGCCGTGCGCGACGGACGGGGATCAGCAATCCCGTTGTGGGCATGGTGGTCGCCTCTTACTGGAAGTCCCACGTGCCCCGCGTCACGCCCGCGGGGTGCATCTTTTCGAGTTGCTGCCATGCGGCCTCGGGGTCGAGGTCGCCCGAGAGGACGCGGGCGTACAGGTCGAGCAGGGCGGCGGCCTGTCGGGGCGTCTCGCGGAGCAGTTCGAGGCGCCAGTGGCGGACGCCCCGGCGCCGCATCTCGGGCACGAGTGTCACGGCCGACTGGGCGCGTCCGCAGAAGAGGGTGTTGCGGCAGCGTGCGTCGGCGGCCAGGGGATGCTCGGCCCCCACGCGGCCGCGCAGGGCCACGTCGGCCCGCGTGCACGGCCGGCCGCAGCCGCGCTCGTCGCGGGACTCCGCCAGGTGGGCGGCAAAGAGGCAGTGCTGCATGTGGAGCAGCGGGACGTGCAGGTGCAGGGGGACCTCGAACCACGCCGCCGGGGCGAGGGCGAGCATCGCGGCCAGCTGGGCCTCGCTCAGGTCCAGGCTCGTCGTCATCCGTGCCAGACCCCACTCGGCCAGGACGGCGGCCGAAATCTCGTTGGCCATGTTAAGCGAATAGTCGCCCACGAGCGGCACGTCGGGCATCCGCTCGCGGAAAAAGGACGCACCGGCCAGATTCCGGACGAGTACCACGTCGGGCCCGCAGGCGGCGATGGCCTCGAAGTCTTCTTCCTCGCCGGGCTTGGCGATCCGCAGCGTCGCGATGCCCAGGCACACGCCTGCCTCGCGGCACCGGGCGACGGCGGCGGCGTGCTGGCGCGGGTCCTGAAAATCGAGGTAGACCGTGGCGGGCCTCCGAGCGGCGCCGGGCGGCGAAGGCTCGAGCAGGGCGTCCAGTTGGTCCGGCCGTCGCGCGAGAACGTGGAGCAGGGGGCCGGCATCGGCGCTATCGTGCCCGTGCGCGGGTGTGGCGGCAACGGCCGCGCGCATGGCGGCGAGCGCGTCGGGCTCCGCCACGGCGTGGCGCGACGCGGCCGCGCGCGATTCCATGAGCGCCTGGACCGCCTGACGCCTGAGGTCGTTCAGCACGCTCTTGGGGACCATGACGCTCTCGGCCGGGCCGCGGCCCTGGGCGTCGAGGAGTTGGGCGTGGCCGAGTTCGAACGGGGTGTCGCCGAGGCGGCCGAACTGCTCGCGCAGCACCTCGATCGTCAGGGGCCGCTTGAGGGCCGCTTCGAGGGGCTTGTCCCAGGAGACCTCGGCCCGGCGTCCGTCGGGGTCCGAGACGAAGATCCGCAGGGGCCGCCCGGCGGACGCCAGCACGCGGACGGCCAGGGGCACCCGCCGCTCGACGAGGTCGCGGGCGTAGGACTTCTCGAGTTCGCGGCGCAGGCGGGGGTCGTCGGTCTTCCAGGCGGTGCTGCCGACGGCGACGGCCGCCAGGTTGACGGCGTCCTCGCCGAAGGTGAGGACGAGGGCCGTGCCGCGGCGGGCGGCGGGGTCGACGCGGAACACGCGGCCGCCCTGTTCGTCCTCGTCGAGCCGGCCGTTGTCGAAGACGACGCCGTCGCCGGGCTTAAGGAGCCGTCGCCGGGTGGTCTCGCCGCCCGCGGCCGTGGCCGTGTCGATGATGATGCCGCGCGCGGTCTTGCCGGTGACCGTGCCGACGCAGACGCCGCGGCTCTTCGGGAACCGGCCGTGGACGAGGTCGAGGTGGTCGGGACCGTCGAGGAACCCGTGCGTGAACCCCCGCGAGAAACTCTGGGCCAGGTCGAGCTGCTGCTGCTCGGAGAGGCTGAAGGTGCGGCCGGCCATGGCGGCATCGATGGCGGCCCGGTAGACCTGCGTGGCGGCGGCCACGTAGTGGGCGGGCTTGAGGCGGCCCTCAATCTTGAACCCGGCCACGCCGATCCGCACGAGGTCCGCGATGCGGTCGAACGCCGCCAGGTCCTTCGTGCTCAGCAGGTACGCCTTGTCGCCCAGGTCGCGGGCCTTGCCGCGCACCATGAGCCGGTACGGCATGCGGCAGGCCTGGCCGCAGAGGCCGCGGTTGGCGCTGCGGCCCCAGAGGGCCTCGCTGGCCAGGCACTGGCCGCTGTACGACATGCACATCGCCCCGTGGACGAACGTCTCGATCGGCACATCGGTGGCCTGGCGGATGCGGCGGATCTGGTCGATGGAGAGTTCTCGCGCCAGGATGACCCGCCGGATGCCCAGGCGGCGCGCCAGTTCGATGCCGCGCGGTTCCGTCAGCGTCATCTGGGTGGACGCGTGCAGCGCGAGCGAGGGGGCCATGCGGTGGATGAGGCGCGCGAGGCCCAGGTCCTGGACGATGGCGGCGTCGGCACCGGCCTGGGCGATGGCGACGGCCAAGGCGGCGGCGTCGGGCAGTTCGTCGGAGAAGATGAGCGTGTTGAAGGTGACGTACCCGCGGACGTTGTGTGAGTGCAGGTACGCCATGACTTCGGCGAGTTGGTCGACGGCGAAGTTGGCGGCCCGCTGGCGGGCGCTGTAGCGGGTGAGGCCGAAGTACACGGCGTCGGCCCCGTTGGCGACGGCGGCGCGCATGGCGTCCCAGTCGCCGGCGGGGGCGAGGAGTTCGGGACGCTTTGGCGGTGTCGGCGGCAACGGCGTGGGGCTCCGGGCCATCCAGCGACATTCTACCGGCTGGCCGGCCCGGGTAAAGGGCGCACCCGGGGGAAGATGGCGGGCGGCTTGCCGAGAGCGATTTCGGTTGACGTGTTCTCGCGCCCCGGAGATAACGTTCGGACTTGGGATGCCTTGGCCCAGGGAATCTGTCGAGGAGACATTGTGGCGGATGAACTGAACCCGGCAGCGGCCGTTTCGGCCCGGTTTCCGGACCTGGCCGATAAGACGGCTATCGTCAGCGGCACGAGCCGCGGCATCGGCTGCGGCATTGCGGAGTTCCTGGGGCGGCAGGGCATGCGGCTGGTGTTGTGCGCCCGGTCGGCCGAGGCGGGCGAGGCGTTTGCCGCCGAACTCCGCGGGGCCAACGACGAGGCCCACTTCGTCGCGGCCGACCTCTCGACGCCCGAGGGCGCCCGCCGCGTGTTCGATGCGGCGCTCGCGCGCCTGGGGCGCATCCATCTGCTGGTGAACAATGCGGCCCAACTGCGGTCGCGCCCCTTCCTGGAACTCGACGAACAGTCGTACCACGATTCCTTCGAGTCGAACGTGCGGATGATCTATGGCCTGAGTTTCCTGGTGGCCCATCACATGGTCGAGGCCGGCGGCGGCAACATCATTCACATCTCGCCGGTCGGCGGGCTGCGGGCCCATCGCGGACAGGCCGGGTACGATGCCTCCAAGGGCGCCATTAACGCCCTGACGCGGTCGATGGCCCTGGACCTGGCGCCGCACGGCATCCGCGTCAACGCCGTCGCGCCCGGCCTGACGCTCGGCAAGCGGGCCATGCGGCCGGAGTGGGAGAAGAAACTCCAGGACCGCTCGGTCGGCATCCCGCTGGGGCGCGCCGCCACGCCGGAAGACGTCGGGGCGGCGGTCGCGTTCCTGGCCTCCGACGCCGGGTCGTACATCACGGGACAGATCCTTTACGTGGACGGCGGCCTGACGGCCCAGCTGACGCCGCCGGGCATCTACATCTGACGCGCTGGGCGGAGCCGGCCCGGCATCCGCCCGACGGAACGCTCTGGCGGCCGTGAGCGCGGGCCGATAGAATGCGGCAATCTTCTGGAAGGAGGCCGTGCGATGTCAACGAGCGTACTGGTGGTCTGTGTGGTCCTGGTTCTGCTGGTGGCGGCGGCGCCGCTGCCGGCGCTGGGCGGAGAGTCGCCGGCGAAGACGGGCATCGAGGTCGTCGACGAGTCGTTCAAGGCCGTGCTCTGCGCGGACTCGGTGGTCCGCCGCATCGGCGACAACCTGAAGTTCACCGAGGGACCCGTCTGGTACGCGGCGGGCAAGTGCCTCCTGTTCAGCGACATTCCGGCCGACCGCATCTACCAGTGGACCGAGGCCGACGGGCTGAAGGTCTGGCGCGAACCGTCGCACAACGCCAACGGCAACGCGTGCGACGTCCAGGGCCGCCTCGTCTCGTGCGAGCACGGCAGCCGCACGGTCACCCGGACGGGGGCCGACGGCAAGGTCGAGACGATCTGTTCGACACACAAGGGCAAGCGGTTGAACTCGCCCAACGACCTGGCCGTCAGGCGCGACGGCACCATCTGGTTCACCGACCCGCCGTACGGGGTGAAGCCCGACGAGAAGGAGCAGGACGCCAACCACGTGTTCCGCCTCGACCCGGGCGCCAAGGAACCGGTGGCCGTGGTGTCGGACTTCTCGATGCCCAACGGCATCTGCTTCTCGCCGGACCAGACGATGCTGTACGTGGCCGACAGCGGCAAGCCGCACCACGTCCGCCGGTTCAAGGTCAAGGCCGACAACACGCTGGAGGGCGGCGAGGTGTTCGCGACGATCGACGCCGGTGTGCCCGACGGCATGCGGTGCGACCGCCAGGGGCGGCTGTACAGTTCGGCCGCCGACGGCGTCCAGGTGTTTAGCCCGGAGGGGAAACTGGTGGCGCGGATCCGAACGCCCGAGCCGGCGGCCAACCTGGCCTTCGGTGGGTCCGACTATCAGACGCTCTTCATCACCGCCCGGACGGGCCTGTACGCCGTGAAACTGGCCGTGCCCGGCGCGAAGTAAGCCGGGGGGCGGGGAGGGCGGTCCGGGGTTTCGGATGGGGTAGGTTCATGCGTCCAGTCCATTTCGGCCTGTTGGCCCTGATTGTGCTCGTCGCCCTGGTCGGCGTGCTCGAGGTCAAGCCCGCCCTCGAGGATTTCGACCCCGTTCTCCACAAGGAGTTCGCAGACACCTGGGCGGACCGCGTGCACCTCTCGTACTGGGAGAAGTGGAGCGGTTTCGAGGCCGACGGGTGCCAGGCGATGTGCGACGCGTTCAACCGCAGCCAGGACGGCATCTACGTCCACTACGTCCGGACGAGCCAGGTGGACCGGAAGGCCATGCTGGCGGCCATCGGTCGCGACCCGCCGGACATCCTCGGCCTCTGGAACAGCAACCTCGTCCCGTTTGCCGACGGCGGGGCCATTAGGCCGCTGGACGACCTGATGCGGCAGTCGGGTATTGCGCCCGACATGTACATCGAGAATTACCTGAAGTTGGGCCAGTTCCGCGGCAAGACGTACGCGCTGCCGACCGCCGTGATGACGCTGGCCCTGTGCTACAACAAGGAGCACTTCCGGGCGAAGGCGGCCGAGTTGCGCGCCGCCGGCCTCGATCCCGACCGGCCGCCGCGCACCATCGAGGAACTCGACCGCTACGCCGACGTCCTCAACGAGTTCGCGCCCGACGGCACGCCGCGCATCATGGGCTTCCTGCCCACCGAGCCCGGGTGGTACAACCACGCGTGGGGCTATTTCTTCGGCGGGAAACTCGTGGACCCCGAGACGGGGGCGATTACGACCGACGAGCCCGCCAACGTCCGCGCCTACGCCTGGACCAAGCGGTACGCCGAGCGGTACGGCCGCGATAAACTGCTCCAGTTCCGCAGCGGGTTCGGCAGTTTCGACTCGCCCTACAACGCCTTCATCGAGGGCAAAGTGTCGATGGAGATGCAGGGCGTGTGGTTCCCGATGTTCATCCGGCGTCACCGGCCGCAACTGGAGTTCGGCGTGGCGCCGTTCCCCTGCGCCGAGGGCGTGCCGGGACCGCGGTCGCTGATGGAGATGGACGTCGTTGCCATTCCGACCGACTCTCCGCACCCCAAGGAGGCCTGGACGTTCGTCTGCTGGATGCAGAAGGAGGGGTTGGCGATCCTGGCGCGGATCCAGGGCAAGAACATGCCCGTGAAGGACCCGCCGCCGTGGTTCCACCAGGGCCACCCGAACCTGGAACTGAAGGTTTTCGAGGACCTGGCGCTGTCGCCCCACTCGTTCATCGTCCCGCACACGCTGGTGGGCCAGGAGTATCGCGACGCCATGAACCGCGCGTTCGAGCACATCTGGGGGTGGGAGGTCGAGCAGGTGTGCGCGGCCGAACTGGCCGGCCTGACGGGCGCGGCGCGCCAGGCCCGGATCGACGAGCTGTGCCGGGGCGAGGTCGAGCGGACGCTCCGCGCCGTCCGCGAGGACATCGAGAGGAAACTGCGGCAGAAACTCGAGCGTGAACGGTTCCAACCGCGGAGGGCCCAGTGATGCGTTCAGCCCTTCGGGGGCGCCTGACGTCCTACGCGTTTATCTCGCCCTGGCTGATTGCCCTGTGTTTTTTTATCGGGTTCCCGTTCCTGGCGGGGCTCTATTTCTCGTTCTGCGACTTCCCGCCGTTGAAGGTGCCGGTCTTCATCGGCCTGGAGAACTACGCGGAGCTGCTCGGCGACGCGCGGTTCCACATGTCGCTGGGCGTGACGATGGTCTTCGCGGCCGCGGGCATCCCGATTGGCGTGCTGCTGGCGATTACGCTGGCGATGTTCCTGAACGCCCGGATTCGCGGCCAATCGTTCTACCGGGTCATCTTTTACATTCCGCACCTGGTGCCGACGGTGGTCGTGGCCATTCTGTGGCTGTGGATCTTCAACCCCGAGTTCGGCCTGCTGAACATCGTGCTGGCCCAGGTCATGCGGGTGGTGGACGGGTGGGCGGGCGTGTTCTTCGACCTGGAGGCGGCCTCGGCCGGCGCCTGGTTCGTCAAGCGCGAGGCGCTCATCCTGCTGGCGGCGCCGCTGACGCTGGCGCTGACGGTCTGGCCGGCCGTGCCGAAGTTTCTGCGGCCGAGCGCCAGGCTGCGGCAGTTCCTGATGACGTGCGCCCTGGTGCTGCTGGTGTTGGCCCTCGTGCCGCTGGCGGACGCCGTGCTGCACCGCGTTGCCCCGCGCGACATGGCGAAACTGCACGCGCCGGGCTGGCTTACCGACAAGTCGCCGCTGCCATCGGATGTGCCGTTCGCGCCCTCCTGGGCCCTGTGGGCCCTGATTGTCATGGGCATGTGGGGCGTCGGCCAGATGGCCGTCATCTACCTGGCGAAACTCCAGGACGTGCCGGTGGAACTCTACGAGGCGGCCGACATCGACGGTGCCAATTGGCTCCAGAAGGCCTGGCAGATTACGGTGCCGATGATATCGCCCGTCATCCTCTTCAACGTCGTCATGGCCATCATCGGCACGTTCCAGGTCTTCGCGGAGCCGTACATCATGACGGGCGGAGGCCCCGAGGACCGGACGTATTTCGTCGCCCTGTTCGTCTATGACCAGGCGTTCCAGTACCAGCGGGTCGGCTACGGGTCGGCCGTGGCGTGGGCACTGTTTATCATGATCGTCGTGCTGACGATCCTGGCGTTCCGCCTCTCCCGGCGGCACGTGTACTACGCGGGACGGTAGAGGCGCCGCGAGGACCGACGCGCGGGCGTCGGGTAAGGGGCGAATGCAACTCATGGCCGGCGAAAACGAAAAGCGACCCTCGTGGTACCTGCGCGGCATCGTCCACGCCATCCTGGCAACGGGGGCGATCTTCTTCCTCCTGCCCCTGGTGTGGATGGCCGCCACCAGCCTCAAACCCCTGAGCGAGACGATGAAGTACCCCGAGTCGGTCAGCGACGTGTTCTTCGGCAAGGGCGACGAGGCGGATATCGACGGCACGGCCTACCCCGTTGTCCGGGAACGCGATATCCGGCCGACCCCCGAGACGCCCTTCCACGTCGTCCGCCCCAAGGAACCCTTCAGCGCGGGCGAGTTGTGGCTGACCTTCGGACCCGAGATCTGGAAGAAGGCCGATGTGTTCAGCAACCAGGAGAAGACCCGGATGAACACCGAGGTCGGCCCGGCGATGAAGGTCCTGGCCGACGACAAGAACCGTTTCGACCCGAAGACGGGCATCCTGACGCTCCGGTCCGGCCGCAAGGTCCCGGCCGACCTCGTGCGCGAGGTCACCTCCGCTCCGCCGCGACCGCCTGCCACGGAGGGCGGGCCGCCGGTGCCCGACACGCTCTGGCTCGTCCGCGAGTGGCGGCCCGAGGACACCGACACCAAGGAGGTCGGGTCCACGGGCGGCGAGGTGACCCGGGCCTGGGACGTCGTGCCGGACAGCCAGATTCGGCGGCGCATCCGCATCATCCCCCAGAACTACCAGTACGCCCTGGCCCGGGTCAACTTCAGTCGGTGCCTGCTGAACACGCTCTTTCTGTGCGTCATGTGCGTGGGTGGGGCGGTGTGCTCGTCGGTGGTCGTGGCCTACGGGTTTGCGTTTCTCGACTTCAGGGGGCGCGGTTTCCTGTTCGGCCTGACGGTGGCCACCATGATGATCCCGTTTGCCGTGACGATGATCCCGGTGTTCCTGTTGTACCGGGAACTGGGCTGGACGGGTACCTTCAAGCCGCTCTGGGTGGCGACGTGGTTCGGCTCGGCGTTCTTCATCTTCCTGTTGCGGCAGTTCTTCCTGGGTCTGCCGAAGGACCTGCTCGATGCGGCGCGCATCGACGGCTGCACCGAACTCGAGATCCTCTGGCACGTCGTCGTGCCGCTCTCGCGGCCGGCGATTGCCATGGTGGCCCTGTTCACGTTCCTGGGGACGTGGAAGGACTTCATGGGGCCGCTGATTTACTTGCGGCACCAGTCGCAGTTCACACTCAGCCTGTCGCTCCAGGCGTTCCACTCGGAGCACGGCGGGACGCCGTGGCACCTGCTGATGGCGGCCTCGACGGTGTTCAGTCTGCCGCTCATCATCCTCTTCTTCGCCGCCATGAAGACCTTCATCCGCGGCATCGCCATGACGGGCATCAAGGGATAACGATTTCGGATTTCGGATTTCGGAATTCGGATTGGCGACGTACGACGCTGCGTGCTGCCTGCCAGACTTTCCATGCCTGTGAGTCTTTGTGCCGCCCGATTTCCCGGGGCTACCCTTATCGGAAATGCGCGTTATACTGTTTAGGTGGGCGCTGGGCGCGAGGGTGGGTGTGCGCGCCCGGCAGCAAGGCTTTGGCGAAAGGAGTTTCATGGTCGTGGGCAACCCCGTTTTCCGTCCCGCCTGGCTGGTGGTCCTGGCGATGCTGAGCGCGAGTGTGGCCGCGGCGCCGGCACTGCCCGAGAACCTGGCCCCCAAGGCGACCGTTGCGGCAACGTCCGAGTACAACGACCAGTACCTGGCGAAGTTCGCCGTCGATGGCCGCCTCCCGCCGGCCGGCAGCAGCGACGACGTCGGCAAGGCCTGGGCCGTGCGCGGCGAGACGCACCGCGGCGGCGCCGAGTTCACCCTCCAATGGCCGCAGCCGGTTACCGTGGCCGAGGTCATCTACTACGGCCGCACGGCCTGGCTGATGGGCGAGTGCTGGAAGGACTACGAGGTCTACGCCGACGATGCGGCCGACCCGGTGGCCAAGGGCCGGTTCAAGATGGTGCATGGGCCGCAGCGGGTCACGGTCGGGCCCCGGCAGGTACAGCGTCTGCGGCTGAAGTTCGTGGGGTCGTACGACGGGATGAACCCCGGCGCCTCGGAGATTCAGGTCTTTGCCGCGCCCCCGTCCGACAAGGCCCTTCGCGCCTACGTGCAATCGCAGGGTGGCACGGTGCCGGTGGAGGAGTCGGAAGCCCTGGTCCGGTGCGTGGCCGAAGGGCGCCTGGGCTTCGACCGGCTTCTGGTCATCAAGCGCCGCGTCCTGAACCCCAGCCACGTGTACACGCGGCACTGCGAGGGGTTTGGGGCCGGCGGCGGGCTCTACGTGCTCTCGCCGCCCAGGCCCGACGGGAAACTCACCGAACTCGTCGCCTCGCCCGAAGGGCAGATTCTGGACATGGACCTCTCCTGCGACGGTCGCCAAGTCCTCTTCAGTTGGCGCCGTAGCGGCAAGGAAGGCTATCACGTTTTTCGGATAAACGTCGACGGGTCGGACCTCGTGCAGTTGACCGACGGGGCGTGGCACGACTACAACGCCTGCTGGCTGCCCGACGGCGGCATCGCGTTCATCTCGACCCGGTCGCCGCGCAGCGCCCTGTGTTTCACCACGCCGGCGGGCGTCCTGCATCGGATGGATGCCGATGGCAAGCGGGTCCGGCGCCTTAGTGCCAACTACGTC
>DATKZB010000336.1:0-7189 GCA_035528235.1 Phycisphaerae bacterium
AGCGACTGATCCGAAAACTCAGGCGTCGACTGCGACCCATGGGGGCCTTTGCCAACACCCCCGCCGCCGAACGCGCCGTCTTCGGACAGCTCCTCCGATGGCACCTCGTACCTGAAATTACACACAATGCTTGACAGTACCCGAGGCCCGCCGTCCATTGACCCGGCGCGCGGGCCGCGGTACGATGGCACCCGTGCCGCAACCGGCCGGAGGCGCGGACCCATGTCATACATCCTTCCCGCCATCACCGTCGCCCTGGTATTCCTGATTCTGGTGCTGCTCCTGAAGCAGCGGACGGGCGGCGGTGCCGCGGCCGCCGTCGAGGCCGAACTCAGGCAGCGGACCGCCGACCTGGAGGCCGACGCCCGGACCCTTCAGGGCGAACTCGCCGACGAGCGCCAGGCCCGCGTCCAGGCCGAGACACGCCTGGAGGCCGAACGCGCCAACCTGGCCGAGCAGCGCCGACTCCTCGGCGAGGCCGAGGTCCACCTCAAGGACGCCTTCAAGGCCCTCTCGGCCGACGCCCTCAAGAACACCGGCGAACAGTTCCTCGGCGCGGCCGGCGAACGCCTGCGGCCCATCCAGGACCTGCTGAAAGCGTACGAAGACCGCCTCGGCCAGATCGAGAAGGCCCGGACCGACGCCTACGGCGGCCTCAAGAACCGCCTCGACGCCCTGGCCCAGGCCCACCAGGCCCTCCAGAAAGAGGCCCACCAGTTGTCGACCGCCCTGCGGTCGCCCACCGTCCGCGGACGCTGGGGCGAGATGGCCCTGCGGAACGTCGTCGAGGCGGCCGGCATGAGCCCGCACTGCGACTTCCACGAGCAGACCTCGACCGCCACCGAAGACGGCCGCATCCGACCCGACCTGACGGTCAACCTGCCGAACCACCGCATCATCGTGGTCGACGCCAAAGTGCCCCTCGAGGCCTACATGGAGGCCATGGAGTCCGACGACGAGGGCCGACGCCAGGCCGCCCTCGACCGCCACGCCCAGGCCCTGCGGGCACACGTCCAGCAACTGTGCCAGAAGGCCTACTGGAAACAGTTCCAGAACACGCCGGACTTCGTGGTCCTGTTCATCCCGGCCGAATCGTTCTTCAGCGCGGCCCTGGAGGCCGACCGGTCGCTGATGGAGGACGCCTTTCGCAGCAACGTCATCCTGGCCAGCCCCGCCACACTGATCGCCTTGCTGCGGGCGGTGGCCTGCGGCTGGCAGGAAGAGGCCCTGGCCGAGAACGCCGAGAAGATCGGCCAGACCGGCCGCGAACTCTTCGAGCGCGTCGCCACGTTCGTCGGCCACTTCGCCAGGGTCGGCGACGGCCTCAAGAAGGCCGCCGAGGCGTACGACGGGGCCGTCGGCTCGTACGAGTCGCGCGTCAAACCCGCCGCCCGGCGGCTGGCCGACCAGACCGCCGTCAGCGACGCCGCCCTGCCCGACGTCGAATCAGCCCGCCACCCCACCCGCCTCATCGCCGACACCGACGACGGCGGCGCGTCACCCTCGTGATGACTCGCGCGCCTCGGCGCGACGTTAGCCGCCCGGCTTGCCGGGCGCGTGTTGTTGTAACGCGCGGGGCAAGCCCCGCGGCTAACACGGCACACGGGCGCGTGGCGCGATGGGCGCGCTGTCATGTTAGCCGCCCGGCTTGCCGGGCGCGTGTTGTTGAGCGGCGCCGAGGGCCGTCGCGCGGCGCCACGGTTAGCCGCCCGGCTTGCCGGGCGCGTGTTGTTGAGCGGCGCCGAGGGCCGTCGCGCGGCGCCACGGTTAGCCGCCCGGCTTGCCGGGCGCGTGTTGTCGGCACACGGGCGCAGCGCCTCGGCGCAAGGTTAGCCGCCCGCCCGAGGCGGGCGCGTGTTGTCGGCACACGGGCGCAGCGCCTCAGCGCGAGGTTAGCCGCCCGGCTTGTCGGGCGCGTTGGACCGAATGACCTGTTTACAAGCCCGGGATTTTCCTTACAGTGGTGCGTGCCGCGTCCGGGTCCGTGTGGGGCGCCATCGAAGGCCCGACCGACGCCGCAGGGGAGGCAGGGTTGCCCATGAACCCGTCGGACTTTCTCGCCGAGGACCCGTGGCGTGTGTTCCGCATCATGGCGGAGTTCGTCGACGGGTTCGAGATGATGGCCCGCGTGCCGCCGGGCGTCAGCGTGTTCGGGTCGGCCCGGGCCCGACCCGATCACCCCTACTACCGCAAGGCCTACGAGACGGGCCGGCTGATCGCCGAGTCGGGGTTCTCGGTCATCACGGGCGGCGGGCCGGGCATCATGGAGGCCGCCAACCGCGGCGCCAAGGAGGCCGGCGGCGAAAGCGTCGGCCTGAACATCGTCCTGCCGTTCGAGCAGGTGGCCAACCCGTACCTGACGAAGGTCATCAACTTCCGGTACTTTTTCGTCCGCAAGGTGATGTTCTCGAAATACGCGGTGGGGTTCATCTTTTTCCCCGGCGGGTTCGGCACGCTGGATGAGTTCTTCGACACGGTCACGCTCATCCAGACCGGCAAGATCCACCGGCTGCCGGTGGTCCTGATGGGCACCGACTTCTGGCGCGGACAACTGGCGTGGATTCGCGAGGTCGTCCTGGAGCGGTTCGGCCACATCTCTCCCGAGGACCTCGACCTGCTGTACCCGACCGACGACCCGGCCGAGGCCGTCCGGCACATCTGCGAGAACCTCTCGCCGCGCGACCGAGAGGGCTGGCCCGAGGTCGAGAAATGGGACACCCCCGACGGAAAACTGATGCCCTAGGCCCCCCGGGGCACGCCGCCATGACCTCCCGCGAACTCATCAAGAAGGTGATTCATTTCGATGCCGCCCCGCGCATCGGCTACGACCTGCCTGCCCCGTGGCCGTGCGACGTCGCCGGCGCCGCCGTGGGCCCCGACCCGGCCTTCGTCGAGCGACGCTGGCGCGAGGGCGACTCCGAGTGCTGGCTGGACGAGTGGGGCTGCACGTGGCGGCGGCTGGGCGGCCTGTCCAAGGGCGAGGTGGCCCGCGGGGCCCTGGCCGACTGGGCCGACCTCGACGCCTACCGCCCGCCCGACCTCGGCCTCGAGGCCCGCTACGATGCCGCCCGGCGCGCGTTCGCCGACGCCGGCGGCCGGTACCGCATCGGCTATATCCCCGGGTGCGCGTTCAACCTCAGCCGCAAGATCCGCCGGCTCGACAACTTTCTGGCCGATTGCCTGCTGGAGCCCGACCGCGTGCGCGAACTGAACCGCCGCGTGATGGACGAGATTGAGACGGCCGTGCGGCACCTGGCGGCCGCCGGGGCCGACGCCGTCATGTTCCCCGAGGACTGGGGCACCCAGGACCGCCTCATGATGGCCCCCGCCACGTTCCGCTCGCTCTTCCGGCCCGAGTTCGAGCGTCTGTGCGGCGTGGCGGCCGAGGTGGGCGTCGACGTCTGGATGCACTCTTGCGGCAACCTGTGGGACATCATCGACGATCTCGTCGGCGTGGGCGTGACGGTGCTCCAGTTCGACCAGCCGGCGCTCTACGGCGTCGAGCGGCTGGCCGCGGCGTTCGGCGGCCGAGTGACGTTCGAGTGCCCGGTCGACATCCAGTCGCGCGCCGAGGGCCTTCAGTCGCGCGACACCGAGACGATCCGCCGCGAGGCCCGCCGCCTCGTCGAGACGCTCGGCCGATTCGGCGGCGGCTTTCTCGCGTGCCGATACGGCGACGAGCCGGCCATCGGCCTCGAGTCGCCCGCGTGGCAGGACGCCGCCTGCGACGCCTTCGTCGAGTTCGGCGGCAGCGCGCGCCAAGGCTGACGCCGCCCCGGCGCGCCGCGCGACCGGCGCGCGTTACGTTAGCCGCCCGGCTTGCCGGGCGCGTGTTGTTGTACGGCGCTGAGCGCCGACGCGATGTTGTGTTAGCCGCCCGGCTTGCCGGGCGCGTGTTGATGATTCCAGGAGGCCCTATGCTACGCGACGACCTGTTCAACGCCTTCCGCGAGGTGCCCGCCATCGATGTCCACAGCCACCTGGCCCGCGACCGCATGGCGGCGCGCGGGCCGCAGGACCTGCTATTCTATCATATGTTGCTCTATGTCCTTCGCGGCGCGGGCTGCCCCGAGACCGCCCTCTGGACCGGCGGCCACATGCACGGCAACGCCCCGCCGTACGAGGCGTTCTTCCGATACTGGCCGCTCATCGAGGGCACCGGCTTCGGCTGGATCCTGCGGACGATCCTGCGCGACCTGTACAATTTTGACGAGCCCCTGGAGGCCGGGTCGCTCGGGCGCCTCGAGGCCGCCATCGCCGCCCGGACCGCCCGGCCCGGCTGGCCGGCCGAGGTCCTGGCGAAGGGCCGCATCGAGCGCGTCCTCTCGAGCGCGACGGCCACGCCGCCCCCCGCCGGCGGGCCCGACGACGGTATCCGCTGCACGGTCGAGACGGCGCCGACCGGCGGCACGCGCGAGTCGGTCACGTGGCACGAGCGGCTGGCCCACCTGTCGAAACACGCCGGCCCCGAGGTCGCCACCGTCGGCGACCTGCGCGACGTCGTGGCGGCGTTCTACGAGCGGCTCGACTGGTCGCACCGCCGGGCCCTGGTGGCGTGGATCTCGTCCGAGGCCGACTTCCGGCCCGTGCCCGACGCGCGGCTCGACGCCATCCTGGCCGACGCCCGGGCGGGGCGCGACCTGGAACCCGACGCCTCGCGGTTGCTGGAGGCGGCGCTGGTGCGGGCGATCTGCCTGGCGATTCGCGGCAAGACGAGCGTCTTCCAGATCTGTTACGGCGTCCAGTTTCTGCCGCCGCCCGTCGTGGCCACGCGGCCGGTGGCACGGGCGGCGCCCGAGTTCGCCAGCGGCATGGGGCACCTCTTCGGCGAGTTCGAGGATATCCATTTCAATATCCTCAACGGTTACGAGATCGACGAACCCATCTGGTGCGCCATGACGCAAGCCTACGCCAACGTCTCGCTGGCCGGGTTCTGGTGGGAGACGTTCTACCCCGCCGTCATGCACCAGGCCGTGCACCGGCGGCTCGACATGGTGCCGCGCGCGCGGCTCATGGGGTTCTTCTCCGACGGGTACTGCGTCGACTGGATTTACGGCCGGCTGATGACCGTCCGGCGGGTGCTGGCGAACGTGTGCGCCGAGCGGATCGAGCGCGGTTTCATGACCGAGGCCGAGGCGCTCGTCACCGCGCGGCAAATCCTCTTCGACACACCCCGCGCCGTCTTCCTGCCCGACGAGGCCGCCCAGGCGTAGCCCGCCTACCGGGCGACGACGCGCAGGGCGATTTCGCCGGGGTACTCGGGCGAGGCGAGCGTCCGCCGGCCGCCGGGGTGCGCGAACGTCTCGGCCTTCTCCACCTTGCCGGTCAGCGTGCTGACCCACTCGGCTCGGTACGAGCCCTTGGGCAGGTCGAGGACGAGGTCGGCCCGCCGGCCGCCGCGCAGGAACACGGCGACCTGTTTCCCCTTCTCGACGAGGGCCCGGGCGGTGGCCTTGGGGGGCACGCCGCCAACGACGCACGCCGGGTCGGGGGCCATGCGGGTGAAGTCGAACCCTTCGATAAACCCTTTCAGGACCGCGAGTTGCGCCCGTAGGTTCCGTCCCCCGCCGCCGGGGGCCTTGGGCACGGCCGAGCCGTCCTCGGCGTCGGGTGTGAAGGAATAGTCGAGATTACTATATGCGGCGCCGCCGGCGAGCAGAAAATCCCAGGCGTCGGGCCGGTACGGCACGTCGGCCGAGCCCTTGAACCCCGTCTCGTCGTCGGCGATGGGTTTTGCGAGCCCCCAGTTCATCGCCACGGCGTCGGGCGGCGAGCAGTAATGGAAGTTGAAGATCGAGACCGCCGGGTCGGGGTTCGCGATTTTCGTCGACCCGTTGGCGATGTTCTGGGCGATGAGGTGCCGCTTGGGCAGGCCCCGCTCGGTCTCGACAATCGCCTGGGCGATCTTCCGCTGCCACTCCAGCGTCACGCCGCCGAAGTACGGCTCGTTGCAGATCTCGTAGTACAGGTTGTCGAACGCGTTGCACTCCGTGACGATCTTGCGGGTGACGGCCAATTGGATGTCGAGCAGGCGGCCGTTCTTGAGGGTGTGGACCTCGTCCTTCTTGAGGTCGCCGACGCCGCTCGCGTTGTTGCCGGCGAACATGGGCGAGGCGTGCCACATCGTGTCCTCGTACATGGGGCAGAAGAGGACGAGTTCCACGACCACGCCGCGCCGCCCGGCCTCGGCCAGGAAGTGTTTGAGGCGGGCGAAGTAGGCGTCGTCCCAGCGGTCGAGGTTGAACCGGTTGCCGCCGCACGCGGCCCCCGGCTTCTCGCTCCGCGGCCAGGGGGCCAGGTACCGGTCGGGCTTGGGGGCGAGGGTGTTGCCGGTGATGCCGAAGTTGCCGGGCACCTCGCGGTAGACGCCCGAGAAGGTCCGCGTCAGGTTCAGGCCGTGCCGCGCGAGTTCCTCCAGGTACGGGCGGTAGTCGAAATCGAGGTTCAGGACGGCCCCGTAATGCTCGCCGCTGGTGATGAGGACGGCCGGCCGCCCGCGCCACAGGAAGTAATGCGGGTTCTCGGGATGGAGGCGCAGGGGCCCCTCCGCGGCCGCCGCGAACCCGGCCGCCAGGGCCAGACCCAGACACGCCGCCGCCCACACCGCTGCCGTGTGACAGGCCATGACGGTCTCCTTTCTTCGTCGCGCCCGGCCGAGTATGCCGGGCGCCGGTCGCCGGGCGCGCCAACGCGCGGGGCAAGCCCCGCGGCTAACGGTGCCGGGCGCCTGCTATTGTAACGCGCGCGCCAAGTATGCCGGGCGCCGGTCGCCCTGGCAAGCGTTTGCCGAGCGACCCCTTGACCTCGCCCGCGCCCCGGGTACGATGAGCGCTCGGCGCCGCTCGCATCGGCGCGCGCCCCGGCCCTGGCGCGCGAACGCGCGGGGCAAGCCCCGCGGCTAACGGGCGCGCGGCGCCGTGTTAGCCGCCCGGCTTGCCGGGCGCGTGTTGTTGAGCGCCGCCGAGGGCCGTCGCGCCGGCGCGTGTTGTTGAGCGCCGCCGAGGGCCGTCGCGCCGGCGCGCGTTGTTGAGCGCCGCCAAGGGCCGTCGCGCCGGCGCGTGATAGCCGCCCGGCTTGCCGGGCGCGTGTTGTTGAGCGCCGCCAAGGGCCGTCGTGCCGGCGCGTGTTAGCCGCCCGGCTTGCCGGGCGCGTGTTGTTGAGCGCCGCCAAGGGCCGTCGCGTCGGCGCG
>DATKZB010000337.1:0-11533 GCA_035528235.1 Phycisphaerae bacterium
TCGAACGTCCGCAAGATATCCCACGGGTACCTGAACGACTTCACCCCCAGCATCCTGAACGACGGCCGGATCATCTACAGCCGCTGGGAATACGTCGACCGCCCGGCCATCCCCATCCAGAGCCTCTGGACGATCCGGCCCGACGGCACCCAGTTGCAGGCGTTCTACGGCAACCGCGTCCTGTCGCCGGCCAGTTTCATCGACGCCCGGCCCATCCCCGGTACCCACCGGGTCATGTGTATCCTGACGGCCCACAACGGACCCATCCGCGGCGGCGTCGGCGTCATCGACAACCACCAGGGACTCAACGCCGGCGAGGCCCTGACCAACGTCACGCCCGAGGTCCGCATCGGCCGGGTCGACTAGGGCGACGGCAACTTCGTCCGCGGACCGTACGAGCAGCCCAACCCGTTGGAGGAACGCCGGTTCCTCGTCTCGCGCGACGGCGTCCTCCTGTTGTGGGAGACCGGCACCGGGACGGCCATCGTCTACCAGAGCGATGACGGGCTGGGCTGCTACGACGCCACGCCCATACGTCCGCGTCCCCGGCCGCCCATCCTCGGCACCACGACGCAGGAAGAGGTGGCCGCCGCTGTCCAGCCGGCGGGCGCTGATGGGCCGGGAGACGAGGCTTGCGCACAGGTCGACGATCCCACCGGCGAGGCCGTCCTGTACGTCGTGGACGTGTACCGCGGCCTGGAGCCGCACGTCGAGCGCGGCCGCATCAAGGCGATCCGCGTCGTCGAGGAGGCGCCGAAACGGTTTCTGACGGGGGCCACGGGATTCGGGTTCCAGCGGCCGGTCATCTCGTGCGGTGCCACGTACGCCGTCAAGAAGGTTTGGGGCACCGCGACGGTCGAGTCCGACGGGTCGGCGTATTTCAAGGTGCCGACGGGGCTGCCGCTGTACTTTATCGCCGTCGACGATCGCGGGGTGGGCGTGCAGCGGATGCGGAGTTTCACCCACTTCGCGCCCGGCGAGACGCAAGGGTGCATCGGCTGCCACGAGCCGCGCGACGATACCCCGCCGGCTGCCCATCGGGCCCTGGCCCTGAAGCGCGATCCCGAGCGCTTGGCCCCGCCGTCCTGGGGCGTCCAGGGGTTTGACTACGCCCGCCACGTGCAGCCCGTGTTGAATGCCAACTGTGCCCGCTGCCATGGCGGCGCCGAGCCGGATGGCGGCCTCGACCTGTCGGGGGACAAGACCGACTGGTTCAACGTGTCGTACGACGTCCTGACCCGCCGATACGTCAGCTGGATCGACACGCGGAACGGCAACGAGGCGAACATCCTGAAGATCGCGCCCAATGACTGGGGATCGCCCAAGAGCAAACTGGCGGAGGTCCTGCTGAGCGGTCACCCCGACAAGGAGGGCAAACGCCGGGCCGACCTCGACGCCGACAGCCTGGGGCGCGTCCTGACGTGGATCGACCTCAACGTGCCGTATTACGGAACGTACGACATGGCCGACGAGCACCGCGAAGGCGGCCGGCGACTGGTGCCGCCGGCCCTGGAGAAGACGTTGGCCGACGTCCGGGCCCGGCGGTGCGTGTCGTGTCACACGGGCGCGAAGGGGTTGCCGCCTTCCTTGCGCATCACGAACCCGAAGTTGAACGCCTTTCTGGCGGCGCCGCTCGCGAAGGAGGCCGGCGGTCGCGGCGCGTGCAAGGGCGAGGTCTTCGCCTCGACCGACGACCCGGATTACCAGGTCCTGCTGAAGGCGTTCGAGCCCGTCGCCGAAGCGCTCAAGGCCCGGCCTCGCATGGACATGGACGGCGCGCAGCCCGACGTCCGGGTCAGCCGGTCGAGAATCTGACGGAAACGCCACCTATGATCAAGCCGATCGTGTCCGTTCGCGACGCCCTGCGGGTGCTGGGCATCTCGGCCGCGCTCGTCTTCGGCGTTGCGGTCTCGCCTGCAAGGGCCGCTTCGTCGGCCGATGCGAAGGTAGGCGTGCTCGTTGCCGAGGCGTCGCGGGAGAAGTGGGGGCCCGAGACCCGCGCGGTCTGCGACCTGGCCGGGCGGCTCTGCGGGGCAACGCCCATTGTGGTGATCGGCGGCGGGGCCTTTGCCGATATGGCCGGGAAGCCCGTTTCGCCCGAGCAGTTCGCCGTGTTGTGGTACCATCAGGGCGACTCGATTGACGGACCCGCGGCGGTCCATGACCCCAAGACGATCGAGGTCCTGCGCACGTACGTCGAGGGCGGCCACGGATTGTTTCTGACCGGCGCGGCACTGGCCATGCTCCACGACCTGCGGGTCGAACCCATCGTGCCGCGCCGCGGCGCCCCCGGAACCGACCAGACCCAGGTCGGATTCACGCCGCTCGTGTCGGGCCACCCCATCTTCCGTGGGCTGACCTTCGACGCCGACCACGTGCTCGTCACCAGCGCGGGGTACTCGGCGTTCGGCGACTTCCACGGCTCGGGCGGCCCAAGCCGCGGCATGTTGCTGGCGGCGGCCTGGCCCGACTCGGGCGAGAACCCGATGGCCGAGTACGAGGCGGGCAAGGGCCGCATCATCGCCATGGGCTGGCGTCTCTCTCGCTACGCCCATGCCGCCAACGCCCACCGGGCGAACCTGGAGGGGCTGACGCGCAACGTCCTCGCGTACCTCGGCGACAACGACAAGTGGCAGAAGGTCGTCCTCAAGCCGGTGCAGCGCAGGCCGTCGCCAAAGTCCGAGCCGGGCGTGCCCGAGGCCGAGTGGCAGTCCCTGCGCCTGGCCATCGAGGACCTGGAGCAGACCTTCGGGGTGCGGTACGCCAAAGGGCGGGAGTACCTCGGGCGGCTCGAGACGCTCAAGAAGACGCACGATGACCTGCTCGCCGACGCCCAGGCGGCCGAGAAGTTGAAGGAGGCGGCAGCGGCGTTCGCCGCCCTCCGGACCGAGGCCTTGCTGGCCAACCCGCTGCTCGACTTCGACCGCATGCTGGTCGTCAAGCGGACCGAGAGCTCGCCCGGCATGGGTCTGGTCGCCAACTGGGAGAGCAACTCGAGCCTGCCCCACACCGGCTTCGACAACGAGATTGCCGTCCTCTCGGACTGGCGCAAGGGGGGCACGCTGCGGACGCTTTTCCGGCCCGAGGGGGGGCGGTTCGTCGGCGACGTCGACCTGCACTTCGGCGCCGACCGGATGCTCTTCTCGATGCCCGGCAAGAACGGTCGGTGGCAGGTCCACGAGCTCAAGGCCGACGGCACGGGCCTGCGCGAGTTGCCCCTCATTACCCAGCCCGACGTCGACAACTACGATGCGTGCTATCTGCCCAGCGGCAATATCCTGTTCACGTCGACGGCGCCGTTCGTCGGCGTGCCCTGCGTGACGGGCGCCTCGCACGTTTCGAACATCTACCTGTACGAGCCGGCCGGCGGCCGCATCCGCCGCCTGACGTTCGAGCAGGACCACGACTGGTGTCCCACGGTGCTGAACAACGGCCGCGTGCTGTACCTGCGTTGGGAGTACTCGGACATTCCGCATTACGTTTCGCGCATCCTGTTCCACATGAACCCCGACGGCACCGAGCAGATGGAGTACTACGGCAGCAACTCGTACTGGCCGAACTCGGTGTTCTACGCCCGGCCGTGCCCGGACCATCCGACGCGGTTCGTCGGCGTGGTGAGCGGCCATCACGATACCCGCCGCATCGGCGACCTCGTCCTCTTCGACTCCGCCCTGGGCCGCCGCGAGGCCGACGGCGTCATCCAACGCATCCCCGGCTACGGCAGGAAGGTCGAGCCGGTCATCCGCGACGGTCTCGTCGGGGGCAAGCCGCCGAAGTTCCTTCACCCCTGGCCGCTCAGCGACAAGTACTTCGTGGTGTCGGCCAAGATGTCGGACGGGGCGGGCTGGGGCATCTGGCTGGTCGACGTCTTCGACAACAAGGTGCTTCTGAAGGAAGAGCCCTTCTACGCGCTGCTTGAGCCCATTCCGCTGAAGCCGTCGGCGCCGCCGCCGATCATCCCCGACAAGACCGACCCCGCCCGCCGCGACGCCGTGGTCTTCGTGGCCGACGTCTACGTGGGCAACGGCCTCAAGAATGTGCCGCGCGGCACGGTGAAGCAACTCCGGCTGCTCACCTACCAGTTCGCCTATCACGGCATGGGGGGGCAGGTCAACCGGGTGGGTCTGGATGGTCCGTGGGACGTGAAGCGGATTCTCGGCACCGTGCCGGTGGAGGCCGACGGCTCGGCCTACTTCCGGGTGCCGGCCAACACGCCCATTGCCGTCCAGCCGCTCGATGGCAAGGGCAGGGCCCTGCAACTGATGCGGTCGTGGATGACGGCCATGCCGGGCGAGGTGCTCTCGTGCGTGGGGTGTCACGAGCCTCACGGCACGGTGGCGCCGCAGCGTCAGGCCATTGCCGTCACGAAAACGCCGGCCGACATCCGGCCGTGGTACGGTCCGCCGCGCGGCTTCGCCTTCAAGCGCGAGGTGCAGCCGGTGCTCGACGCCTACTGCATCCGCTGCCATGATGGCCGGCCGCGCGACGACGGACGCCGGATTCCCGACTTCACCACCCGGCCCGACGTCCAGCCGCAGGGCAAGGATCGCAACTACACCAGCGGCACACGGTTCTCGCCGTCGTACATGGTGCTGCGGAGTTACGTCCGCGGGCACACCATTGAGAGCGACATTCACCTGCTCACCCCGGGGGAGTTCCACGCCGACACGACGCTGCTCGTCCAGATGCTCGACAAGGGCCACCACGGCGTGAAACTCGACGCCGAGGCCTGGGATCGCCTCGTGACCTGGATGGACCTCAACACGCCGTATCACGGCACGTGGCGCGAGATCGTCGGCGACAAGAAAGTCGACCACCAGCGCAGCCGCCGCCGCGCCATGAATCAACGGTACGCGGCCCTGGAGGAGGAGCCGGAGGCCGACGCCGACCTCAAGCCGGCGGTGCTCCAGGTATCCTCGCCGGCCGCGCCTGAACCGGCGGCGCCCCCCGCAGCGGGTCCGCCTTGCCCGGGTTGGCCTTTCGACGCGGCTGCGGCCAAGGCGCGGCAGGCCCAGGTGGGTCTGCCGGTGGAACGGACGGTCGACCTCGGCGGCGGGGTGGCCCTGGCGCTGGTGCTGGTGCCGCCGGGCGAGTACGTCATGGGCGATGCGAACGGCTGTGCCGATGAGCGCCCCGCGTCGCCCGTTCGCGTGGGCCGGCCGTTCTGGATGGGCAAGGTCGAGGTTACGAACGAGCAGTTTGCCCAGTTCGACGCGCGGCACGACAGCCGGTTGGAACACGGCGATTTCCTCCAGTTCAGCGTCCAGGAACGCGGGTATCCGCTGAACGGGCCCCGGCAGCCGGTGTGTCGGGCCAGTTGGCTTCAAGCGACGGCCTTCTGCCGGTGGCTCTCCGAGAAGACGGGCGAGGCGTTCACGCTGCCCACCGAGGCCCAGTGGGAGTGGGCCTGCCGCGCGGGCACCGCCACGGCCGTCAACTATGGCGGCGTCGAGGCCGACTTCGCCAAGTCCGCCAACCTGGCCGACTACTGCCTGCGGTTTGTGGACACCTTCGGGTGGGGACTGCCGTCGGGGGCCGTGCCGCCCTGGCGGCCGGCGGTGGAGGGCGTGAACGACGGCCATCGCGTCTCCGCCCCGGTGGGCTCGTACAGCCCGAACGCCTGGGGCCTGCACGACATGCACGGCAACGTGTGGGAGTGGACCCGGACGACGCATCGGCCGTATCCTTACCAGGCGGACGACGGGCGGGATTCGGGCGGCGCGGTGGGCGACAAGGTGGTCCGCGGCGGATCGTGGTACGACCGGCCGGGGCGGTGCCGCTCGGCGTTTCGGTTGGGCTTCCCGCCGTGGCGTGTGGTCTATAATGTAGGATTCCGCGTCATGTGCGAGGTCGGGGCCCCGCCACCCGCCGTGGCGGCGAAAAAGGGTTGATTGGGCGGCGGCAGGCCGTAACATCATCCGGTCCGTTTCGCCGTTAAGGGTGTTAGAACGTGTGTCAGTTCCAGGGGGAGGGCACTGCGCTCGATTGGCTCGGCCTGTGGCGTTAGCCCTACAACGCTACTTGCCGCGCGGCGGCCTTCCCAGGCCGCCGCGATCGGGCCTGACACGTGTTCCTGGCGGCCTGGGAAGGCCGCCAGGCGACATGAAATGGCGAAGTGGCGTTTAGGATTAGGAGGCAGCAGACTATGAGGGGATTAGGCATCAACTGGCGGTGGGCAACAGCCGTGGTGGTCCTTCTGGTGGTGTCGGCCACGGCTTCGGCGGCCGACCCGGCTTACTATGCCAAGAAGGGCACCTGGCAGGAGACCATGGTCGCGGCGCGCGAGGCGCTTCTGCGGCAGGAGGTCGAGAAGTCCAAGACCCCCGAGGCCCCCCAGGATGCCACCATCACGATGGGCCCCTGGCACATGGCGGGCCCCTTCTACGTCGACGGGGGGAGCACGAGGGGATTCGACCACGTGTTCCCGCCCGAGCAGGGCATCGACCTCGCGAAGCCGATGGGCAAGTTGCGGTGGGTGGCGCAGCCGCAGTTTGACGATGGCAAGGTCCACGGTCTTTCCGCAGGCACGAACGGCTCAACCTACCTCTACCGGACGATAACGGCCACCGCGCCCAAGACCATTACCGGTTACTTCGGCAGCGACGACGGAATGGCCGCATGGATTAACGGCAAGAAGGTCATCTCGAACGACGTGCCTCGTGGCCCGGCACCGAACCAGGACAAGGCCGCGCTGGCGCTCCAGAAGGGCGACAACCACCTCCTCCTGAAGATCCACAACAACAGTGGCGGCCATGGTTTCTACTTCTCGACGACGTCTGTTGCGAAGGAGACCGATCCTCGCCAGCAGAACCGGGAAGGGCTCTGGGACCTCGTGGGCCGTGACTTCACCGACAGCACCGCCCGGCGGCAGATGGCCTGGGAACGGGCCGACGGTATCTGGGCCAACGACTGGCAGGCGGGCGACTGGAAGGGCCTGGCCCAGCGGTACGTCCGGGCCGCACGCCTGCCTCGGTACGCGGGCAAGGCCAAGGAACTTGCCGCCCAGGTCAAAGACGCCTCGGGTCTGGCGGCGGTCCGCGAGGTGTATTACCAGTCGAGCGATACGGAAGAGTTGCTGGCCCGCGGCAGCGACTTCAACTTTGGCGCCCTGTACCTGGCGGTAGACGACCTGATGACCACGTTCGGCCCGAAGTACCCCAAGGGCAAGGAGTTCCTGGCCCGTCTCGACGCCCTTCAGAAGCGGCTCGAGGGCATCCAGAAAGGGGCGGACAAGGACGGCGCGGCAGGCAAGGATGCACTCCTGGCGCTGACGAAAGACCTCGTGGCGCTTCAGTGCGAGGCGTTGCTGGCCAATCCGCTGATCGATTTCGAGCAACTCCTCTTCGTCAAGCGGAGCGAGAAGCGGCTCGGCCTGCCGCAGAACTGGCAGGGCAACTCGACCATCGGCGGCACCGGGTACGACAACGAGATCGCGCTCATCTCCATGCGCGACACCGCCGGCGCCGCGAAAACCCTCTACCGGCCCGAGGGCAGCCAGTTCGTCGGCGACGTCGATCTGCACTTCGACGCCGACCGCATGCTCTTCTCGATGCCGGGCTCGAACGGGCGATGGCAGGTCTTCGAGATCAAGACCGACGGCACCGGCCTTGCCCAGGTCACGCCCGGCGAGGACAAGGATGTTGACAACT
This sequence comes from Phycisphaerae bacterium, assembly GCA_035528235.1. Classification (GTDB taxonomy): domain Bacteria; phylum Planctomycetota; class Phycisphaerae; order FEN-1346; family FEN-1346; genus DATKZB01. The sequence continues at coordinate 7,650 of DATKZB010000337.1, forward strand.
ACGATGCCTGCTACCTGCCCGACGGCCGCATCATTTTCTGTTCCACGGCGTGTTACCTGGGCGTGCCATGCGTGGGCGGCGGCGACCACGTGGGGTCGCTGTACCTGCTCGACGCCGACCGCAAGGGCGTCCGCCAACTGACGTTCGACCAGGACCACTCGTGGTGCCCGACGGTGCTGAACAACGGCCGCGTCATCTACACGCGGTGGGAGTACAGCGACACGCCGCACTACTTCAGTCGCCTCCTGTTCGAGATGAACCCTGATGGCACCTCGCAATTCGAGCACTACGGCAGCAACTCGTACTGGCCGAACTCGATGTTCTACGCCCGGCCCGTTCCGGACCATCCCACGAAGGTCGTCACGATCGTCTCCGGCCATCACGGCGTGCCGCGCATGGGCGAACTCCTGATCCTCGACCCCGCCAAGGGCAAGCACGAGGCCGACGGCGTCGTGCAGCGCATCCCCGGGTACGGGAAAGAGGTCGAGCCCATTATCCGCGACGGGCTGGTCGACGGCAGTTGGCCCAAGTTCCTGCACCCTTATCCGCTGAGCGAGAAGTACTTCCTGGTCTCGTGCCGGAAGGACTCGAAGTCGCCCTGGGCGTTGTACCTAGTTGATATTTTCGACAACATGCTCCTGCTGCGCCAGGAGCCCGGGTACGCCCTGTTCGAGCCTGTTCCGGTGAGGAAAACGCCCACGCCGCCCGCGATCCCCGACCGGATCGACCTTACGCGCAAGGACGCCATCGTCTACCTGGCCGACGTGTACACCGGCCCCGGCCTCAAGGGCGTGCCGCGCGGAACGGCCAAGGCCCTGCGCGTCTTCACGAACCACTACGGCTACCGCGGCATGGGCGGGCACATCAACATCGGCATCGACGGGCCCTGGGACGTCAAGCGGATCCTGGGAACGGTGCCCATTCACGAGGACGGGTCGGCGATGTTCCGCGTTCCGGCCAACACGCCGATCGTGGTGGTGCCGGTGGACGCCGAGGGCAAGGGCCTCCAGGTCATGCGGAGTTGGTATACGGCCATGCCGGGCGAGTTCGCCTCGTGCGCCGGGTGCCACGAGCGGCAAAGCGAGCGGCCGTCCGCCCGCCAGACCATCGCGACCGGCAAGCGACCCTCGGCCATCAGTCCCTGGTACGGACCCATGCGGGGGTTCAGTTTCGCCCGCGAGGTTCAACCGGTCCTCGACAAGTACTGCATCGGGTGCCACGACGGCGGCAAGCGGGCCGACGGCAAGACGCCTCCCGACCTGCGCGGCAAGGATAAACGGCCCGACTACAAGGGCGAGTGGACGCCGTCGTACGAACAGTTGCATCGATTCGTCCGGCGCCCGGGGCCCGAGAGCGATTACCACGTCCAGGTGCCTCTGGAGTACCACGCCGACACGAGCGAACTGGTCCAGATGCTCCAGAAAGGGCACGGCGGCGTCAAACTCGACGTCGAAGCCTGGGACCGCCTCGTCACCTGGATCGACCTCAACGTGCCTTGCCACGGCACCTGGAGCGAGCATCGCCGCATTGCGGGCCAGGGACACGATCGGCGGCTCGAACTGGCCAAGTTGTACGCCAAGGTCGACGTGGACCCCGAAGCCTACCCGGCCATAGAGGCGGTGTCGGTCGTTGCGGTCAGGCCGGAGCCGATGCCGAAGCCCAAGGTCAAGACGGTGGCGTGTCCCGGCTGGCCGTTCGATGCCGACGAGGCCAAACGCCGGCAGGCCGCCGGCGGGGCGCCGTCGCGGACCGTGGACCTGGGCGGCGCGACGCTGGAACTCGTCTACGTTCCCGCAGGTGAGTTCGTCATGGGCGATGCCGCGGGTCTGTCCGACGAGTGGCCCGTCGCGCGGGTGCCCGTCGCCAAGCCCTTCTGGATGGGCAAGGTCGAGATCACCAACGCCCAGTACGCCGTGTTCGACCCTGGGCACGACAGCGGTTACATCAGCGTCTACAACAAGGACCAGAGTAACCGCGGCGAGATCGCCAGTCGCGAGAAGCAGCCCGTCATCCGCGTGTCGTGGCAGCAGGCCAGGGCGTTCTGCCGGTGGCTCTCCAAAAAGACGGGCGAGACGTTCATGCTCCCCACCGAGGCCCAATGGGAGTACGCCTGCCGCGCGGGCACGACAACGCCCCTCTCTTACGGCGACTGTAACGCCGACTTCGGCAAGTGGGCCAACCTGGCCGACAAGGGGCTCAACAACCTGTGCCGTCGCGATTCGCCCAGGTGGATTCCGAGCATCGACGGCGTCAACGACGGGGCCGTCATCACCGAGAACGTCGGCAAGTACCAGGTCAACCCCTGGGGGCTCCACGACATGCACGGCAACGTGTTTGAGTGGACCCGGTCGGCCTACCAGCCGTACCCGTACAAGGACGACGACGGCCGCAACGCCGACACGGCCGACGGGCGCAAGGTAGTTCGCGGCGGGTCGTTTTACGACCGGCCCAAACGGGCCCGGTCGGCCTTCCGGCTGAGTTATCCGTCGTGGCAGAAGGTCTATAGCGTCGGCTTCCGCGTCGTCAGCGAGGCGGGCGCGCCGAAGCGGCTGGCAGTGGTTTCCGACAAGTAATCGGGGGGGGGCATTCCGCGTCGTTCGAAGGTATTCCCGGAACAGGCAAAGGACACGAGATGAAGCGACTGATGACGGTCATCGTATTGGGTATGGTATGGGGGATCATGCCAGGCGCGTTTCTGGTCCAGGCCGGCGCGGCGCCGACGTACCGCTCGCCCCTCGACCTGAAGTTCTCGCCCGACGGCAACTCGCTGGCCGTCTCCGACCCGACGGCCGGGGTGCTGGCTATCGTGGATGTGGCCGGCAAGAAGGTGGCCCGGGAGGTTGCCCTGAAGGGCCAGCCGACCGGCGTCGCCTGGTCCACCGACGGCACGAAGGTCTACGTGGCCGAGCGGGATGCCGGAACCGTGGCCGAGGTCGACGCCGCCAAGGGCAAGGTCCTCCGCCGCTTCGACGTCGGCCGGAGGCCGATGGGCGTGGCCCTGGCGGCGAAACGCAACCTGCTCGTCGTCGCCAACACGGTTACCGATGACGTGTCGGTAGTCGACCTGGCGTCCGGAAAGGAGCGCGCCCGCATCCGCGTGCCGCGCCAGCCCTGCTTCATTGCCATCACCCCCGACGAGACGCTGGCCGTCGTCGGGAACCTCATTCCCTGTGGCAACGCGTCGGACCCGCAGACGGCGGCTGCCGTCAGCCTCATCGACCTGGAGGGACTGAAGTCGGTCGGCGACGTGAAGATGCCGGGCGGCTCCACGGCCATCCGGCAGGTGGTCATCTCCCCCGACGGCAAGTGGGCCTATGCCGTCCACACCGTGGGCCGCACGACGCTGCCCACGACGCAGTTGGAGCGCGGCTGGGTGAATACCAACGCCCTGAGCGTTATCGACCTGCCGGGCAAGGCGCTCCACGCCACGCTGCTGCTCGACCGCCTGTCCGAGGGCGCCGCCGACCCATGGGGCCTGGTCCTCTCGAAGGACGGCAAGGCCATGTGGGCGACGCTGGCCGGCGTCCACCAACTGGCCAAGGTAGACCTGGAGGGGCTGCACCTGCTGCTCGACGGCAAACCGTTGCCCCCGCTTGAGGGGCAGCAGGGGCCCAGGCACATCTCGGACATCTGGCAGGAGATTGCCAAGGACCCCCAGAAACGCAGCCTCCTGGTCAACGACCTCGCAGCCCTGTATGGCGCCGGGCTGCTCGACCGCAGGCCCATCGACGGCAGGGGTGTCTATGCCCCCACCCCCGAACCCCCCGGCAAGGCCTTGAAAGGGCCGCGGGGCATCGACCTGGCACCCGATGGCAAGACGCTGGCCATCGCGGTCTACTTCTCGGGCGCGGTCGTCCTGGCCGATGCCGTCACGTGCAAGCCCA